>USRA01000011.1 GCA_900557035.1 uncultured Prevotella sp. | reverse complement strand
CAATTAACAGGGATGTTTCCAGCTTGTTTTCAAGAACAGAGAACTGGACACCCTAATAAAATATCCAATGAAAGTTTAGTTAAAAAATATATAGAATAGTGCCGTTTTTCCCATTTTTTTCGTATCTTTGCAGTATTATTAGTTTTATTACAAATAACCTAATTTATTCAATTATTCCGTAGATGTTACTATAGCATTATGAGAAAGAGAATTATAAATCTTTTAATGATGACCTGCGTGCTAGCCGGCGGCTACACTCAGGTATCGCTTGCTCAACAGGCTAAGTCGGGCAAGCTAACCCAGTTTGTCAACCCTAGAATCGGAACAGGTGGACATGGACACGTTTTCCTCGGAGCCAACGTTCCGTTCGGATATGTCCAGCTAGGTCCTACAGAACCATCCCGCGGATGGGACTGGTGCTCCGGCTATCATCATTCTGACTCCATCCTCATCGGTTTCGGACACCAGCACCTGAGCGGTACCGGTATCGGCGACCTGGGCGACGTGGCATTCCTGCCCGTAACAGATGGCAACCAGAAAGAAATCAAGTTCAGTCACGACAACGAGAACGTGCGTCCTGGATACTATGCAGTCAAACTGCAACAGCCTAATGTATGGGTGGAGCTGACCGCTACCCAGCGTGCCGGCTTCCAGCGCTATACCTTTGGTGCTGATGCACAACAGGCACAGCTAGTACTCGACCTGAAGCAGGGTATCGGCTGGGATGGAGCCAAGGACATGAATGTAGATAATACTACAGCTACCACCGTGGCTGGTCACCGTTTCTCCAAGGGATGGGCGAACGACCAGAAGGCATTCTTCTTTGCAGAATTCTCTCAGCCTGTTACCGTGAAGTCATTGGGCACCGGCAGATGGTTGATTACCGCTGCTGATGTCACCAAGCCATTGTTGGTAAAGACCGGTTTGTCGGCTGTAAGTGCAGAGAATGCCAAGCTGAACCTGGAGAAAGAGATTCCGGGCTGGGATTTCCGTCAGGTAGTAGCAGATGCAGATGCTGCCTGGAACAAGGAATTGGCAAAGGTGAACATCGAGACCAGCGATTCTACCTCCCGCCGCATCTTCTACACAGCCATGTATCATACCATGACCGCTCCATCTGTCTTCTCAGACGTCAACGGTCAGTATCGCGGTGCCGACGGCAAGGTCTATGACGGCAACTTCACCAATTATACCACCTTATCACTCTGGGATACCTATCGTGCTGCTCATCCATTGATGACCATGATCCATACCGACATGTTGCCAGATATGGCAAGCACCTTCATCAATATCTATCGCCAGCAGGGCAAGTTGCCAGTATGGCATCTGATGGGTAACGAAACCAACTGTATGGTGGGTAACCCTGGCATTCCAGTTCTTGCCGATATGGTACTGAAGGGCTATGTAAAGGATAAGGAAGGAGCCTACGAAGCCTTGAAGCAGTCGGCTATGCTCGATGAACGTGGTATGGGACTGCTCAAGAAGTACGGTTATCTGCCATACGACAAGGAGCCTACCAAGGAAACCGTAGCCAAGGGATTGGAATATGCGCTGGCTGATGCCTGCGTGGCTAAGGTAGCTCGCATGCTGGGCAAGAAGGAAGATGCCAAGTACTTCGAGAACAGATCAAAGGCTTACAGCAAGTACTTCGACAAGGAGACCGGCTTTATGCGCGGTCTGGGTTCTGACGGCAAGTTCCGTGTTCCTTTCAACCCATTCGCAGCAGAGCATCGTGAAGATGACTATACCGAGGGAAATGCATGGCAATATACCTGGCTGGTTCCACATGATGTTCACGGACTCGTGAAGCTCTTCGGCAATGAAAAGAAATTCGTGACCAAGCTCGACTCTCTCTTCATCGTTACCGGTGAGATGGGCGACAATGCATCTCCAGACATCTCTGGTCTGATCGGTCAGTATGCACATGGCAACGAACCAAGTCATCACGTGCTCTATATGTACAACTATGCAGGTCAGCCTTGGAAGGGTGCTCGTCTGCTCAGACAGACCCTGGACGAGATGTACAAGGATGACTTCGACGGTTTGAGCGGCAACGAAGACGTAGGTCAGATGTCTGCATGGTATGTGCTTTCTTCCGTAGGTCTCTATCAGGTAGAGCCAGCTGGCGGCAAGTACATCATCGGTAGCCCAATCTTCGACAAGGCTGAACTGAACGTGGGCAAGGGCAAGACCTTCAGCATCGTCTGCAAGAACAACAGCAAGGAAAACATGTACGTACAGTCTGTGAAGTTGAACGGCAAGCCATACAGTAAGTCATACATCATGTATAACGACATCATGAAGGGCGGCACCCTCGAACTGCAGATGGGCAACCAGCCAGCAAAGTGGGGAACCCGTCCAGCAGACCGTCCATAAGAATCAAGCACTAACTAACAAAACATATAAATAATGAGAAAGACTATTTTAACAATGGCTCTTCTTGCCTCTATGAGCGCTATGGCTCAGGAGAATGCCAAGGTAGATGTGCATGCACGCTATACCAAGGTGGTAACCCCTGTCAACGGCAAATATGAGTCAAAGCGTCCTCCTGTAGAGGACCGTCTCTTCACTTCTACAGCTGTAGAGAAGAAGATCAAGGAAGTACAGAAACTCCTGAAGAAGAATCCAAAGTTGGCTTGGATGTTTGCCAACTGCTATCCTAACACCCTGGAGAGTACCGTTCACTACCGTGTGCTCGAAAATGGTGATGATGATACATTCGTATATACCGGTGATATTCCAGCCATGTGGCTCCGCGACTCAGGTGCCCAGGTATGGCCTTACGTGGCGCTTGCCAACAAGGACGAAAAATTGAAGAAGATGCTGAAGGGTGTGATTCTCCGCCAGTTGAAGTGCATCAACATCGACCGCTACGCCAATGCCTTCAATGACGGCCCTACCGGTGCCGGATGGCAGAAAGACCGCACCAAGATGCAGCCGGATGTATTCGAGCGCAAATATGAGATCGACTCCTTCTGCTACCCTATCCGCCTGGCCTACGAATACTGGAAGGTGACAGGCGATGACTCTATTTTCGGCGAGGTATGGATGAAGGCTATCGAGAATATCCTGAAGACCTTCCACGAGCAGCAGCGCAAGGTGACAGCCAAGGCTTATCACTTTACCCGTGTTTCTGACCGTGCTTTCGATACCATCGGCTGGGACGGCTTCGGCGCTCCGGTAAAACCAGTAGGACTGATTGCTTCCATGTTCCGTCCTTCTGATGATGCCACGATTCTTCCATTCCTGATTCCATCCAACTTCATGGCAGTTTCTTCCATGAACAAGGCAGCAGAGATCTTGAAGCACGTGGCAGAGAAGGATGCAGCAAAGAAAGATGCTGCCCTGAAGATTGCGCAGGATTGCAGCAGTCTTGCCGATGAGGTACATACTGCTCTGCAGAAGTATGCTATCTACAACCATCCTAAGTATGGCAAGATCTATGCTTACGAGGTAGATGGTTTCGGCAACCAGCTCCTGATGGACGATTCCAACGTTCCTTCCCTCCTGGGTATGGGATATATGGGTGATGTTCCTATGAACGACCCTATCTACCAGAACACCCGCCGTTTCGTTTGGAGTGAGGACAATCCTTGCTTCTTCCGTGGCAAGGCTGGCGAAGGTATCGGTGGTCCACACATCGGTTACGACATGCCTTGGCCTATGTCTATCATGATGAAGTGCTTCACCGCACAGAGCGATGATGAGATTCGTTTCTGCATGAAGATGCTGCTGAATACTGATGCCGGTATGGGATTCATCCATGAGTCTTTCCACAAGGATGATGCTTCTAAATATACCCGTCCTTGGTTCGCATGGCAGAACACCCTCTTCGGAGAGTTGGTGATCAAGTTGATTAATGATGGCAAGGCAGACTTGCTGAACAACTTATAATACACCTTATTATAATATATACATATAGAAAATGCCGATAGTTTCTGATGTTTCAGAACTATCGGCATTTATATTTATGCTAACTGGCGTCAAATATGCCACTTCTATTCTTCTTCTGCCACTTTCCAATCGATCAATCCCTTGCCATCTTCGTCAAGTTCGATTCCGAGTCCTATCACCTCTCGCCTGTCAGCCTTGAAAGGCTCCATATAGCGACAATCGATAATCTGGCGAACGGCAGCTTCCTTGCCACCATTGTTTCTCAATTTCAGTTCTATCACATAGATATAGCGAGAAGTAGTTGCCACAATATCTATCCTGCCCGTGGAAAGCATGTGCTCTACTTCAACCTTCAAACCGATGGCATTGAAAATCGTACTGATGACCAGACGATAGCGCTCCTCCATATCCATGGAAGCCATCTTCTTGTTGCTATAAGGCACATCGGCAACCAATGCCTTCAATGACTTCATCGCATCCGGCAACTGCCCGGTGCCCAACTGCATATACAGATTGGCCTGCAACGACTGGATGTCTCCCATCTCTCGCATAGTCAGAGCTGGGAGCACGGTTTCGTAGAGCGCCTGCTTCACCTCTTCATTAGGGAATCCCAAAACATAGCCGAACTCATCACTATCCTTGATGGTGAGATAGCCCGACTGATAAAGGAACAGGGCTGGTCCACCACCCGTTACATCCGAAGTCTCCAGGATGTTGCGCAGAACACGGCAATTCTCAAAATCACCCAAACTCAACTCTGCATTGGTGATAAACTTAGGAAGCCGGGAAGTAGCTCCGGATGCTGCCCAGAAATTAGCCAAATTCTTCGAATTCAACGCATTGATGAGACTGAAAGGATTATAAATATCTACCATATTATTACGGCTGAAGTGATACCCATCATAATACTCCTTCAGTTTGTCATGGGTCTGCTGCAGAGTCCAACCATTCACTTCCGCCATTTTCTCCAACTCTGGCATGAAATTCTCGCTGATTTCCTCATCCGTGATACCGCAAAGAGGGGCATACTGTGGCAGGAAACTGATATTGGTCAGATTGTTGAGTGCAGAGAACAGGGAAATCTGCGTAAACTTGGTGATGCCGGTGATAAAGACGAAGCGCTCGTACTCATCGTCAGCCTTCAAAATGGCGAACACGTTTCGATACACATTGGTACATTCTTCGTGCTCAGGAGTTTTCCAGGAATGCTGCAGCGGAGAGTCGTATTCATCGATGAGTACTACAACCTGCATGCCAGTCTGCCGATAAGCTGTGGTAATGATGGCATCAAAGCGATCGGCAAGTTGCGCGGTAGGATCAGGCGTTATGGCATACTTTTGTTCATACGACTTAAAGCACAGATTGAGATACGAGCGGATTCCTTCAGCGCTGGCTCCTCCACGGCTCATGTCGAGTCGGATGACTGGATATTGCTTCCAGTCATCTTCCATATCCATGATCTTGAGACCTTCAAAGAGTTCCTTTCTGCCGCGGAAATAAGCTTCCAGAGTATCTACGAGCACAGACTTGCCGAATCGGCGAGGGCGGCTCAGATAGTTATACTGGTCACCATAGTTTGCCAACTCCCAGACGATATCTGTCTTATCAACATAGACGTATCCCTCTTCCCTGATTTTCTTGAAAGACTGTACGCCTACCGGCAGTCTTCTTCGTTTGATGTTTGCCATATTCTTTTCCTCCATATATATTTTATGCAAAGATACAAAATATTCTCTTATCTTTGTCTTTCTGAGGCTTTATTTTCAGTTTCTTCACAGTTCTTGCAGTATGGCATTGTAAAATGGAGGAAAAAAGAAGTGTGCCATAAGTTTATGACACACTCCCTTATATTTATGCTAACTGAAAAAATGACCTCACTTTATGGCTGCAGGGTGAAACCAACTACCAGATAAGCTTTCTCTGTGCTAGGGTTAGCTGCTACCTGAGCAAAGACAGGAACAGAGAAGGAATCGGTAATCTTGATATCCTTGGTAGCCTTGACACCTACGTGGGTAACGGCAAAACCGTTGGCATCACCATAGAAGGTGGTGGCAAATGGCACAGCACCGATGCTTGCCTCCCAATCACACCCACCCAACTTGAATGGAGCGGTAGCCTCGAGATAAGATGAATAAGCACGGTCGCCATCCTTGTTGACCCCATCGTTGCCGGCGAAGTTGGTGTACCAGTTCAAGGCAAGCGGACCAAAGTCATAACCTACATTTGCCTCGAAAACATGAGAAGTTTCGTGAGCCTTGTAAGCAAAATACTTCTCGTTAGGAGAGTTGAACCAGTAATCGGTAACACCGATATGGAAACCACCAGTCTCGTATGCCAAGGTAAGATCAAACTCCTTGGTATCTTCCGGCTGAGAAAGACCTACACTTCCCCAAGCAGTAAGAGACAGACCTCTATATCCGATACCCAAGGTAGGCTGCAGGGAAACGGCTCCCAAATCTTGACCACGCCAGTAGTACTGGCTTACGATATCAGCACCGATAGAAGTTTCTACCTCGTCCTGTGCCATGGCAGCAGGAGCAAAAGCCATCAAACCGAGTGCCAACGCACCCATCTTCTTCATATCTAAAATCTTCTTCATAATCTCTCTTGTTTTTCCGTTAATAATAAGGAACTGCAGAACTCATCCACCTCTTTTCTGTTGTAGGCGGCGAATCCATCCACCAGCTCCGTTCCTGTTTTAAAAAGTTTTGGGTACAAAATTACAAATAATAATTCTGCGCACCAAAACTTTTATCAATAATCTCTCTCGTCAATATATGAAAGTACCTTAGTTGTAGCAGCTCTCACCATGCTCGTAGATATCGAGACCTTCCTCCTCGATTCGCTTGTCAACACGGAGACCACAGATCTTCTTGATACCCCAGAAGAGGATGATACCTGCTGCAGCTGCCCAAAGGTCGATAACGATGATACCGAAGACCTGTGCACCAAAGAAACCGAAGCCACCACCATAGAAAGCGCCGCCATCGAGGGCGAAGAGACCTGTCATCAAGGTACCGAAGATACCACATACACCATGTACAGAGCTAGCACCTACAGGGTCATCAATATGAAGCTTGGTATCGATGAACTCGATAGAGAATACCAGGATGATACCTGCCAGAAGACCAATGATGGCTGAACCCAATGGACTAACCAAGTCGCAACCGGCTGTGATAGCTACCAAACCTGCCAAGATACCATTCAATGTCAATGAGAATGATGGCTTACCATACTTGATCCAAGATGTAAACATAGTACCCAAACCACCGCAGACTGCAGCCAGGTTGGTGGTCAGGAATACGTGGCTGATAGCAACACGGTTAACCTCACCAGAAGCAGCGAGCTGAGAACCAGGGTTGAATCCGAACCATCCGAACCAGAGGATGAATACACCGAGGGCAGCAGCCATCAGGTTGTGACCAGGGATAGCCATACTCTTGCCGTTGCGGTACTTACCCAAACGAGGACCTAAGCAGATAGCACCTACCAAGGCGAGGACACCACCAACACTATGTACAATGGCAGAACCTGCGAAATCATGGAAGGCAGCACCAAAGGTGTCCATCATAAATGAACCGGCATCAGCATTGCAAAGCCAGCCGCCACCCCATGTCCAGTGACCTTCTACAGGATAGATGATCAATGAGATGAAGAATGAATAGATGCAATACATAGAGAACTTGGTACGTTCTGCCATGGCACCTGAAACGATGGTAGCACTGGTAGCGCAGAATACGGTCTCGAACATCAGGAAGCCTTCTGTAGGAAGACCAGTTGCATTCTTGTAGAAAGAAAGGTCGCCGAAGTTAGGCATACCGATGAATCCGGCGCCATCGCTACCAAACATAAATCCAAATCCTACGAACCAGAAAAGAACAGAACCGATCATGAAGTCAACGAAATTCTTAAACAAGATGTTCGCGGTGTTTTTACTACGGGTAAAGCCCGCCTCGCAGAGGGCGAATCCCGGCTGCATGAAAAAGACCAACATGGCTGCCAAGAGCATCCATACGGTATCTACTGAAATTCCTAAATCCTGTACACTCATAACACAAAATCTTTAAAGTGTTGATACAATCTGAAAACTAATCTCTCTCCTCCCTTCCACATCTTATTTTTCCTGCTCCGCATTATAAAGAGCGATGTCGCCTCTTTCACCTGTACGGATTCTTACGGTATCCTCTACAGGAATTACAAAGATTCGACCATCACCAATCTCGCCGGTACGGGCTGCCTCCTGGATGGCATGAATAGTTTTCTCTACGTTCTTGTCGCGCACGACAACATTCAACAACACTCGCTCAATACTGCTGGTATCATACATGACACCACGATAGATACGAGCCTGTCGCATCTTGCCCTCTCCTCTTACATCGTAGTAAGAGAACCACTCAATGTCGGCGGCAAGCAAAGCTTCCTTTACATCCTCAAATTTCGTCTTGCGGATAATTGCTTCGATCTTTTTCATGTTAATCTCTCCTATTATTTAAATTACATATTGTTCGTTTTCGAGTGCAAAGATACGACAATTTGATTAATCAAATAGTTATCTACTTACTTTTTGCTTTTATTATTTCAGTTTGCTTTCTATTTAATAGCCTTTTTCAAGAAACATAATACAAAATAAAAGGAAAACAAGTGTTTTAGCTTTCATTTTGCAACAGACCTTCATAAAATAGAAAAACCAGTGTGGATGAAGCCTCGCCAGACTATCATACCACACTGGTAGAATCATTAATTAACGTAAATCTAACTGAACTATACCGGGTGAACGAAGACCAGGCTTCAATTCACCGCCAATATAATATAATGTATGTTTTCGCATTGCCACTTGGGCTCCCGCTCTAGCCAGTAGAGGGGTTTGGTGGGAAAGAAATTCCCAGCGTTCAGTTTTCAGTTGATATGTCAAAGGACAACCGTTGAACTGATACCACGAAATGTCCTTCTTCAAATAATCAGCTTGTGCCACCTTGGAATAGGTTCCGCTGATGGCATCCCAGAAGATATCACGGTTCACGCCTCCGGCGCAGATGATCTGGGCTTCACCGTCGGGACTCACAGCCAGCATGGCAGTAGCGCCCGTCAAGGTGAGTTCCTTACCTTCGCCATTACGGGGTGCCGGAAGCGGATTCCAGCATTTGCCCTGGAGAAGATAACGCAATCCCGATGTGGCAACGACACTTGACTTGCCATTCTGATAGAAGCCACCCCAGACATAGAGCTTGCCATCATAGGCAGCGCAGACCGGTTGAACTCTCGGTTCGCCAATCATTTCCGTTTCCTTTTTCCATTCCAGATTCTTTCCGAGTTCACAGGTGAGAACGGAAGCGGAAGGATGACCATCCTGATTGCCCCCCACAACAAACAGGCGATTGTCCATCAGACAGACACCCATGTTATCTACCGTACAAGGCAGGGCTGACAAGGATTTCAATATCGGTTTACCACTCTTCTTGTCCAAATGGATACTCAAGACAGTTTTCAGACTATGTTCGGTATTGCATCCACCAACCAAAACCAGGCTATCACCAGAGGTTACTACTCCACCGTAAGCCGCAGGTTCAGGCAAGTTGCCTATCATCTCCCAATGTAAGGTTTCCTCGTTGCCTGTCACTTTCGCTGCATAGATACCCGAATAGTACTTCTTCTTTCCAGATTCAGGGAAATTGCAGCCACCAGCCACTATCAGGTAGTCGCCGATGAATCCTGAATAACAAGCAGAGACACCGAGCTCATAGCCAGCCTCACCAGAAGGGAAGCCAGACAGGGACTTGATGCCCGTTTTGATTTCTCCCCGGAATGTAGATGCCGGCAAACCGTCCTGGTTTACCAGATTGGCACGTGTGAAAGGTTGCCATGCATATCTTACAAATCTCGGCGCCTTGAGCTCTGGAGAAGTGAGTCGAACCTTGTTTCCCTCAATCTTCACCTGTGCAGGATAGAAGAGACCCTCTTCCTCTGCCATCTCGAAGCAGGATGGAGCCTTGCCGTCGGAAGTACGAAGGCCATCGCCATAGGTAAATGAAACCACCAGCGATTCACCCTCTCTTACCACCTTATTATATATAGGACCTGATGGGGTTACACTATGACCATAGGTCTGGTTCAAAGCCCAGCGCCCCAGGCGCTCACCCACCGGCTGCTTGTTCGTAGGATGCACATCGAGCGAATCTCCCTGATCGGAAGACACCGCCATTCCGGTATTCGGGATGGATTTCATCAATCGGAGCTGACTGTCACGGAACCAGGTCCAGGAAGGACGGTTCAGGCTAGACAACTGCACGAAATAGAAAGGCATCTCAGGATTCTTCAAATTGCTTCTCCAACTATCCACCAGAAGGCGGAAGAGTTGTTCGTGAGCATCCATATTGTGGGCATTCGATTCACCCTGATACCAGATCACTCCCTTGATAGGATACTGCTGCAAAGGCAGGATACCACTCTCGTAGAGATAACATGGCTCGTATGGATGACGACCGAGATGTGTAGCATCGTGGGTGAGATTCCTGGCAGCCCTGCCTCTTACCCAATCCTGGATAAAGTCATTGTGCAACCAGTCTCTCAAGATAGCCGGGAACTGGGTTTCCAAGGTATTTCTATCTACCCAGGCTTCCGTAGGAGCACCGCCGATGGCATTGCAGATCAATCCCACAGGCACCTTCAGACTATCCCGCAACATCTTACCATAATAATAAGCTACGGCAGAGAACTGGGCTGCAGTTTCCGGAGAAACCTTCTTCCAGGTAGTATTCTTGAAATACTGCAGATGATTCAGAGAATCCAGACAGGATGCCGGCCAAGCCACATCGTATGTCTCCCATCTTCCCTTCATATCGAAAAGACGGAAATCAGGGTCATCAGCCTGAGCGATGTCTTTCTTGCCGGTAACAGCCTGATTCAATCGGAATGCCATATTCGACTGTCCCGAACACAACCAGACCTCACCTACAGCCACATGGCGGAACTCTTTCTTCTGCTTGCCAGCCTGAATGGTGAGCGTATAGTCGGTGCCCACTGGCAGCGGCTGCAGCACTACGCTCCATTCGCCACGGTTGTTGGCAACAGTAGTAGCCTTCTGTCCGGCAATGCTCACCGTTACCTGGTCGCCCGTATTGGCGATGCCATGGATATCGAGCGGCACATTGCGCTGCAAAACCATATCATCCGTATAGAGACCGGAGAGTTGCAATCCACCATAATTTCCGGTAATACCGCCATAAACGGTTTTCGCCAGGATGCCGGCACCTTCCGCATTTGGATGGATGGCATCCGGCAACAGATTAGGATAAGGATAGAGAGGAGCATGGAAATCGATTACTTCCGCTCCGCTCACCTTTGCTACCACCTGGATAGCCTCCTGTATCTCATCATGCCACTGCTTGGTGCCCGAGATAAAACGGGGATGGCGGTGGGCAATCGGAGTCATTCGAGCCAGAATAAAACGTACCTTCGGATTCACAGAACGCAGAGAGTCCATCAGGGAAAGATAATCTTTCACGAACTCATCACGATAGTTAGGCCAGTTTCTTGGGTCCGTATCGTTGATTCCCAAATGGATGACAGCAATATCGCCCTTGAACGCCATTGCCTGTCTGTACTCTTCCTGCTGCATGTACGGACGGTGTCCATGCTTCAACAGGGTAGCACCCGGCTTACCGAAGTTACCTACCAGGTACTTGTCTCCCAACATCTTCTGAAGTTGTACAGGATAAGAGAAATGTTCTCTATCCTGGATACCTGTACCATAGGTAATACTGTTACCAACACAAGCCACCTTTACTACTGGGGCTTTCTTCTTTGGGGCTGCATTTACTGTCTGGAGCCCCATCGAGAGTGCCGACAGCAAAACTGCTGCCAACACTCTACTAGGAAACTTTAACTTACCATACAACATATATATAAACCTATCTTATAATACTTTTATTCATCAACCAGCGCTGCCGTGAACATCCATTTCACAAGTCGGGTCTCCTTGGAAGAGAACTTGCCGACAGGAAGTTTCAGCATCAACTTGTTCCAACCCTTCTTGAGGGTAATATCTATCGCAGGACGAGACATGTAGTTCTCATTCTTCAACGTAATCTCATTAGAACGCTCGGTATTCGTGTTCTCCCATACAGGAGGCATGATTTCCTGACCATTGAGCCATGCTCGGCTGCACTTGTAATCCCAGGTGCCCTGATGAGGAGCCAGGTCGCTTTCCGAACGGCTGTAGTTCTGGAACTCCAGCATCAACTGGGTCTTTCTTTCCTTAGGAGAGTAGATCCATCGGGTAGCATAAGCGGTGTGGTTCTCCTGTGGATTGGCGTAGAATCCAGGAACCAGCGTGCCCCATACATGGCGCAGATAGATGCCGTTGCCGATGATCTTGCGGGTCTTGTAAGTCTTGCCCTCATACTGATAAACGGAATCTTCTTTCTCCTCTGGAGGGAACACCTTGGTCAAGTCGCCTCCGTTAGGAAAGGCATCGGTAATCTGCCACTCGCTCTGGGTCTGGCATACGTATGGGAACGGAACTTCCTTCAGCCAGGTCTTCTTCTGCCACAGCAGGCGGTCTTCAAACTCCCTGAATGCAGCCAACTGCTCAGGCTCATCCTCCCACAGCAGGGTGCCCTTGCCATCAAAATAGCAGTTGCCGCCTCCACGCCAGGCACGTTCTGCCAGGGTGAGCATATAAGGATAGAAGTTGTTTTCTGCCAGCAACTGAGGAGTATTGTCTATGAAGCGATCGTTCCAGAAGGCTACGATGCAGCCAGCCAGGTCGTCGCTGCCCTCAGACTGGTTATAGATGCGGCTGTTGAACATCGCCACCAGGTCGGCGTAGGTATCGAAATGGTTGGCGTAGTGGTAGCGGCAGTCGATGGCAGGGATGCCCTTCTGTGCCTTTCCACGATAGCTCCAGAGCTGCGTCATGTCGATTTCACCCGGCTTGTAGTTCCAGCCAGGGTTATAGGAGATGACCTTCTTGCCCTTGTCGCGAATGTATTTCACCATCATCGGAACGAAATCCGGATTGGTGAACTGAACCTCGTCGGTTCCTATATGGAGATAAGGTACATCAAAAGTAGCACATACCTCATCGATGATGTCTTTCAGAATCTGAGTGCCCTTCTCGCTCTGCATATCGGTCTTGAAGGTACGCTCAAAGGCAGCACTGTGTCCCGGCATATCGATTTCCGGAATCAGGAGCACCTGGTGCTGCTTGCAGAATTCCACCAGCTGGCGGGCCTCTTCTAATGTATAATACTTTCCTTTCTCACGCTCCATGTTTTCAGGCGCATTGAGCTGCGGATATTTCCTGCATTCCAGTCGCCAAGCCTGGTTTTCTGTGAGATGCCAATGGAAAACATTGATTTTGTATCTGCTCAGCAGACTGATTTCGTGTTTCAGTTCCTCTACAGGAATATAACTTCTGCCCACATCGTGCATGAAGCCACGGATGCGGAAGGCAGGCCAGTCGGTGATTTCACACTGTGGCACCCAAGTCTTTTTATTTTTAGTGTATTTTAGTTGTTCCAGCGTCTGTCGTCCCCAATACATACCCTTCGGGGTGGTAGCTTCCAGAAGGATGCCTTTCCTGGTAATCGATAGATGATAAGCCTCTTCCTGGAACTTGGCTCCTTCAATCTGGCTCACATATTTTTCCTCCACCGTCAACTCGCCGCTGGATATCTTGCCGTTGAACTGATACTTCTGAGGCAGAGGCAACAATGAAGATGGATGATTGGCAGAGATGCCAGCCATGCACAAAAATATAGAAAACACAAAAAGTAAGAGTCGATTCATATTTTTTATTTAGGTTGATTCTGATGAATTATTGTTATTCACAAAGTTGATTTAGAAAGAGAGTTTATGAAGAAGAGAGGGAACAGAATTCCCTCTCTTCTCTTTTATAATCAAACAAAACGATTTGCCTCATCGGCGAAATCAAATTCCACAATAGGCTCCTTATTTGTCGTAACCAGGAGTCTGGTGCAACAGACCGTTCAAGCCAAGGGTGTTCTCATCGATAGGCCACAACAGCTTATCGGCATGAGCAGAAGTATACTTGGTAACATACTCAGCACCCATCAGTCGGAGGTCATGCCAGCGCTTACCCTCGAAGAGGAACTCACGGCATCTTTCCTTCAATACAGCCTCGATGACATTGGCATCGCTGCCTACGAAAGAGTTGTTGGCATAGAATGAAGCGTCTGTATCATTAGGATAAGCCACCTCAGCCTGGTGAGCATTGAAGTACTCCTCGCCGTAAGCACGCTTTCTTACCTCGTTGATCTCAGCAGCAGGATCCTCGCCCAGCAAAGCCTTAGCCTCAGCCAAACCTAAGAGACAGTCAGCATAGCGATAGATTGGGTAATCATCGAGCCACTGGCGCTGGTTGTAACCCTCTGGCAAGGTACCCTGGAACTTATACTGGATGTTGCCAACATACTTGAGAGACCCATCCTCGTTCTTGGCATAGATATCCTTCAAGCTACCAGCCTTACGGGTATCACCGTCACGATAAAGCTCCTTCCACATATCCTTGTTGAGAGATACACGCATTACACCGTCCATATTACCCATGGCAGACTCAGCCAGAGAAGTACCATCAGCCTCATAGTAGTTCTTGAAGAACATAGAACCCATCACCAAAGTCAAGCGGAATCTATCATTCCACATAGTCTTCTCATCCTTGCCGTAATAAACAGCGTAGATAATCTCCTTGTTCTTCTTGTTGTTAAAGGCAAATACCTTGGTAAAGTCGTTCTGCAAAGCTACGTCAGCCTTCTTCACGTCCTCATAAGCAGCCTTGGCAATCTGATAATCAGCGTTGCCGCCGCCCATCTGCTTACCGCTCCAGAGATAAGCCTCACCCTTGAGCATCTTGGTAGCAGCCAGAGACCAGTAGTTTCTGCCGTTGGTAAACTTGTAGTTGTCGCCATAAGCCTGCTCAGAAGCCTGGATATCCTTCTTGATCTGAGCCATTACCTCAGCTGCTGGAGAAGCAGCCTTACCCATGTTGCCGATGCTGATGTCGCTACCCTTGGTATAGTCGGTCACTACGATGACATCGCCATAGGTTCTCAACAGCTGGAAGTATATGAAGGCACGCATACCATAGGCAGAACCCAGATAGTTATTCTTGGCAGCCTCCTTGATAATATTGGTATTCTCGGCCTTGGCAATCATCAGGTTGAGCTGGTTGATAAATCCGTAGCAGCCGCCATAGTTGCTGATGGCTGGACTTGCCTGGCTCAAGAGGTTGTTCCACATGAACTCATATCCACTACTTGCCTCACCAGAGAAAGGACTGCCACCATAGAGATTGGTACGCATCTCACCCCAAAGGTAAAGGTTGAAAGTGCGGTCGCGGAACATTGCCTGGAGACCGGTATTGGCAGAACTGAACTGGCCTTCTTCCTTCCAGTAGCCAGCATCAGTAATCTCACTTTGTGGTTCTACATCAAGACAGCTAGTCATTGAGAAGACCATGCAGCCTGCTGCAAAATATTTCAAAAACTTTTTCATTTTAGTCAAATTTTAGAATGTTACAGATAAACCGAAGAGTAATGTGCGTGGTGTTGGGTAACGACCGTTGTCAATACCTGCACCATAACCATTATACGCTGCTGGCTCTGGAGAAGCTCCGTCATAACCAGTGATGTAGAACAGGTTCTGACCTGTTACATAGAGGGAAGCATTCTGCATGCCTACTCTGCTGATCCATGTCTTTGGCAAGTTCCAGTTGAGAGTAATCTCGCGCAATGCCAGGTAGTCGCCCTTCTCGTAGAAACGGGAGCTGTTACCGTTGGCTTCTGTGTAACCGTTGTTCTCGCGGGTGATATTCATCTTGTTCAACTGGTCAGCGTATGTGAAGACTGGAAGGTCTGCATCGCGGTTGGTCTCAGACCATGTATCCTTTACCTTGTCGATGAGGTTGAACGAACCCTGATACTGTCCCAAAGAACGAGCCTTGAGGTCGTTGTAGATGGTGTGACCCAAAGAGTAGTCGAAACGTGCGTAGAGAGATACGTTCTTGTAACCGAATGTTGTGGTGAAACCACCAGTCACATTAGGGAAGATATTACCTACTACCACGCGGTCGAGCTGACTGATATGGCCATCGCCATTCACGTCTTCCCAGCATACATCTCCTGGCTCGATAGGCTTCCAGCCATTAGACTCCTTATACTTCTTACCGGTTGCAGGGTTGATCTGGTCTGCCAAACCTGGACCATAAAGATGTGCGATGTCGTCAACACGCTCGTTGGCATTTGCCTTTACATCGTCCCAATCTCTGAAGATATGCTGCTGCTGGTAACCTACCAGGTCGCCCAACTTGCCACCTTCACGGTATCCACCAATCCACTTGGTTGGAGTCTTGCCGTTGGCATCTACCTTGCCTGCTGCTACCTCGTAACCACCAATTTGGTTGTTTGGCTTGTCGCTGCTTGGCAACTGCAACACCTTGTTGGCTACAGAAGTGAGGTTAGCTGTAACATCCCACTTGAAGTCCTTACTGTTGATGATGTTGGCACGTACTTCCATCTCGAAACCAGAGTTGCGGAGCTTACCCAGGTTGGTCTTCATGCTAGAGAAACCGGTGTAACCTGGCAAACTGATATCAGTAAGCAAGTTGTTGGTTGTACGGTTATAGTAGTCGAGGATGAAGCCCAGACGGTTGTTGAAGAAACCGATATCGAGACCTGCCTCGAACGACTTACTCTGCTCCCACTTCAACGCTGTGTTGGTAAGGGTTGAGTTATAGTAACCAGTCTGACCGCCATAGTTTCCATACTTCTTGTAAAGACCATAGATATCGAAGTTACCGATACCATTTACGTTACCGTTGATACCATAACTTACACGTGGCTTCAAGTTGCTGATGACGCTGGAAATCTTAGAGTTCTTCCAGAAATCCTCCTCCATGATGTTCCAACCTGCAGATACACCTGGGAAGAAACCCCAGCGGTTGTCCTTCAACTTAGAGATACCGTCGTAACGATAGGTGAAAGAGAAGAGATACTTCTGCTTGAAGTCGTAGTTCACACGACCGAAGAGAGACTCGATACGGTAACCGGTCTTGCTGCTGCTTGTATCCGTGCGGTTAGCACCTACGTTCAGGGTATGGATGGTATCGAATGGAGAGTTCTCTGTACTTGCATTAAACTTAAAGTACTGATAGTCGAAGTACTCACCACCAATCATGGCATCCACATTGTGATTCTCGAAGAAGGTATCGTGATAGTTCAAGGTACCGCTCAACTGAATCTGAGTGAAGCGTGTGATCTCGGCCTTAGCACCACGGGTCTGGTTAGGAGAACCCTGGTTCTGCTGCTGGTATGACTTGTTAAAGCTCTCATACTGGTAATCGTAGTGATACAATGAAGAGTTTCCGGTGAATACCAGTTTCTTAGGGATAATGTTCAAATCGAAGCCCAAGTTATAAGTCTGCTTGCGTGTACCATCTGTGCTTGTGAGGCGAGAACGGTAGTACTCTGGGTTACCGTCACCTGTACCCCAACCAGAAGCAGGAGTGCCATCCTCCAGATATGGATTCCAGGTAGGACGCTGTGAACGGGAACGATAGAAGAACTCGTATGTACCAATCCACAGAGAAGGCTGCTTAGCCCAGCTGTAGGTAGTACCTGCCTTTACATTCAGGAAAGGAAGTACCCAGTAAGAACCGTTGAAGGCACCATTGAAGCGCCTGTAGCCTGTACCCTTGACAGCACCATCCTCATTGTAGTAACCGAGACTTGCAGAGAAGGTACCCTTATCATTACCGCCAGAGAGGCTCAGGTAGTGATCCTGGGTAAGCGCTACATCGTGGAAGGTTGCATCTTCCATCTGACCGCTGTAATCCTTATAGAGAATCTGCTTGCCCTCGTAGTATGGGTCGTCCATTACCTGCCAGCCCTCGCTCTGGAGATGCTTGGTATCATCATTGAGATAACGGATATCGAACAACTTGTTACCGATACCATAACCCATCTGGTTATCTACAGAAGCAGCACTTGGAGCATTATTGGTATAACGCTTGTAACCCAAACGGTTGTAGTAGATGTAATCATGTGCATTGAGGAAATCGTAACCCTGACGGGAGAAGTTCATACCGAGCTTAGCCTTGTAGTTAACTGTGGTCTTACCAGCCTGACCATTCTTGGTCTGAACCAGAATTACACCACCGTTGGCACGGGCACCGTAGATAGCGGTAGAAGCGGCATCCTTCAACACCTGGATTGACTCGATGTCTGAAGGGTTGATATCGCTCAAGCTCTCACGGATGATACCATCCACAACGATGAGGGCGCCATTATGGCCACCCGTGATAGAAGCACCACCACGCAGGGTGATGTTAGGACTTGCACCTGGCTGACCAGACTCGCTGATTACGCGGAGACCAGTCACTGTACCCTGCAACGCATTACCCACGTTGCTGACAGCAGCCTTCTCCAATACCTTGTTATCCATCTTAGAGATAGCAGTGGTCAAGGTGGCACGCTTCTGCTGACCGCCATAACCTGTTACCACTACCTCGGCAAGAACCTGCTTATTTTCGCTCATGGTTACGCTGATAGGCTGACCCTCGAACTTGATTTCCTGTGAATCGAAGCCGATGTAGGAAATCACGATGATGTCGCCCTTCTTCACGTTGCTCAAAGAGAATTTACCGTCCAAGTCGGTAACAGTACCATTGGAAGTACCCTTCACGAGTACAGAAGCACCGATAACGGTTTCTCCAAGGTCATCAACTACCACACCTGTACAGGTAGAGGTCTGCTGCGTGGCACTCACTGCCAAGCTACTAGTACCTGCGAATGCTGGCGAAGCGCCCATGCATCCCAAAGATACTGCCATGACTAATTGTTTCAAATCTGAGTTCATGTTTGTAAGTTGATAATTAGTTAATATTATTTATATCTGTTATTCGTTATTTGCTCAATGCTCAGGTTATAGAATCGAATGTCGTAATAATCATCCGTCTGGGTTTTAGGATTTCTGAATGCATTCTCCTCCAGAAGGAAGTAGATGCTTCCATTCTTGCCCTGAACCATGGTTGAGTAAGCCGATGTTGTGTTGCTCAACTGATAGCAGCCTTCCCAGTTCTTGGCGATAGCCTCTGGAGTTGCATAATCAGCCGGAGTCTCCAATGCCTTGTAGTAGATACCTACGTTGTTACGGCCAGGACCTACCGGAACACTCTGCAGCAACAGTTTAGTCTTCTTGCCATTCTTCTTGGCATCTACGATGAGAACCTCGCCATTGCAAGAGTTCTTGTGAGCAGCAACACCCATATTCTTGGCATCAGAAGCTATTACCTTGCCCCAAGAACCTGTGGCTGTCTTCTTATCCTCATAAGTATAGATGTTGATGTGGCGTCCACCCATCGCACGACTGCTGAGCAACACATTGCCGTCTGGCAACTCTTCAACCTTAGCCTCATCTCCGTGAGGAGCAGCCTCAGCTACATTCTTGCCCAATACCTTCCAGTTCTGACCGAAGTCATCGCTATAGATGATGCGGTTACCGCTGCGGGTACACAACACGGTATAGACGCGATAGTACTTGCCTACCTTGATCTGCTTACTCTGGCAGATTCTACCACTGGTAAAGAAGGCAGATTCCACTTCTGGCATAAGGTCGTAAATCTGCTTGGTCACTTCCTCGCCATACCATGTCTTACCCTCGTCGTCGCTGTAGTATCTACCCATCATCAGGAGATTGCCACGCTTAGACTCCCAGTAGCCGATGCCGCCCGATGCACACATCAGGAGGATTCTGCCGCTCTTCTTATCTACAACGACAGCTGCATCGCCATGGGCACAGTCGAAACTGGTAGCAATACCGTTTCCGCCCTTTGCCACCATCTGCTCTGGAGAGCTCCAGGTAGCGCCCTTGTCCGTGCTGGTCTTCATCACGATGTCGAGATGACGGCCGCCACCAATATCCTTATTATGATAACGATGATCGGTAAACGCAATCAACTTACCCGACTTACACTCCACGATGGCAGGAATACGATACTGTGCATCCTTGTTAGAGAAGACGGTGATGCCACCCTGAGCGTTCACAGCCTGTGTCTCAACAGCCATAGCAGGGGTTGCAGCAGCAACCTGTGCAGGCATCATCAGGGAAATACCCATGGTAGCAAGACACAATGCCTTGCTTATATTTGCTGAAAAAATCATATTTTTACTATTCAGATTTTCAATTACTTATATTTAATACAAATCAGATACGGTATCTGCCTGAGAGAACTGATAGAGGAATTCAACATATTCACGAACAACGGCTTCAGCAAACATCTTGCCCTTTTCGGCTGTAGCCAAAGCTGGATTTCCGATACCGGTATCCGTTGATACCATCGACCAGTTGCGAGGAATCCAGACCTTTCCGCTATTCAATGCAGGAATTCTGAATCCCCTGGCTGCACCTTCGCCAGCTTCTTTCAAGTTCACCAACTCAGGATAATAATGCATCATCACAGAAGTCTCCACTTCATCAGCATGATCACCTGGCTGTTCGAAGAAATCTTTTGGATTGCTCATCTTGAACCACTCACTGGAAGCAATGATGAAATCAGGAAAATCCACAGCCAGATCACGAATCATGTTCTTGAAGGTGTTTCCTCCATGACCATTCACGATGAGGAGTTTCTTGATTCCCTGATGCTGCAACGCTTCTACGATATCCTGCAGAATTGCCTTCTGAGTCTCATATCGGTAATGGATACAGAAAGCCACATCACGCTGTCCGGGATTCTGGGCACCCATAGCCACAGGAGGAAGTACCATGCAATTCACGCCTTTGTCGGCAGCAAGCTGTACGGCAGCATCCACTGCGATGCTATGTGATAAGATACAATCAGTAAGATATGGCAGATGCAGGTTATGAGGCTCTGTTGCTCCCCATGGCAGGATCGCCATCTGATACTGATTGTTTCTTACGGTGCCCAGATTCGATATACACAAATCTAAGTTCTTGTTCATATTTTTATTCTTTGTTCAAAATTTCCTGGCACAACGAATATGCCTTGATCATCATTCTAGGAATGTGGAACGGACCTTTGAAGAGATTACCCTTGGCAGGCTGTGCCACGGTTCCGTCTCTGTGAAGATAACCATACCACTCGCCGAACTCTGTATCTGGGAAGTGAGCATAGGTCCACTCGCTGATGCGCTGATGCTTGTAGATATACTCTTCATCACCTGTTGCAAGGTAAGCATAGAGAGAAGCGATGATGGTTTCGGTCTGTGGCCACCAGAACTTCATATCCTGTGAATAATCCTGTACAGGAAGATTCCTGCAGTCTCTGAAGTTGATGATGCCGCCATACTGCTTGTCCCATCCCCAGTCCCAAGACCAGTCGAAGATCTGCAGCGCCATATCAGTTATCTCCTTGTCCCAACCTCTCTGCTTAGCCTCTTCCATGATAAACCAGGAGGTTTCGATGCAATGACCAGGGTTGATGGTGCGTCCCATACAGGTATCCTCAAACTCACCGTTCATTCCTACGGTCTCCAGGAGACACTTGAACTCTGGGTGGATGAAGTACTTCTTCAACTTGGCAATCGACTCATCAATCTGCTCGGTGAGCTTAGGATCATTGATAACCTTGCGGATGCAGGAAGCTACGTTGATGAGAATCATGATGATGCTATGGCTCTGCAACTTCACTGATTCCTCGAACTTAGGAGCCAGAATGCCTGGAGTGGTGAGGAAGCGCTGGGTGTCCTTGAAAATCTGCAGGGCACGTTCTGCATATTTCTGCTCGCCGGTAGCCAAAGCATACTCTGACATAGCAATGGCTGCGAATGTCTCAGAGAATACATAGCGACGCATGCGCAATGGCTTGCCTTCTGCAGTTACAGAGAAGTACATTCTTCCATTCTCGTCGAAGCAATGCTCCTCGATGAAGTCGAGCGTACTCTTCGCAGCCTCCAGCCACATCGGGTTCTTCTCTACATTATTATATGCATAGGCGCATATAAAGGCGAATCGACCCTGAAACCACACAGACTTGGTGGAATCGATCAGACTTCCATCTCTATCAAGACAAGTGTAAACACCACCGTTTACCTTATCCCATCCATGCTCCATCCAGAATGGCATGATGTTCTCTGTCAGATCAGTCTTATAAGATTCAGCCCACTGTTTAATATATTCTTTTATGTTCATTCCTACTGGTTCTAGTGGATTTTACTTAAAACTGATTGCAACGCTCGAAGAAGTTGATAGCTTCCAACTCTTTCTTCATTGCCTGCTCCTCCTCATCGGTCATATTGCGGAATGGAGTACGGTTTGGACCCAGATCGAAGCCCATCAACTTCATGATACGCTTACCACCAACGATGTTACCACGGTAGTGGCAGATTACGTTGATAACCTCCTGAGCGAAGTTCTGCTTCTCACGGGCTGTCTCGATATCGCCGTTCTTCCAAGCCTCGATGATGCCTACCAACTCCTTACCGTTGTAGTTGGTTGTACCGCCGATACCACCCTGGGCACCGCCCTGAGCCAGGCTAGGGAGAATGGTCTCATCCTGACCATGGAGCATATCGTACTTACCGTTCTTGTAGAGACGGCACTGGTTGTACTCATACAGGCTCTCGAAGGTATATTTGATACCAGCGAAGTTAGGAATGCGTCCATCTACAGCCTTCAGCAGATCGAGCATTGGCAGATAAGCGCCATTGAATGCAGGAATATGATAGTAGTAGAAAGGAAGCTCAGGAGCAGCAGAAGCGATCTCCTCGCAATACTTCACCAGTTCCTCGATGCGGCCGATATGTGGAAATGGAGGCGCCATTGAACCGATGCCCCAAACACCCAACTTCTGTGCGTGCTCAGCCAAGCGACGGCTCTCACGGAGGCAGCAGCTGCCTACATGAACGATAATCTTGAAGTCCTTTGGAGCTACGGCTACCCATCTCTCAGCAAGGAGCATTCTCTCCTCGGTGGTCAACATATAGCCCTCGCCTGATGAACCATTGATAAACACACCCTTCAGACCGTTCTTCTGAAGCATCTTGGCATAAGCCTCGATAGGTTCCAAGTTCACATCACCGTTAGCATAAAAAGGAGTAAACGGTGCATCGATAAGTCCAATGATCTTTTCCATAATTATATATATATAAGTTAGTTAAATTTTCTTTATTACTATTTATTATTCTAAGTTATCAGTCTTTGGCTTCAAGCAAGCCAACTGAAGTGTCAACGCTGCGATAACCACCACGCCCAATACGGCAAAGGCCAAACCCAGATTACCGCCATCAGAGAACTTACCCATTATCTGGGTAACCATAGCTCCGGCAAATACGCCCACCATATTCATGATACCATAGGCTGTTGCTCTATATTTTGCCGAGATAATCTGGCAGAGGATTGGCATATTGTTGGCATCAAACATACCGTAACCGATACCGAAGAGCAATCCAGCTCCCACTACAGCTACCACACTGTGACCAAAGCCCAGGAGGAAGAGAGCAGGAATCGTCATTCCCAGACCGATGGCACTGGTATAAACGCGGCCACGAATGTTCCTATGAACCCATTTATCAGAAAGCACACCACCGAAGAGCACACCAATCAAAGAAGAAACTGCAATGGTGATGGTTGACATCGGACCAGCCTCAGACATAGGTACACCCAGATTCTCTGCAAACAATGTTGGAAGCCAGTTCTTGGTAGCCCAACCTGGAAGAGAAGGAACTGCGAAATAGAAGAGAATCACCCAGAATGCCCAAGTAGAAAGCACAACAGATAAGCCTTGGAACAATCCGCCCTTTGCAGGCTTTTCCTGCTGAGCCACAGCCATACTCGCAGTATCCTTGTCTTTATCGTGCAACAACAGAAGCAACACGACAGAATAAGCGATTCCGAGAATACCAAACCAGTGGAAAGTAGTGTGCCAGGAGAAGGCTGCTGCCACGGTAGCACCAAATCCTCCGATAGCCTGACCTACATACAAACCAGTCATGTGAACACCGATGGCCAGAGATCTGGACTTTCCTTCATGCCAGTCGGCAATGAGAGACAAGGCAGAAGGGATGTAAAGTGCTTCACTGATACCCATCAACGCCCTCAACATGTAAAGCTGATCAAAACTGGAGGCATATCCCATCAGGTAGGTCACCAAAGACCAGACAAAGAGACTGCCTACTACTAATTTCTTTCGACTGATTCTATCAGCTACGATACCGGCAAATGGACTCACAATACCATAAATCCAAAGGAAGACTGCCATCAAAGCGCCAAAGGCTTCAGCTTGCTGTAATTCCACGATGTCAACTTTCATGGCGGCCTGCATGGTGGAAAGCATCTGACGATCCATATAGTTGAGAAGAGCAACCACCCAGAGGAGCGCTACAACTAACCAAGGATAAAACTTTTTATTTTTCATTTCAATTGTTAGTTTTGTTATTCGGATGCAAATATACAACTTATTTTAATACCAACCAAATTTAAATGAATTAATTTTCATTATTTGAGTTAATTAAATTAGTTTATTTATTTATTCTTACGTTTTACCTCTCTATACCTTATTATATATATATAAAAGAACCTCTTCTGAGTTGTTTTATCAACTCATATTTTAAAAAGCTAAAATTCATAGACTCAAACTGTTAAATCATCCCCCGAAAATGGGGAAAAACAAAGTTTATTCTAATAATTTAGATTAATTAACTCGCAAACATTAAAAAAACGGATTTATTTATTTATCTTTGCAGCGTAAAAACTTAAACATGAAATATCTGTATGGCAAAAAGCATCATACCTCACACTAAATGGTCTGCCTCTAAGACAGCACTTTTGAACTTGCTCATAGAACATGGAGGGCAAACTATCGCCGAACTATCCAGTAGTTTGGGGGTAAGCGTGCCATATACTACCAAGACTCTGAACGAACTCATTGAGGATGGCTTGATTGAAGTAACTGGCAAGAAAGACAATTACTCGAAGAGAGCGCCAAAGATTTACGACCTCATCGCAACATCCGGATATTTCCTCGGCATAGATACAGGAAAGCAAAGTCTCACCTTCGGCATCTGTGATTTTTGTGGAAACATGGTGGCAAAACCCGAACTGATACACTTTGACTACCAGGACACCCCAGTAACCTTCGACAGTTTCATCAACCTCATCAACGATTATATTCAGAGATCAGGCATCGAAAGAAGCCAGATCAAGAAGGCTTGCATAAGTATCGGTGGACGAGTGAACCCGGAAATAGGTTGTGCCTATAATTACTTCACCCGCACGGCAATGCCGCTGGCAGAAGCGCTGACCGAAAGACTCGACCTGCCTTTCTGCATCGACAATGATACCCGCTGCATGACTTACGGTGAATATCTGAAAGGTGTCTGCAAGGGATTGAGAAACATCATCTTCGTAAACATCAGCTGGGGCATCGGCATCGGTATCATCTTCGACGGTAAGCTCTATCTCGGAAAATCAGGCTTCTCGGGTGAAATCGGACACATGCACATCTATAATAATGACATCATCTGCCATTGTGGAAAAACAGGTTGCATGGAAACGGAAACATCAGGCTCGGCATTGCTGCGCAAGATGAAAGAGGCTCTGGAAAACGGTGGAACATCCGTGCTGTCCGACAAGGTGAAGAACCTGCATCAGGAACTCACCCTGCAGGATATCCTCGATGCCATCCAAAAAGAGGATGTGCTCAGCATCGAGACACTGCAGAAGGTGGCAGTGGAACTGGGAACCAATCTCGCCGGCATCATCAACATCTTCAATCCAGAGATGCTGGTCATCGGAGGAGACCTCTCGGTAACAGGTGCTTATCTTACCCAACCTATCTGCATGGGCATCAAAAAGTTCTCGCTCAATATGGTGAACGAGGATTCGCTGGTTGCCGCCTCTACCCTGAAAGAGAATGCGGGACTGATAGGAGCCTGCCTTATGGCAAGAAGCAAGTACTTGAACAATTAATAGATCAAGAATACATTATTAATATATAAGAATACATTAACTAATAAACATATATCAACTATGCGTGTAATTATCGAAAAGAATTACGATGAGTTGGCTCGCTGGGCAGCTCGTCACGTTGTGGAGACCATCAAAGCGTTCCAACCAACAGCAGAGAAACCATTCGTATTGGGTTTGCCAACAGGTTCATCACCTATTGGTATGTATGCAGAAATCGTAAAGGCTGTCAAGGCTGGTGAGGTTTCTTTCAAGCATGTACTCACTTTCAACATGGACGAATACGTAGGTTTGCCAGAGTCTCATCCAGAGAGCTATCATTCATTCATGGCTCACAACCTCTTCGACCACATCGATTGCCCTAAGGAGAACATCCATATTCTCAATGGTAACGCTGAGGATCTCGAGGCTGAGTGCGCTCACTACGAGGAGATGATTGCAGAAGCAGGTGGTATCGACCTCTTCATCGGTGGTATCGGCCCTGATGGTCACATTGCTTTCAATGAGCCATTCTCTTCTCTCAATTCCCGTACTCGCGTGAAGACTTTGACTACTGATACCCGCATCGCTAACTCTCGTTTCTTCGGTGGCGATATGAACGCTGTGCCAGCTACAGCCCTCACAGTAGGTGTTGGTACCGTTATGGCAGCTAGAGAGGTGATGATTCTCTGCAATGGTCACAACAAGGCTCGTGCTCTCCAGGCAGCTATCGAAGGTCCAGTAACTCAGGCTTGGACTATCAGTGCACTGCAGACTCACCAGCACGGTATCATCGTTTGCGATGAGAGCGCTACAGATGAGTTGAAGGTAAGCACCTACAAGTACTTCAAGGACATCGAGAAAGACAACTTGTAAAAAAACAAAGTAATAACTATAAAGACAAGAAACTATGAGACTAAATCTTAGTTCAGAAATTGTACTCAATAAGGTACCATTGGCATACTACAAACCAAAGACTACAGTAGAGTACTCTGAGATCTCCAGAATGGAGAAAATTCATACCGACATCTTCGCCTCTTCCATGGAGGGTGCAGCTCATGTAGCTGACCAAGTAGAGAAGGAAATCAAGGCAGCTCAGCACGAGGGCAGATATTACGTGATGGCATTGGGCACAGGCTTGTCGCTCACACCTATCTACAAGGAATTGCAGAAAAGATGCGAGGCTAAGCAGCTCAGTTTCAGAAACGTGGTAGTATTCAATGCTTACGAGTACTATCCTGTACAGAAGGAAAGTTCTCTGAAGAGCATCAACCAGTTGAAGGAGCGTTTCCTCGACCATGTTGACATCGATCCACAGAACATCTTCACATTGGATGGCAGTGTGGCACAGGACGCAGTGCAGGATACCTGTCACCTCTACGAGAAGCGCATCAAGACCTTCGGAGGTCTCGACATCGCTCTCCTCGGTATCGGAAGAATGGGTAATATCGCTGCCAACGAGCCAGGCTCTGGTATCCAGTCTATCACCCGTCTGATCCTCATCGGCAATACTTCCCGCGAGGAGATGGAGAACAGCTTCGGCACCAACGAGCAGGTTCCTCCTTGCTCTCTCACCATGGGTATCGCTACCCTGCTCTCTGCCAAGAGTGTTTACCTCACAGCATGGGGCGACGAGAAGGCAGAAATCATGCAGAAGGTAGTAGAAGGAAACATCACTGACACATTGCCAGCTAGCTTCCTCCAGACTCATCCTAATGCAAACGTAATTCTCGACCTGAGCGCTGCTTCTCACCTGACACGTATCAAGCATCCTTGGCTCGTAACAAACTGCGAGTGGACAGACAAGTTGGTACGCAGTGCATTGGTATGGCTCTGCCAGAAGTTGCACAAGCCTATCCTGAAGTTGACCAACAAGGACTACAACGAGAATGGCTTGAGTGAACTCTTGGCTCTCTACGGCTCTGCATACAATGCAAACATCAAGATCTTCAACGACTTGCAGCATACTATCACAGGCTGGCCAGGCGGTAAGCCAAACGCTGACGATACCTATCGTCCTGAGCGTGCGAAACCATTCCCTAAGAGAGTAATCGTATTCTCTCCACATCCAGACGATGACGTGATCTCAATGGGTGGCACTATCCGCCGATTGGTACAGCAGAAGCACGAGGTACATGTTGCTTACGAGACATCCGGCAACATCGCTGTAGGTGACGAGGAGGTTACAAGATTCATGCACTTCATCAATGGTTTCAACCAGATCTTCGCAGACTCTAAGGATAGCGTGATCTCTAAGAAATACCAGGAAATCAAGGAGTTCTTCGCACACAAGAAGGAGAGCGACTTCGACACCCGTGACATTCTGACCATCAAGGGCTTGATTCGTCGTGGCGAGGCTCGTACAGCTTGTACATTCAACGAGATTCCTCTGAACCGCGTTCACTTCCTTGACTTGCCATTCTATGAGAGCGGTAAGATTGAGAAGTTGCCTATGACAGAGAAGGACGTTGAGATCGTTAGAGCATTGCTGCAGGAGGTGAAGCCTCATCAGATTTATGTTGCTGGTGACTTAGCAGACCCACACGGAACTCACAAGAAGTGTACCGACGCTGTTCTCGCAGCCATCGACGAGGAGAAGAAGGCAGGCGCAGAGTGGTTGAAGGACTGCCGCATCTGGATGTACCGTGGCGCTTGGGCAGAATGGGAGATTGAGAACATCGAGATGTGTGTTCCATTGAGCCCTGAGGAGTTGAGAGCAAAGCGTAACTCTATCCTCAAGCACCAGTCACAGATGGAGAGTGCTCCATTCCTGGGCAACGACGAGCGCCTCTTCTGGCAGCGTGCAGAAGACCGCAACCGTGGCACCGCTCAGCTCTATGATGAATTAGGTCTGGCTTGCTACGAGGCTATGGAGGCATTTGTAGAGTACGTTCCTCTCTAAGCCTTCAACCGCATACTCTAGTTGATATAAAATAATATAGATATTCATTCATAAATACTCTAACCTATATCAACTATTCATTTGACAAAACTAATTGTACGAGAATAATTAGTTTGTGCCCTCCTGCCGAAAGGTTGGAGGGCATTTTTTTAGAACTTAATCCAGGTCAGCTTCTTCCATATTCCCTCGAAAGGACCATGGGAGTGATACTTGAGCCAGAGGTTGGAGAAGAGGCATTGTACTACCACCATGGCAATACCCACAAAAAAGGCGTAGGTGATGCCAAGCTTCGTCTGGAGATTGAAGCCATAATAAGCAAACAGTCCGCAACCGATGATAGATTGGAGGAAATAGTTGGTCAGACTCATCTTACCAAACTGGCGCAGGAACGACAATGCCTTTCTGAACCATTCTTTTCCGTACCACAACAATACGAATCCTGATACTACAAACGAGAGGATGAAGAAGTTGTAGATAGGATAAAGCCAATTGTTCCATGTTTCCATGTGGCGCACATCTGCGATACCTCCCACAATCAATACCAGGATGGAAACCGCCAGCACCTTCTTCCATAAAGCCAGGTTGTTGTTCTCATTATAGAACCAACGCTTTCTGCCCACCAGCATTCCGAGTATGAAGAGGCAGATTGTCTGCGTATGTCTTCCCTTCATCAAACACCAGTAATAGGTAGCCACCTGTCCGTATCGCAAGTTACCGTAGGCATTCTCCAGGAAGGTGCCGTGCTGATGACCATTATACATATTTCCATACACCTCTCTCAACGAAGACGCATCTACCTGCCATCCCGAAATGAGGGAGTAGATTTCTACAGGTTGGATAAAGAGGAAGGCAATCACCCACCAGAGCCATTTGGTAGGAAGATAACTCAATGGGATGAGAACCAGTCCATAGATGGCATAGGAGAAGAGGATGTCGCCATCAAAGAAGGCGGTGTTCACGATACCGAGCATTGCCAGGAGGAACATTCGCCAGGCGAATCTTCCAGAAAAGCAATTTCCCCGCTGCTGCTGGTTATCATTCATAATAAAGAAGCTCAATCCGAAGAGCAGGGCAAAGATGCCATACATCTTTCCCGACAGCAGCAATGCCAGCACATCAGCCATCCAATCATCACACCCCAGCGTATAAGCATGCTCTATGCTTCCATCGTACATATTGAAATGCTCCACGGAATGATAGAGAATAATACCTGCCACTGCCAATCCTCGCAAGGCATCAGCCACGTCAATACGACTGTTTTTCAGTCCTAATGTCTTGTAAAAATTCATTTTGATATTGTATGTTAGTTATTATTAGCGTACAAAGGTAAGTGCAAGCCAGTCATCGAACTTCACGTTCTGGAAGGTATGGATGCCCAGCTTCTCGGCAGCCTCACAGTTTTCCTTCAGATCATCGATGAAGAGGGTTTCATCGGGATGGATGTTCGCCTGCCTGATTACCTCCTCATAGATGCGGGCATTAGGCTTTGCCAGATGCATTCTCTGAGAGAGGAAGCACAGCTCGAAATAATCCTCTACCCAATAGTTCTGATAAGGGAAGAGATGCTCCACACAATAATCCCAATGAATATCAATGGTATTGCTCAGGAGGAAGAGGCGATAGCCAGCCTTCTTCAACTGCAGGAGTCGCTCCTTTTTCTCATCAGGAATCTCCACCAGCATCTTGTTGGCAGCATTGATGATCTCTTCATTCGTCACATCAGTCCCTGTCAACTTACGGGCTGCTTCACAGAATTCTTCGGTGGTAATCATTCCCACACCCAGCTTGCTCATCAGCTTCATCCCCTCACTCTGAGGATTTGAATCAACTAATTCCCCCATTCCTATCGCCTTGAAAGCTCCGATGCATCCTTCCGGATTGAGCTTCACCAAGACATTACCTAAATCGAATATGATATTCTTGTATTGCATAATCTATATCTTATTTTGAATCACACTTTTAATTTCTAATGAGATACATACTGCAAAAGTACAGTAAAATCAGGAGAGAACAAATGATTTTGGGAAGGAATGCCGGGAATATAACATTTATTAGTAAAAAAGCATCTTTTTCTCTTCTCTATGTAAACAATATTCCAAAGAAAGGAAATCAGGCAAAAACACCGTTACCACTTTTTTACTTTAATTTATAGCCCCAAACATTTGCATATCCACAAATAATATCGTATCTTTGCAATCGGGTTTCAAACCCTATCCCAAAAGAGGATCACATAAAAAAATCAAATTATATAAAAAACGTCATGAAAAAATTATCAGTTATCGTCTGCCTCTTTATGTTCGCCCTGATGCCTCTGCTGGCACAGGTGAAGCAGACCGTTGCCGTGCTCGGCGACTCGTATTCAACTTTCGAAGGTTTCATCCCAAAGGGATATGCCACCTGGTACACCACTGCGGTTCAAAAAGCAACCGATGTCAACAAGGTGGAGCAAACCTGGTGGTGGCAGGTTATCAAGGAAGGGGGTTACAAGATGGGCAACATCAATTCCTATTCCGGTTCCACCATCTGCAACACCGGCTACCGCGATGAGGATTACAGCGACCGTTCATTCATCAACCGCACTACCCTGCTGGGCAATCCGGACATCATCTTGATTTGCGGCGGTACGAACGACAGTTGGGCGAATGCCCCTATCGGCAATTACCAGTACAGCAACTGGAAGCGTGCCGACCTCTACTGTTTCCGTCCTGCTCTGGCGAAGTTGCTTTCCGATCTCCGTCAGCGCCATCCGAATGTAGATATCTACTTCATTCTGAACTCAGAGCTGAAGGATGAGATCAACGAGTCAGTAAAAAAGATCTGCAAGACCTATCAGGTTCCGGTCATCGCCCTTCATGACATAGACAAGAAGAACGGTCACCCAACAATCAAGGGTATGAGAAGCCTTGCCGACCAGGTTCTGAAGGTGATTAAGAAATAAAATTACCGCAACATAACCTTCCAAAGAATGGATATAAAACTAGACCAACATAAAGTCACCTTCAGAAATAGCTTCTCAAAAACAACAATTTAAATTTCATTCTCCTTTCACATTCAACAGAGTTTGCTCATAGTCAGACACTTAAGTGTGAAAGGAGAATTCTCTGAAACAACAATAACAATCAGCAGAAAGTACTATTAATATAAGGAGAAGGCAACTTAGTCTAAAGGAGAAAGCTACTATCACAAAAGGAATAGAAAAGACTTCTTTGTATCGGATGCCCCGGGTCATCCATATAGATGACGGGAGTGAGCCATATAGATGACCCGAGTCATCCATATAGACGAACTTAGTCATCCAGCCGATAAATCGTCCCTTTTCGCCTGCCAATATCTATCCCTCATCCTTCTGGTTACGATGCTTCATCCCAACATTCATAACAAAGACACCCACTATTCATTATCAAGACGCTCACTATTCCCTATCGGAGCAAGGCACATCGCCATATTTAAGCTTAGCCATCAATTACCATTTCAAAATAAAGAGATTTTTCCTTTCACACTTAACTCTCTCGTTTTCAACACAATCCACATTCCGTGAAAGGAGATACCACTAATGCTGCTGAATCTTTTCATTCGAAGACAAAGCTATTTAGGGCACAACGGCATGGGGGCATAGATGTCAAATTCTTCCTGTTTAGACTTACTAACATCTATACCTAAACACAGGTTTACGCAGGTGCCCCCAATTATCCATTGTTTTGCTATTGCTTATTCCTCAGCTCTTCTATCAAATCATTTACAATATATGTATCACTCATTAGATGCAAGCCAAGTTCTTTGTCATGTAACATACGGCAAACATCAGAGTCATAGAATATCTGTAAAGCTCTGTCGGTTGATATATGTAACGTATCGGCTAGTTGCTTTATGATACGAGCGATTTTAATCCATAATAAGAAATCCAACATAATTATATCCTTTCATATGATTTGAATTGCAAATACTTATCAACTATCTCTTGGCTTAAAATGCAAATCTGGCGGAGAGTATACTCAACAAAGACATTTGAACCATGAGATAATATTTGCTTTTCCATTATTCTTTTCTTTCCCAATTTTTAAGAGCTTCGACCACATCACTTGCTACAGCTTCCCGGCTCTCGGTATGTAGAGTGTCATAGCAATCTTGAATGAGACTCTTGATTAGCTCTACGTTAACAGTGTTGTCTGTTGCATATCTTTTGATTCCAATATTTATTGTTTCTAATTATGTATTGTCTATCGGCTCCAATAGCTGTTCCAATGTTGTGAAGTATGGCTCTTTCTTATATGGGTCTGATGATTGTTTCAATCTGAGAATCTTGCCAGTCTTCCCCTCAAACTCAGTCTTTGCTTCACTACTTTCCAAGTCGAATGTCAGGTAATACTCCTTGGCTGCATTAAAACCTTTTTTTTGGAGGTCTATGCCAGAAACAATTCTTGCACCTTGCCCTGTAAGTTGAAAGATGGCTTTGTTATTCTTGTTGTACATAACTAAGAACTTGCAACTCTCAAAGCCTGGAACTAATCTCAGTGAACCAATCTCGAACCCTGCTCTTGTATAATAAAGCTTGTTCTTCAAGACAATATCCCATTGCTCTGGCTTGCAATATCCCACAAGAACCATCGCATTCTTTCCGTCCAATGGAAGCTTGTATACCAAACCTCTTTGTGGTATCGCCTTCTCTACATATTCTGAACTAAGACTCTTTTCCAAGAGGATGTTCTTCAAGTGTCCATATAGTTGAGGGCTGTCTTCATCTTCATGTCCAAAGTGGTCTTTACGACTCTTGCTTTTTGGCAATAATGGGAATGCACCAATATTGACACTTTCTACACTGTTGCTATAGTAGCGTTTTGTAATAGTCTCATTATCACCACGTCCAGGGAAAAGAATGTAGCCGCCTATTACTTCTTTGTTTGAGTGCTCTTTTCTGTCAGAACCATAATAGATGGCATCACGATAGCGGTGCATCTGGTTGATTGCAGCAGATGGCGGATAATCACCACCATGTAACTCCTTCATTTCTTCAAGGTCTTCTTTCTCAATGTCCTTGTCTAATCGCTTGTCATTCACAACACGATATTTGGCATCGTATAGATAGGTGAGTAATATCTCAGAACCATCTTTCTTATTGATATTCAATACAATATCCGGTCTTTGCTCTGTAGTTGCAGTATGCACTCCGAAATCATCGGAATTTCTTCTGTTGAATGTATGCTGATAATGTAAGGTTACTACATCACCTGCATGAGCACGCATTTGGTTTGCCCACTCCGAAACGTCATCGGCATCTGGAGTAGGATAGTTGAATGTAACCGTATGTTCCATTCGTGAGTTAGAGAAGGGATTGAGTAAAGAGCCAGCTGGTTCTGAAACCAACTTTTCGTATAGCGGATTTTCTTGCTCAATATGTAGCAGTTGCTTTACCATGCGCTTCATCTTGATGAAACACCATAACTCATAGATTTCCCATATCTGAAGAGTGCCTATATTGGAAGCACCATTATATAAGTCGATACCACGGCGCAGTTTGATCCAATCCTTATATACCTGTTGGTAGCCAGCACGACTTTGAAGTACCATGCTGTCTTGACTCATGCCTTCAAACTTGCCCACAGTCCTAAAGAATGGATTGTGTTCCAATTTGTGGATGCGCTCTTTGTATCCCAATAAACGCAATCGGTGGTCATCAGACAACTCGTCATTGCGATTGTTGGTTAATACTTCATTTAGAATCTTTGATAAACGTTTGCCTATATGTGTGAGCGTATGTTTTACAAAGCGGTTCTCACGTGTATTTATGGTACTATCGCTTTCCTTTAGCTCAAACCAATGATTGTCAAGCTTCTTGGCTATCTTGTTCTCGGCATACTCATCTTCAAGCGAAGGTGTCCAACGCTTGATTTTTTCTACTTTCGCATAGGTGTTATATGTTCGTACGTTTTGGTGTGGACGGCGAAGAATCAACTCTATGTTCTTGAGATAGTCATTGATGATGTCCTCAAAGATGTTCATCCAAACAATATCATTTTTCACTTTTCCTCTTGTCAGCTGTTGATATGTAGTGGCAAGATAGCGGAAGATGACATCATTGTATTCTTCGTTTACGTCATTGAGGAGAGACTTGTAGTCATGCTTGGTATCAAGCTTGGGGCTGACAACATCAAATGTCACCCAGGCTTGTCTTGTCTTTCCACCATGTTGATATTCAAATTCTAGCTTGAATACGCCAGGCTCATTGAGAAAACTGACGTTTCCTGATAGACCAACGATATTCCCCTCGTAATCCTTATCCACAAAGAAAGCTGTTTCGATGTCTTTGCGAACATGAAGTACTTTAGGAGAAGTTTTGCTATCAATAAATCCAGTCTTAAAACGGATGGCTATGTTATATTCGCAAGTTTCAAACATAACCGGCCATTGCTCATCCCAAAGTTGACCGACTTCACCAATTTCACATAAAATCTTAGTGTCATATTGGTATAGTTTGAAATGGCAAGCATCTTTTGAGGCATACTTACAATATCTCTCCTCGTATGGCACAGAAGATTCTGGCTTGGGATCGTTGCTATGGTCTATGCGACCTTTGAAACGCTCCCAAGCATAAGACATGTCTTCGCTGCGCACGATAACTTGATAGTCTCCGTTGCTATGTTCAAATCGTAATGCTTCCATCTTTTTGTTCTATTAAGGCCAGAAACGAGTGAAACTCTGGCGGTTCAGTCTTTCTATCATTTCCGACAATTTATCAACTGCCATATATTCGTTTTGGTTGTCTTCATTGTGCTGTGGCGCAATTTGTTTTAACCAATCAAGTTTGGTGAACTCATGCCCATCTTCTGCCTGATCAGAAAGTTCATTGGCATTTCGTTCTTTATCAGATATATGGAACATTTCGTCATCTCCCTCAACACGTGGAAGAATCTTCATCAAGAGAATTTTGTCTATGGCAATTTCTACATATCCCTTGAATGAATCTAATGTAACTTCTTCTCCTTTCTCTTTTGCTTGGTCAAGTAATACGGCTAGATAGATGGTCAACTCATTCATCACACGATAGCTGACAGTGAATGGAGTGCCATTCAATACCTTGTTGATTTCTTCCAAGCGTTGTGGCAGCCCTTCTTCTCCATTACCTATTATATAATTACGTATGTCTTCATTGTCTTTCACCGTAGAGCAAAGAGTGAGAACTTCTTTTGCAGAAACGTATTTTGCTTGCAGGTTGCCTATGGTAAGTGGTTGCTCAGCATATACTAATTCGTCTTTGTCGCTGAAAATGTCGGCAAGGTTGCCGCCATTCATTTCAATGGTCATGGCTCGGTCAATGACTTTGCGTGAGAATTGATGAGTGGTATCATCCATGTTGACTGTTCCTACAATGAAGACATTTTCGGGAAGAGTTAAGCCAACCTCGGTCAAAGTCTTGGCATCATTGGCAGGAACTTTTTCCATTTCAGCTTTATCTACAATGTCGAATAGTTTCATGTAAATGTCTCTGTCTGTTTGGCATGTAGGGTATGCGTGACCTTGCGAATTATTTCCTACTTCACCTACTTTCTTGAAGTATTCTTTGTCAACGAGCACGCCACTCTTGATGCAAACTTCACCTTCTTCATTTTCGATATGCTTTCTTGTTTCAAGCACACTCAGAAACTCCGCAAAGTACTGTTCTACTGGTGCAAGATTCATTTCATCAAGGCAAACGAAGAAAGGAGTCTTTGGGTACATCTTAGCCTTTATCAAGAATTTGACAAACTTGGTAAACATATACTGCTTGTTGAGATTACTCCAATATCCAAGCAATTCTGTAGAGTCATGCCAGTTAGGCTTAACTTCTATCATGCAATAGTTACCAGGCTCAGTACCATCTGCATCTTGTAGTTCTACTTGGCAAGATTTAAAAGCGAACTCTCTGACGATTCGACTTTTACCTGTACCACTTATGCCAGCAAGAAGCATGAATGGCTTGGTGCGGAGAGCTGACAGATATTTTGCTTTTTCCATTTTGAATTTTTCAACAGAATTAGAACTGTTGTCTTTGCTTTTCTCTTTGAACAATGATGTTATGTCACTTTCTCTGATGGAATAGAAATTTTCGTTTAAAGTTAAATCGTATTTTTCTAATTCCTTCTTGAATGAATCGGTGTTAGGTACAAGAATAGACAATAACTCTTTTGTGTAGAGTTTGCTAAGTGCTGTATAAATATTGTTATACGTAAATTCTGTACCTTCAATGTATTCTTTTCTCAGAATCCAAAGGCAAAGAGCCACTATGAATTTTGTGTGTTCAATATATGATGTGAAGTTGCTATATAGCTCTGGGGTTCTTATTAATACACCATTCTGTATTTGAAAAAGAGGCTTACCACCTCTTTTGGGGTAGTCAACGACTTCTTCTGTATTGACTAGGGAGACTTTTACTTGTCCTGCTGAATAGAAGTTGCTTCCTACCCCAAAGTCTTTGGAGTGTTCTTTTAGGGGAATGTAAAAGTTTGTGGTGTATAAGTTAAGGCATACATCACAAATATATCCAACATATTGTATGAACTCATTCTTGTCATTTTTGTCACGAGTATCACAATTTCTTTCGTTGATTCTGTAAAAGGAATCCAGTGCCATAAAATGTCTTATGGCACTGACTTTCTGAGTCGCACCTTGTAAAGTAGGATCTTTGCTTATGTGCGATAATTCCTTGTATGCTTTTAATATTGCATTTTTATTTAAATATCCCATAGCTAATTATTATCTGGTAAAATGTTGAGAAGTGCTGTAGCTAATACCCATCCTAAAACAGGTGGTACTGCATTTCCAATTACTTTATATCTTGATTGCAAAGGAATGGCTCCAAATGTATAGTTGTCTGGGAATGACTGAATTCTTGCACATTCTCGGACAGAGTACCTGCGATTTTCTACAGGGTGTGTGACTCCACATTTATCTGGTTGTGCAGAAGCTGTTATGGTGCCATTGATTTCTCCGAAAGCAAAACGCCTAAAGAATTTAGGAGCATGATATTTCTTTGGATTATCTGCAATATTTTTAAATCTTGGTGTCAATAGTTCGTAAGGAATATCTTTCCAAGAACGACCTTCAAAGCAGTCAGGCGTTAAATCCGTGATTTTGTAACCATCGTGAAACTGACTCATAGCTTTCATTCCATGGATGCAACTTCCAATAAGATTTACTGTCTGTTGTGTCCCAGGACTATATTCCCAGACATCATTATCAGGGGCATTCTCAACATCTTGCAAGATTCTGCCTAATAGTAATTCCTCAATTTCCCCAAAATGTTCTGATGGTATGTTGTATTTTTCTACAACTCGTTGCATATCATCAAAGTTGAATTTTTCTATTTGTAATTGTTCGTCAATGCCAACCATCAAAACCCTATATCTTTTTTGAGGAACCCCATAGTCAGAAGAACAAACTAGATGTATGGTCGTTTGGTAGCCTAATGCATGCATTCTTTTTATGATTTCTTCTGGAACGCTTGTTACTCCATCAGGCATTTTGGAAGAGAGAATACCTCGGACATTCTCAAAAACAAAAGCCTGAGGTCTGTGTCCATTTTCTATTTTAGCTTTTATAATGCGTTCGCATTCTGCAAATAGTGTTCCACGTCCATTTTCATCATTTACACCTTTTCTTTTGCCTGCATTGGAAAATGGTTGGCATGGAAAACCAGCCAACAAAATATCAAAATTAGGTATGTCTTTTGCATTGATGTCTCTGATATCTGCTAATAGACACTCTGCGCCATCTGATACAAGAAGAGGATTGGCGTTATAACACATTTGCGCATCTTGGTCAAAATCATTGGCGAAGATGATTTCTGTGTTATGTCTATTATATTCATGTCCTCTGAAGTTGAATCCACCGGAAAATCCTAAATCTAGTCCGCCACATCCAGAAAACAGAGAAGCTATTCTTTTTGGCATATTATATTAATAATGTATTATTGTTTATTATTTTATTGACCACAGTAAATCCTTCACATCCATGTCTAAGCATTTGGCAATCTCTACGAGAGTTTACAAATTGGGTTGCATTGTGTTAGTACACCTTAGACACAGTGCCAGAATCTTTGCCCAATTGTTGGGCTAACCATTTGTTGGTTCGCATTTTCTCTGCGATTACAACTTTTAATCTGTTTATATCTCTGTCCATAGTTGGATAGTTCTGATATTAATCTACAAAGATACGTCATAACTTCGACAATAGCAAATGTTTCGTGCTAAATTATGATTATTTATAGATTGACAGTGAAATAGTGACTACTCAGCCCCCTATGGGCATGAGTAGTTACTTTAAAAGACCTTTAACCCTATCAGAAACTATCAGCTAAGTAATTCAATCTACATTATTCTTAAAATATTCAAGTTTATCTTTTACAACGCTTGCAATCTCTTTCGCCTCCAAATAGCACCCGTCAATTTCTTCATAGGTGTATGCATTCCGAGCCTCAGCGATGCTTTCGGTTGCAACCTCTTCGAACATATCGAAGACAATTTGTTCTTTATTATTCTGCTTCATATCTAATACTATTAAAAATTCGTATTTCCTTGTTCGAGTATTACCCAAACACCGGCATTATCCTTACCTTCGTGCCTTATGACACCCGCTTTTTACATTACCGCCAAATCTCTTTTTACCACCCTTGATGTCTCCGACATGGTTACCAACAAAGTCTCCGACATTTATTGTTGGTAACAACTCCCCATAAAACGATAACATATTGGTTTTCAATCATTTTTCTTTCCGACATATTTCCGACATGTCTCCGACATTTTTCTCCGACATATACATCGGCATTACCGCCACTATTACCGCCACATTACCGCCAAAACAATATTTGCACCGACATTTTACACCGACATTTACACCGACAAAACAGCATCAACCTTCAGCGTTCACAGACCAACTGCAAATTGATTACTTTTCCCAAATTATCCCCAAAGAAAGAAGAAGAAGGAGATCATCGTAAAAAACGGTTTTATATATAGTACCTCGACCGTACTAAACATACAGTCAAGGTGCTAGAGTACAAAGATTCTGTATTTTGATTAATCTTTCAAACAACCAATTGGCACAACATAGACGCCATCGTCCCTGCGAACAGCATAACGAGATGTACCTGTTAGAACCATAAGGAAAGATGGGGATTTCATTTTCGTATCATCGATTTTAGAAGCCAAGAGCTTTAGATTCTTTGCTCCTTCTTCGATGTTCTTCTCACCACCCAATTTAACTTCTATCAGTCCATAATTCCCATTACGCAAATGAACTACAGCATCACACTCCAAACCATTACCATCACGATAATGATACACTGTTCCATCAATAGCATCGGCATAAACACGCAAGTCTCTGATACACATTGATTCAAAGAACAAGCCCATCGTACTGAGATCATTCACCAAATCATTTGGACCTATACCTAAAGCTGCAACACCAATAGAAGGATCAGAAAAATATCGGGTATCCGAAGTGCGAATAGCCGTTTTACTTCGCAAATTCGGATTCCATGCCAAGGAATCTTCCAACACGAAGATTTTCTTCAAAGCCTCTATATAGGAAGCCACCGTATTGCGATTGGTGGCTACAGCATCATTATTCTCCAAATCAGCACAGATAGTATTTACCGTTACCTGAGCACATTGGTTTCTTGCTAGAGAACGCAATATTCTTTTTGCTCTTTCCGGATCACGGCTCACATTATCTACACGAGAAATGTCAGAGTGCACCACGGCTTCATAATATCTATATGCCATATCAAGTGCTACCTCCTTACCAACCATCGTTGCCTTGGGCCAACCACCCCGACATATCAACCATGCCAAAGAATCAATATTGAGAGGATTAGTTGCAAAAACATCTGCTACGGGATTGGCAAACAATTCTTCAAGACTGACTTCATTTGTAGAATCGCCAGATTCAGAAAGACTCATTGTTCTCATTGTCAACCATGCAAATCGACCAGTCCCTGAATGGTGAATTTTGCTTGTATCAACAGGGACTGCAGAACCAGTAAAGATAAATTGCCCTAGTTCATCTCTATGATCAACCTCAAAACGAGCAGCATCCCAAAGTTGCGGGGCTAATTGCCATTCATCAATAAGACGAGGCACTTCTCCTGAAAGCAACTTTTTGGGAGAAAGATTTGCAAGTTCCACATTCTGCTCCATGTATTCAGGATCATCCATATACACAACGCTCTTTGCTTGCTGTTCTGCAGTTGTCGTCTTTCCACACCACTTGGGGCCTTGTATCAAAACGGCACCACTCCCCAAAAGTCTCCGACTTAACATTTTATCTGCTATTCTTGCCTTATATTTCTTCATAATCATATTTTTTAAACACCGCTGCAAAGATAATCAAAAGTTACTGAATACTAGCATTTTAAACGTTAAATTATGCAAGTTGAGGCATTTTCATTGTGCAAGTTGAGACATTTTCATTGTGCAAGTTGAGGCATTTTCATTGTGCAAGTTGTGGCTATTTCATTGTGCAAGTTGTGGATTTATCATGAAAAAATGGTGTTTCATTCCTCAAAATGAAACACCATTGACCTAAATTTTATGCTGATAATCGAATTTCGCTATTAGTTGCTATAAGCACTCTCACCATGCTCGTAGATGTCGAGACCTTCCTCCTCTACTCGCTTGTCAACACGTACACCTACTGCCTTATCTACTACCTTGAAGATAATATAGGTCACTACGATGCTGTAGATGATGCTTACCACGGTGGCTACCACCTGAATCCAAAGCTGATACCAGTCGCCATAAAGGGCACCCTGCACGCCCTCGGCACCTGTTACGTATCTTGTGGCGAAAACACCGGTGAGGACAGATCCCAGGATACCGCCCATACCATGCACACCAAAGGCATCGAGGGCATCATCATACTTGAACTTCTCCTTCACTACGGCTACCATGAAGAAGCAGACAATGGTGGAAATGATACCGATGCAGAAGGCACCTAAAATATCCGTACTACCGGCCGCAGGAGTGATGGCTACCAATCCGGCTACGGCACCGGTACAAGCACCCACCGTGGTTGGCTTCTTGTTGACAATCCAGTCGATGAGCATCCAGGTGGTGGCTGCTGCAGCTGTTGCAATATGAGTTACCAGGAAGGCATTGGCTGCCAGACCATCAGCTGCCAATCCGCTACCGGCATTGAAGCCGAACCATCCCAACCAGAGGAACGACATTCCCATGAACACGAAGGTGATGTTATGAGGAGTGACAGGATGACCCGCACGATAATCATCACGCTTGCCGACACAGAGTGCCATGACCAAAGCAGCCACACCGGCATTGATATGTACCACAGTACCACCCGCAAAGTCGATGGCTCCCATCTGCTGCAGGAAACCGCCGCCCCATACCCAGTGGGCCATAGGGAGATAAGCGATGATGACCCAAAGAACGGTGAAAAGTACATAACCGCTGAACTTGACACGCTCGGCGAATGCACCGAGAATCAGGGCTGGAGTAATCAGGGCAAACATGCACTGGAACATCACGAAGGTGAGTTCAGGAATGCCCGTTGGCATGATGGCATCCAATCCGATGCCGTGGAGGAAGCACTTATCGAAACCTCCGATAATGCAAGCCAAAGAGTTGCCGCTATCCGCATATTCTGTAGAGAAAGCCCAGGAATATCCGAAGGCCACCCATATCAAACTGACTACTGCCACGATAAATACCGTCTGCATCAGGATGCTGAGGATATTCTTCTGGCGCACCAAACCACCGTAAAAAAGTGCAATACCTGGGATTGACATCAAGAGCACCAAGATGGTTGCCATGATCATCCACGCTGTGTTACCCGTATCAAGAGTTGTCAACAATAAACTGCTCATATATATATCTTATAGTTAAATTAGAATACAATAATATAATATAGTCTCTCAAATATGACCTTCAATACTAATCATAAAGTTCAATGTTCAAACCTCAAAGTTCAAAGCATCACTACTCCTCTTTCTCTGCATTATACAATGCGATATCACCTCGTTCGCCTGTTCTGATTCTGACGGTATCCAGTACAGGAATCACGAAGATTCTGCCATCTCCCACTTCGCCAGTCTGTGCAGCTCCCTGGATGGCAGCGATGCTTGGCTCCACATTCTTATCACGAACCACAATATTCAAAAGTACACGTTCGATGCTGCTGGTATCGTACATCACACCACGATAAATGCGAGCCTGGCGCATCTTTCCCTCACCTCTTACATTATAATAAGAGAACCACTCGATGTCGGCAGCCAAAAGTGCCTTCTTGACATCCTCGAATCTAGACTTGCGGATAATTGCCTCAATCTTCTTCATAATCCTTTAATAATTAATAATGTGTAATACCTTTATTGATTGTCTCTATTGAAAACGGACCATTTTTGAATGTCACTCAAGCCAAGCCATTCTTTACATTATGTTCGTTTTCGGCTGCAAAATTAATACATTTTGTCAGTATTTTAAAGCAATCAAAAACATTTCGTTGCTACTTTTTCACGATTATTTTAAATTTATCCAGTCATATCGTATTCTCCTTACAATTTGCAAGTAATCCAGCCTTTCTTCATTACAAATTGAAAGAAGACTAAAATTTATCTTCATTTCTTGAATATTTTTTCTTGTTTATTCCAACAAAAAGTCGTACCTTTGCAACCGAAATCAAACAAATAGTCATCGAAAACATTCGAAAGACTATCAAAAAGTCAAACCTCACAAGAGGCAAGACGTGAGAGATAAAAGAAGAGTATTCAAACTTAAAGGACAACGCAATATGAAAGAAACAGTTCATTTCACCAAGATGCATGGGGCGGGCAATGACTACATCTATGTAGATACCCAGCTGTACAACATCCCAGACCCCGAAAAGGCAGCCATAGCTTGGAGTGCTTATCATACAGGCATCGGAAGCGACGGACTGGTTCTCATCGGAAAGCCACAGGATGGCAGAAGAGCCGACTATTCGATGCGCATCTTCAATGCCGATGGTTCAGAAGCGATGATGTGCGGCAATGCAAGCCGATGCATCGGAAAGTATCTTTATGAAAAAGGATTGACCCGAAAGGAAACCATCCGACTGGAAACGCTATCGGGCATCAAGATATTGAAATTGCATCTTCAGGATAACAAGAAAGTTGTGGATTCAGTAACAGTGGATATGCTGAAACCAAGACTGGAAAATCCACAGCAATTCAAAGGTCCTTCGGTACTAGAAGCCGATGGCAGAATCTTCGAAGGCACCTACGTCTGCATGGGCAATCCGCATTTCGTAACCTTCGTGGATGATATCGACACCATCGACATCGCCCACTATGGCAAGATTCTAGAAAGAGACGAAGCCTTTCCTCAACGATGCAACATCGAGTTCGCACAAATTACAGACACTGACATTATAAGAACACGAGTTTGGGAAAGGGGAAGCGGAATAACAATGGCTTGCGGAACAGGAGCTTGTGCCACAGCTGTAGCCGCAGCCCAGACCAAGCGTGCCGGTAGAAAGAGCAGTATCGTAATGGATGGCGGAACGCTGGAAATAGAATACAGCGAGGCAGACGACCATGTCTATATGACAGGACCTTCCGCCTTCGTCTTCGAAGGAGAAATTCAGGCACTTTGAACTTGAAACATTGAACTTGGAACTGTATGATATGTCTTTTTAAAAAGAAGTGACAGCTAAAAAGTTCTATCTCAATAGCATTCATAAAGTTCAATGTTCAAATCTCAAAGTTCAATGTAAATAAGAGCAAACTTAAATAACAAAGGTTGATAAAAAGATCGCAATAAAGGAGAACAGAAATATGGCATTAGTTAATGAACATTTCCTGAAGTTGGCTAGCAATTACTTGTTTGCCGACATCGCAAAGAAGGTAAACGCGTACAAGATTGCCCACCCGAAACAACGAGTTATCAGCTTGGGCATCGGTGATGTAACCCAGCCCCTCTGCCCTGCCGTCATCGAGGCGATGCACAAGGCAGTGGATGAGATGGCAGTTCAGGCTTCCTTCCGTGGCTACGGTCCGGAGCGAGGCTACGACTTCCTCCGCGAGGCTATCATCAAGAACGACTTCCTGCCACGTGGCATTCATCTTGACGCCAACG
>USRA01000010.1 GCA_900557035.1 uncultured Prevotella sp. | reverse complement strand
CTCCTCATCAATGCACTTCACCTCTCCCGTAGCAAGTATCTTCTCATAATAGGAACTCATAGAACAAAACCATGCCTATATATTAGGACAACATAATGTTTCACTAATAAACGAATAGAAATGGAATTAGACAAATTTGAAGAGTTCCTAAGCCAAGGTAATATGGCTAAGAACACGATTTCGGCATATCTGTATGCCGTGAAGGAGTTTGGCTCTCGATACAAAGAGCTGAACAAGAGAAACTTGTTGGTTTACAAGACCTACTTGATTGAGACTTACAAGCCAAAGACGGTAAACCTCCGTATTCAGGCGATGAACAAGTATCTTGTATTTGTGGGCAAGACGAAACTCCGCTTGAAGTCGGTCAAGGTGCAGCAACGTTCTTATCTGGAGAATGTCATCAGTAATGCCGACTACACCTTCTTGAAGAACAAGTTGAAGAAGGAAGACAACTTGGAGTGGTACTTTGTGGTGCGTTTCTTGGCTGCGACTGGTGCCAGAGTGAGCGAACTTGTGCAAATCAAGGTTGAGCACGTGCAAGTAGGCTATTACGACATCTACACCAAGGGTGGCAAGATACGGCGTATCTATATCCCCAAGACATTGCGCACGGAAACAGAAAAGTGGTTGCAGACACTCAACCGCACAAGTGGCTATCTCTTTCTCAATCGCTTTGGCGAGCGTATTACTACAAGAGGCATATCACAGCAGTTGAAGAACTATGCTGTAAAGTATGGCTTAAACGAGAAAGTGGTTTACCCTCACTCGTTCCGCCATCGTTATGCCAAGAATTTCCTGGAGAAGTTCAACGATATAGCCTTGCTTGCCGACCTCATGGGACACGAAAGCATAGAGACAACACGTATCTATCTGCGAAGAAGTAGCTTGGAGCAACAAGAAATTGTAGATAAGGTTATCACTTGGTAAAATGCCAATAAAGGTTCATAGGAATAAGAGCAGAAAGAGATGCAGGTCTCTTTCTACTCTATCCATGTAAAACGTTTTATCATATGACATGCATATATCAACGACTACATGCTTTCGAGAGTAACTCGAAACATACCTTGCTGTGTCTTTATGATATCAGGCTACTTCCAGAAAATCGGGAGAGCGGGATATCTTGACCACCACTGCGTGATGACGCACAAACTGCATGCGAATGCGGGCAATGAGAAGATCATAGCACGCCTCGCTATGAATGAGGAAACCCAGATGGAGACACTCTCCTACAATGATGCAGTGGTTGCGCCAACCGTGAATGCCATTACCCCTGGAGAAGGATACACGGGAATCAACATGAGAGGCAGCACGGGAATCAACATGAGTGTCACCCCCCGAGTCTGCATCTGCCAGTCTAATATAATAAGGTAATGCCAGCTTGCTGTTGCGCTGCAGGGCATACTCTCCTTCCGGCAGACAATGCACATCCTCCTCCAACGTATCACAAACATGCTGACCATCAATCAGCAATCTACCACTTACGGCATGATGATAACTGCCAAAACGTTCTATAGCTATTTCCATATACTTTTGAATTTTCCAAACTGTTATTTTCTTAACCTTGAACCCATCCCCATCTTCTCTTCATATCCGTGTAAATAATATTCAAGGAAGAGAGAATCAGGCAAAAATGCCCGAAAAATGAGGGAAAAAGAGATGGAGAATTTTCCCTTAAGGGTTTTTATTTTTTTCCTTAAGGGAAAATATATTTTTCCTTAAGGGAAACGACAGCTTCTCTTAAGAGATTTTTCCGCCACGCCTAACTTGTAAAGTTATTTATTACTACCAATGCTATACCCCCACTCCATCCGGCTCTCCAAGATAGTAAAAGATATAATCAACCATCTTGGGCGTGAAACTATGCAGCGAAGGCTTATAACCCAATTCCTGCAGTTTGACATAGAGCGGAGTGCAGCGCTTCACCCAATCCATAAACTCATCTCTCGCAGCATGACCCTTGGAACGGCTGTGAGGACAGTAGAGGTGAGCAAGCTCCTGCTTGCTCATCACTCTACGTTCTACGAAATGTTGCTTGGTAACATTCATCTAGTTTTATTTTTTAGTTAGTAATCGTTTGCATTTTCTTCTACAAAATTACAAAAAAATCGGATAGGGTGTTTCATCTGATTACAAACTTTAATATTTACAATTTAGATGTAACAAGGGCTGGAGCGTGGTGGCATCAAAGCTGGGACACGCCTTCTGCACTCCTGGCAGGTCACGATGCCCCAGGATGGTGCGGATGCCGGGGAACTGTATCTTCAGCTGAACAATCAGTTTCTCCATCGCCTTCTTCTGCTCCCCGGTACGGGTATCCGCCACATAGCCGTTCTCATCCAATCCGCCCTCATAGCAGATTCCGATGGAATGCGCATTCCAGCCACGGGCATGGGCACCCATACGCTCCAGCGGACGGGTGGCATGTACCTTGCCGTCACGGCTGATAAAGAAATGGTAACCGATGTAACGCCAGTGGTTCACCTCCACGTGGTCGTGATAAAGCTGATGCACAGTGTAAGGGTGGTTGCAGCGGGTTGCGCTGCAGTGTACCACAATCATTGTAATTTCTCTAGTCATAAGCTGATGTTTTTAATGTTTCAACACTGCAAAGATAAGACTTTCTCCTAACTCCAACTGGCGATAGCCGTCGATTTCCGGCGAATTCCCACTTACCCCGGAATGTTTTGTATTTAGTTAACTACTTACCTCTCGTGGGAGAAATGTCTAGATAGTTACCTCTCGTAGGCAAACTTACCAAAGGATTACATCTCATCAAAGGAAACCGCTACATCTCGTGGGATATCGCCTTTTGACAGTTACCTCCCATTGCAATACCATTTTTCATCTTTCTGATTATCTGATGGTTACACAACAAAATAGCCCCACAAGAAATATGATAATATGATATATAAGAAATAAAAAAGAAAAATGGTCATGATGGGTTCTCAAACTTTTTTTCTCTATTTTCAAAAAAAACTTGTAAAATACTTGTTAGTTTCAGAAATTTTATATATCTTTGCAGCGCTCTTTCTGTAGAAATACAGGAGGAGCGGACATCAGCACCCTGGCAACAGGATGCCCAAGCATGATAAATGCTGAGTTTACATCTCAAAATCCCTTGTAAGGTGCGGAGTTAAATCCTTGCATGGGGGTACTCAATTGTAAATTCAGGCTAAATTTTTCGTGCGCATTCTCTATGAACAATTCATACGGGGGTGCGACATGGGATAATTTTGGCCTGATGTGAAAAATTGAGTAAAGGACCAAAATAATCCGCATAAATTTTGATCCATTTGAGATTTCGCATCCCCCAGAATTCTTTTCATTGCCACCCCCATTTTATAACTTTATAAACAAACGAGCAATGAACAAGAACCTAAAATTCAATGTAGCCGAAGCCACAGAGCTTGGCACTCATTGCGCCCTGCATCACAGCTACAGCCCGCAAGAACAGAAGTACATCTTCAGACTTGACGTGTACAATCAGAAAGAGATTAAAATGGCTATCAGCCAGAACGCACACCACGGACAACTGGACCTCAACGGTTTCGAGCACCTTGAAAATATGTTACGTTTCGAGGTACCCTACAGAGCTTTGGAAGCTACAAAATCGCATTACAACAACCTGGAGACTGCCCTTATCGACATAGGCAAAAAGCCGGTCTGTATCCCTTACACCGTCGCAGAATCTGATAATCCTGGTACAAACCACTTGTGCTACAAGCAGTTCGACTACCTCTACCACTTCGTTGACTACACCAAGAAAGGTCAGGAGAAGAGAGCCATCCTGGAGATGCCGATTCCCGTGGCTCAGTACTACTTCGCCCTGGACCTGGGCTACTTCAAGGTTTCGCCGCAGCTATACGAGTCATTCCATCACCAGTCTTCCCGCTGCCTTTATCTCCTGACAGAGAGCCGACTGAAGAAGGGCTACACCAAGTTTACGCCTCCCGAAATCCTCGCACTCCTCACCAGCCACACCCAATATCGTGGCACGGGGAATCTGGAATACACCCAGCTTTCTACTGCCGAAGAGGAGATAAAGAATGCCTACAAGCAGAACCGCCTCGACTATATCGTGATACACACGCTAGAGACGACCCGCAACCAGGTAGTAGGCAAATACGGCAGTTTGGTAATCTTCGACCTCAAGTTCCGCAACGAAGACCAGAATATGCTGAGCGATGAAGACAGAACCAAGCTGACAATGATGAAACTAAACTTAAGAAAGGTCCTCACCTCTTCCTACTGGAACGTGAGCCATAAGGTGGCTGAGGCGTTGAGCGATCGCCTCACCCTGTCAGACCTGGATGCCGTGAACCAGTGCTTTCTGGCAGCCTATGCGGCGAAGAGAAAGCACGAGATCAAGAATCCCGCAGGGTATATCGTATCCTGCCTGGATAAGATTCTGAAGAAGAAATAGTTTTTCTTGCAAGTGGCGAACAACTCTTGATTTCCGCCCCAAAATTTTGTATCTTTGCATTGTCATTGAAACACAATGGCTTGCAGAAACAAAAGCTCTGCAATCAATGTTTAACTAAATTGTTTTTTGAGTTATGGGAATGAATGTTAAAGCTATTGAGCGCAAGATTGCTTACTTGGGCAAGGAAGGTGGCAAGGACCAGTACATGTACGTGATGCAGCCGCTGATCTACAACAAGCTCACACCGGAGAAGGCGATCCAGCAGGCTGCCTTGCATTGCGGGCTGACTCCTGCCGTGATGAACGTGGCTTACGCTGCCCTGAGCGAGGTAATCAAGGCGTGGGCTACAGAGGGTCACTCCGTAGCAGTTCCGGGTCTGGGCACCATGCGTTTCGGTCTGCGTGCCAATGCTGTGAAGTCGGTAGAGGATGTGAGCACCAAGCTCATCACCCAGCGCCGCGTAATCTTTAGCCCTAGTATGGAGATCAAGCAGGAGCTTGCCAAGACGGGTATCAGCATCACCTGCGTAAACCGCGATGGCGAAGTGGTAAAGAACATCTCTTCCAACGATTCGAAGGATGTGGAGGACACCGAGGGTGACAACCAGGAGAACCCTGACGAGAACAAGGGTAATACCGGAACTACCGGCGGCAACACGGGCGATACCGGAACCCAGGGTGGCGGTTCGCAGACTGGCGGAAGCGATACCGGTGACAACGGAGAAAATGGTGATAATGTAAGTCTCTAAAAAATATAGCCCATGAAACGTGAAAACTGGAAAATCGTAATTAAGATTGCTCTCTCACTCCTTACAGCCATCGCAGCCTCTTTAGGTTTGACAAGCTGTATGTAAGTCGGGATGTAAAGCTAGAACCTCTCAAAGAGGGTGTGTCATCAATTCATGACACACCCTCTTTTTTTTATAGACAAGCTGTTCATTTAACCCTTATTAACGGAAATCAAATACTATTTTTCCTACTTTTATGATGTTATTTCGAATAAAAACTGTACTTTTGCATATATAAAGATGTAAAAACCGATATGCAGATAGACTGCACCGATTAGTATTACATTTGCAAAAGTATTGAATAATAATGAATAAAAATAATAGTCCATATACAGCAGCATTGACAGGTGGGGGCTTTCTTTTCGAAGAGACACTCACCCTGTTGCCTTTACTTCAAGCAGAGAACAGTGAAGAACTGCTCCAGGAAGAAAAGGTGAACAACCATCTGCTGCATATCAATGCAGAAACTTCCAGAGAAAAGGCCATTCTGGAAATCAGACGCAGGTTTCAAACCATGCCTCCTTCATTCTGGGATGACTTCAAGGAAATGAGCAATAGTGACAAGATCATCGCTCTGTTCTATGTGATACTCAAAACATACAAGATATGCTTCGACTTCCATGTGAATGTAACCATGCGCAAGTGGAACAGTATTTCCAAGAGCATAGACAAGGAAGACCTCATGATGGAATTCAATGAAATCTCTGCCAAAGACGAGTTTGTTGATTCATGGAGTGACACCACGAAAGGAAAGGTGGCAGGAGCCTACCTCACTATCCTGAGAAAGGTGGGAATGCTGACCAATGACAACCGTCTTCATTCCCTGGTCTGCAATAATTACGGCTACTACTTGGCAAAGGGAGAACCATGGTTCTTGGAAGCCTGTCTCCTGCAACCATACGAAATAGATAACATAAAGAAATCAATGTAATATGACGATAAAAGAACTTGATGATAAACTGAACAGCCCTGGTTTCCAGGACACGGAGAACGGCGATCTGTTCTATAACTTCTTCATCTACCAATATCCGGCAGAGAAGGAGTACGACATCCGCCGGCAGATACAGGAGTTCAAGGCGAATCTCATTCGCCCTATCAACTATGTGGATGTACTTACGCTGAATCTATTTGAGGAGTTTTGCAACTTTCTCGACCAGAAGAAGTTCCTGCGTCATCCATCCATGCTGAAATACCAGTTAGAGAAAGAGCAGAACGATCCGTCCAAGGCACAGAACACCCAGGACACACTGACCCGTAATGCCCATTCTCCAGAGTTCGTGCAGTACATTCATCAACGTATCATCAACCATATCACCATCAAGGATCAATACCGTCGTCCATACGTTTTCTTGTATGGTATCGGCAGCATGTTCCCATATCTGAGAGTCAACGAGTTTCTTGCCCTCTATGAGGACTACAACGATACCGGGAAGTATAAGATTATCGTCTTCTATCCTGGTCATCGTGACCAGAACTCTTTCCGTCTGTTTGATACGCTCCCAGACAATCACACTTATCGTGCAACACTACTTATCAATGAGTAACTTATGAAACTGAAAGATTTATATAGCAAGCCAATCAACCGTGCTGTCAATCCTGCCGTCAGTGCTACCAAGTTTGATCCAGAGACAGAACGCATCGAAATACAGGAATACGTGTTTACGGATGAGATCATCAATGGTCTCTTCCGCATACTTGATGCCATCAAGAACAACAAAACGTTCGCCCATGTAGGTATATGGATAGACGGTTACTATGGTTCAGGAAAGTCTCACTTCCTGAAATACCTCGACTACTGTATCACTCCATCAACCCGTGAGGATGCAGTCTCACGTCTGCTCGATGCTGTAAAAGCCATCGACCCACTCGACGAGAAGCACAACCTCAGTTTCGATTACGACGAGTTGCTCTCCATCGCCAACTGGTTGAAGCGTGCCACCATCGACACCTGTATCTTCAACCTTGAAACCAGCTACGACAACTCTACAGACAAGAAGAAGGCTTTCCTTCACGTTTTCTGGAATGAGTTCAACGGCAAGCGTGGCTTCAACAAGTTTAATATCACCCTGGCTCAGAACCTGGAAAAACCTCTTGCCGAAAAGGGCGTTTTCGAAGCCTTCAAGGAGCGCATTGCCGAAGAAGGTGGCGACTGGAACGACCCAGGCATGGCTGCCGACCTGATTGACAACGAGCTGGATTGGGTGTTGGATATTGCCAAGGAGCTTGCCCCTACCCTCTCCGTAGATAGCATCCGTGAGCGCATCATCAAGCGAGACACCAATATGAGTATCGACCGCTTCGGTATGGAATTGGCTTCCTACCTGAAGGACAAGGGCGATGACTACCGTCTGATTCTCCTTGCCGATGAGGTGAGCCAGTTTATCAACAAGGAGCGTGACCGTTATCTCAACCTCCAGGAGATTATCACCAAACTCTCTGAGGCTTGCGACAACAAGGTATGGGTGGCTTGTACCGCCCAGCAAGACCTCTCTGAGATTATGGACGACTGCCATATAGCAGAAGAGAAGGATAAGGAAGGCAAGATCAAGGGACGCTTCGAAGTGAAGGTTTCCCTGAAAGGCACACAGCCAGAGGTGATTACCCAGAAGCGAATTCTCGACAAAAAAGAGGAAGTAAAACCAGAACTTGCGGCCCTCTACAATCAATATAAGGCAGGTTTCGACCTTCAGTTCAAACTGCCAACATCATATAGTAGCTACGATTCGCAGGATGATTTCGTGGACTACTACCCTTTCGTGCCTTATCAGTTCAAGCTGATTATGCAGGTATTCAACTCGTTCCTCAACCTCGGCTATGTAGCCAAGGAGGTGAAGGGTAACGAGCGAAGCATCATCAAGGTAATTCACTCTACTGCCAAGACGAATGCAGATGCAGAGTTGGGCAAGTTCATCTCTTTCGACGAACTCTATAACAATATGTTCGAAGAAGGATTGCAGGCTCGTGGACAGAAGGCTGTGGATAATGCTTTGCGTATGGCTCGCACTTACCAGACCGACCGCCCAGAGCGCACCCGTCTTGCCGTGAGAGTAGCCAACGTGCTCTTCATGATCTGTAACATCTCGCAGACCGACCAGCTGGTCTTCCCAGCCACATTGGATAATGTAACCTCACTCCTTATCAACGATATGGAGACTCCTCGCCTCAACATCAAGAACGAGGTAGAAAAGGTGATAGAATTCCTTTGCGACAACAACATCATCCGTCGTGAGCAGGGCAAGCAGGGCGCACCTGAAACCTACGCCTTCTATAGTGAAGAAGAAATGAAGGTGGCTCAGCTCATTCAGAGCCAGGTGGTTGACAACAACACCCAGGCAGAGCAGCTGAAGGAAATCTTCAACAGATATATTACGGCACTCCGCAACAAGGAGCAGTATAAGACACGCAGTTTCTCCGTGGGTCTCACCATCAAACAGCGCACCTTCCTCAGCAACAATCCTGATGTGCAGGTAGAGTTCGTGATGGATGCTGACTATGAAACTGCCGAGCAGTTGGCTTTGCAGAACAGCAATGTCAACCGCATGGTTTACTATGTGGGTCCTCAATATCGTGACAACAAGCGTCTATACAATGCTTTCTACTGGTATTGCCAGGCAAACCGCTACATGGCTACTCCGGTAACAAGCGAGGACAACAAAAAGACACGTGATGAGTTTGAGAAACGTGCCAACGAACTTTACGATGGAATCATCAGAAAGGAGTTTGAGAAGATTCTCGACACCTGCCCTATCATCTCCGGCCTCAGCGTGATAGATGAAGCCGAACTGGGACAGAAGCGTGGCAACGACCGCTATCGTGTGGCGATGGATAAGCATCTTTCCGGCATCTATACCAAGGCGAACCTGGTGGATTACCCAGGCATGCCTCGCACCACGGAGCAGTTGAAAAAGGCAATTTTGCGTAATGTCAACCCTGGCGACTACGATGGATTGAATGCCGTGCTTACCGATGCAGAGCATGAAGTGGAGATTTATCTCAACAAGCAGTTTGCTGAGGTAAATGTTTCTGATGTGCTTGCTAAGTTTGCCAAGGCTCCATACGGATGGGACAATATCTGCACGCTCTATATTATCAATGAGCTGGTACGTCGTCACAATCGTGACTACTCCTACGCCAACAATCCGAATGTGGAGACAGCAACGGTTGCCGCCCGCATCGTCAGCGAATCCAACAAGTTCACATTGCGTCAGGCCAAGGTCATCTCTCCGCAGGTAATCCAGAACTTCACCAATGCCTGGAAAGAGATTTTCGGTATTTCTGCCGTACCTACTTCTACAGACAGCACCCAGCTCTTCCGTGCCTGCCGAGATATAGAGAGCGTCCACAGTCTAGCCAAGTTCATCAAGGGCTATAAGGATATTGAGCAGCAGATTGCTGGCTACCAGTTCTGCCAGCCTATCCGTGAGGCCATTGACCTCTTCGAGTCATGGCTCAACGAGCGTGATCCGCTGAAGTTCTTCAACCTCGTCATCGCAGCCAAGGATGAAGCCAAAGTACTTATAGATAAGTGCAAAGAAGTGGCACAGTTTACTCACGACCAGCTTGACACATACAAGCAGCTCCTCCAGTTCCTGGATGACAACCAGTATAATTTCCCATTCGTTCCGATGGAGATGCAGGGGGCAGTCACCGACTTCAATAAGTTGAAGAACGACCCATGGCCAATATCCGGTCTTCGTGGCTACATCAAGCTGCAGCGCCAATTATCAGGCATATTGGATGGTGTACGAGAAGAACTCCGTGAGAAGATCAAGGCAGCCTATAATGATATGTTCGACTATCTGAAGCAGGTTGCCGAGAAACAGCATGTTCCTGAGAGTGTACTCTCTGACCGTGAAACCGTTATCCGTGTCAAGACCACTCCAAACAACATTCTGGTATTGCAGAATAACGCCAATACAGATACGTTCTATCAGGAGCAGGTGGATAAGATTATGTCTTATAATCCTCCTCAGCCTCCAGGAGGTGAAGGAGACGGTAAAAAAGAACTACCAGTAACTCCTGATAAACGCATCCGCAAGGCATCCTTGCAGACAAAGACAAAGTTGCCTATTACGAATGCAGAGGATATAGAACGCTACCTGGAAGGTCTGCGCCAGCAGCTCGAAAAGCTGCTTGTCGACCAGGATGGAGTAATGATTATTAAATAATTTATAATGTACAATTATGGCAGAGATACGTATTAAAGACATAAATATAAGCATTTGGAATCATCAGAAAGTTCAGTTTTCTGCACACCCAGATGTCAATATTATCATGGGCATCAACGGCAGTGGTAAGACTACTTTTCTGAGCAGTCTGTATAAGTCTTTGACTGAAAACATGAAAGGTATAGAGAATGTTGTTTATTTGCCATCCATTGACAACATTGCAATGAGAGACAAACGAAAAACTGCAACAGCCCTTTCACAAGACTTGGATTATTACATCTACGATATGAAGACTGGTCCTTCATTGATGAGTCTTCGTATGTCTATGATTGATAGTTCCGAGGATGTGCAAACCGAGCTAAAATCTCAAATTGCTGATTTTCAGAATGCGGTTAATCGTCTTTTTGCATTGACCCACAAGCGGATAGAGATAGAGGGTAGCAAGTTTTCTGTCATCACGGAAAAAGAAAAATTGCCTGTAGGCGCATTGTCTTCTGGAGAGATGCAGATGCTACTAATTCTCCTGAGAGTGTTTCTACTCAATGGTCGTGAAGCTGTGGTATTGATTGATGAACCAGAAAACTCATTGGACATCGACTGGCAGTTTGAACTGGTCAACCTGCTTGTTCGTTTCAACCCCAATGCCCAGTTTTTCATTACAACCCACTCTCCAGCCCTCTTCGGTGAAGGATGGGGCGACAAGGTTTGGTACATGGAAGAAATTACTCAAAAGTAAAGCGTATGGACTGGATTAGTAAACAAGCCAAACTATACAGAAACCTTGCCCTTACCCATCGCTATCAGGCAATAGTGCATCTGGAGGATCAGGAAGATGAGAGATTTGGGGATTATCAGTTGCAACATGTCAAACCTGGGCGTTATCGCTACTTGTACTATAGCAAGAACAATAATGGCACTGATACCAGAGGATGTGAACAATGCCTCAGATTCAAACCATACCTTACAGACCAATTCTTTATCTGCATAGATAGTGATTTGCGCCTGCTTCGGGGTGAAGAAGGGCTGACTGCGAACAATCATGTTGCTCAGACCTATGCTTACTCGTGGGAAAATCATCTTTGCGAGTCGGTTCATATTCAAGAGCGTATGAGACATAACATAGAGCAAGTGGATTTTGACATGAATGAGTTTATCACAGCATTCTCAAAGATTGTCTATACTCCTCTACGCTATTTAATCTTCTACTCAGCAGACAGTAATCTGAACAAACTGTGGAATATCTCCAAGTTCAATGCTTGCATACCTTTGCAACCCAAACGCTCTGAATTGGACAATAACGGCAAGGAATATCTGTCGGTCATTAAATCCCGTTTTGAAGAAGGACTGAAGAATCTTTCAGAACAACCTACTGGCAAGATTGAATCCCTAACTGAGGAGAACGCATATCTGCATATTCAAGGGCACTTACTTTATAAGATGATACTCCATATCGGCACTCTACTTTGTAGAGGAACAGACGTAGCTTTCAAGACCGACATTCTTGATAAAAGCCTGCACACCAATGGTTATGATGAGATAGAGTCTTTACAGAAAGACTTGCATAAGATTCTTATTCAATAAATACAAAAAAGTATGGATACAAACAGAATCAAACGCTTCGCTACCGAAGCACGAAATATATTGAAAGCCGGCATTGCTGCCAAGATTACTACGCTTGGCTTCGACAAGAACGGCAATGTGGCAGAAGAGAACAAGCCTCAGCTGATGCAGGGTGGTTCTCTTTGGAATGAGCAGTTGCAGACAGAGGGCTTCTACTATCAGTGGATGTCCCTCTATAACCGTATTCAGCAGAAGAGTATCAACGAGGTGTATGAGGAAGCAGCCTATACCTGGTTCAACCGTCTCTGCGCCATCCGCATCCTGCAGAAGAACAATCTCTGCAGTCCGGTTATTGCCTATGCTGATGCTGCACGTACTCCTGTCATCGTGGATGAAGCCCGACAGGGACGCATTCCGCAGATGTTTCTGTCCCCCGATAACGGGGGAAACGAAGGGGGTGAAGAATTGCGCCAGCGACTCGTTGAACTTCTCGATGACGACACCAAGGTAACGGAGCAGTTTGCCATTCTCATTACAGCCTGGTGCCACGACAACCCTATCATCAACCAGTGTTTCGGCAGCATTGCCGACTACACCGAGTTGCTCCTGCCAAACAACATCCTGGCAGCAGGTGGGTTCGTGGATATGCTCAACCATACTGAATTTATCACCGACGAAGACTTCCAGTCACCTGAGTTGATTGGATGGCTTTATCAGTTCTATATCTCTGAGCGCAAGGATGAGGTGTTTGCCAAGAAGGGCAAGTTCGAGGCTGATGAGATTCCGGCAGCCACCCAGATTTTTACCCCTAACTGGATTGTGAAGTACATGGTGCAGAACACCGTGGGCAGAATCTATCTGGACAATAATCCATACGAGACACAGCTGCAAAAGAAATGGCGTTATCTCGTTGAGCCTTCAGAAAAGCCAAGCGATAGGTATTCACTGAAATACAACGAGTTAACAGATTTGAAGGTAGCAGACCTCGCCTGCGGTTCCGGTCATATTCTCAACGAATGCTTCGACCTGCTCTATGACCTTTATATTGCCGAAGGCTATGGTCGTGGAGAGGCTGTGGAGAATATCTTCAGCCACAACCTTACGGGTATTGACCTCGACACTCGTGCCAAGCAGTTGAGCCAGTTTGCCCTCTTGCTGAAGGCTTGCCAGAAGGATGCAGGCTTTGCAGATGCGCACGTATTGCCGAATGTACTCGACATGACGGGAGTGGTACCAGCCTTGGATAAAAAGGCAATGACTGAGACTTGCCTTCAGTTTGTAGGTGGCTACGATGACGTGGCTGGCGAGATGCTTGAGGAAGACTTCGAACTTTTGAAAGAAGCCGACAACCTCGGCAGCATCATGATATTCAATATCAACGAGAACTACCACAATATGCTCCGCAGTCATTATGAGGATTGGACAAAGAATGGTACCGACGATTGTCCTGCCAACATCAAGCAGCTGTTGCCGGGTGTCAAGGTGATTCTTACCCTCACCGAGCATTACCATGCGCTCGTGATGAATCCGCCTTATATGGGTGGAGGGAAGATGAACAGCGTATTGAGCAAGTATGTGAAGGACAACTATGAAGAGGGTAAGGCAGACCTCTTCTCCGTGTTCATGTTCATGGGCATGGAGCGTCTTGCTGATGGCGGCAAAATGGCGCAGATCAATATGCAGAGCTGGATGTTCCTCTCTTCATTCAAGAGCTTGCGCCATATCTTCCTGCACAATTATGCCATTGACAGCATGCTGCACCTAGGTCCTCGCACGTTCGATGAGTTGAGTGGTGAAGTGGTACAGAACACAGCCTTCGTTTTAACCAAGCCTCAAGATCCATACGGTGGAATCACCATGGCGGAAATTAGGGCTTTGCCGAAATCTGAGCAAGAGATTTGGAAACAAAGATTTTACGAAGACACAGAAATGGATATGGACGAATTGTTCCTCGGAAACCCTAAAGGCATCTACTATCGATTGGTAGATGGCAAGAACTGTGCTGATAAAGAGCAGATGTTCCTTGCCAATAAGGATGGAAACGAGGATGGTAAGCATATTTATTATCCTAATGTGGAGCAGCTTAATTTTGGCAAGATTCCAGGTGCGCCTATCGGCTATTGGGTTTCACCCAAAATTCAAGAGATATTTACATCAAATCTCGCATTGTCTGCTGTTTGCAGTCCCACACAGGGACTAGCAACAGCAGACAATGCGAGATTTCTCCGCCTTTGGTTTGAGCCAAACTACAGCCGAATCGGATTCGGCTGTGAAAATGCCGCGTTAGCGGCTCGCTCGCAAAAAAAATGGTTCCCATATAATAAAGGTGGCGGACAACGAAGATGGTATGGAAATCAAGAATCTGTTGTAAATTGGGAAAATGATGGATATGAAATTAAAAACTTCATGGATAATAAGGGAAAACAACGCTCAGTTATAAGAAATCCAGAAAGGTATTTCTGTCCATCAATTTCTTGGTCTGATATTTCATCAAATTCAAACTCATTTAAAGTATATCCTAAAGGATTCATATTTGATGTTTGTGGAATGAGTTGTTTTGACGCGCCTAATAGGCTAAATCTACTGGGTGTGCTAAATACAAAATTCTATGCCGTTTTATCGCATTTTTTAAATCCAACGATGCATTTCCAAATTGGCAATTTCAAACAATTACCATATATGGAAGTTCCTTCGAAAGAATTTGACCAATTAGTTGAGCAGAACATCGCCATCTCCCGCGCCGACTGGGACGCCCACGAAACCTCCTGGGATTTCCAGCGCAACGAGCTCTTATCCATCGACACCTCCACCTACACGGAGAACATCGATTACAAAATAGAGAAGCATTTCGAGGAGACGGGCGAACATATCAGCATCTCCCCAGCTGCCCCAAAGTTAGGCAGTCTGGAATGGCGCATGGAGCAATACAAGACGAAGTGGGAGCGCAAGTTCATGCAGCTGCATAAGAACGAGGAAGAACTCAACCGACAGTTCATCGACATCTATGGCCTACAAGACGAGCTGACTCCTGATGTTCCACTGAATGAAATCACCATCCTTCAGCAGGGAGAGATCTCGATTGAGTGAGCGCAGAGCCAAGCTTGCTTGGGCTATGCCGAGCGAAGAGAGATTCGACAGAGATAGAGCCAGAATATGGAAGCGGATTTGGTGTACGTCAACTGGAACGTTGTCGCCAGTTTTATACTATCTATCCAAATGCGAATACTCTGTGTGCGCAATTGAATTGGTATCAATAACGCATCCTTGCCAGCAAGTATCAACTCTAAAAGAAAATCAAGAAAGCAATGAGTAATAACAATATACAGAAGGTATCCATCCGTTTCTTTAACGACCGCGAAGTGCGTGCCGTATGGGACGAAGAACTTTCAAAATGGTGGTTTTCCGTTTTGGATGTCGTTGGCGTGCTCAACGACCAAGACGACTATACAAAGAACCGCAACTATTGGAAGTATCTGAAGACAAAGCTGAAGAAGGAAGGAAACGAGTTGGTTAGTGCCACTAACCAACTGAAACTTCTGGCACAAGATGGTAAACGCTATAAAACCGACGTTCTCGATACCGACGGCATCCTGCAACTGGCAGCCTGCTTCCCCAACACTAAGGCTTCACGCTTTGTAGCATGGCTCACGAATAGCGAAGAAAGCATCGACGGCAAGAGCAAATCGAAGGCTTATGCCTTGTTTGAGAGTAGTATGATTGAAAGCATTGAGGTGGGAACAGCGAAGGGACTGCAACAGATTCACGCTTACCTGTTTGGCGGTTTGTACGACTTCGCCGGACATATCCGCACGGTGAATATAGCCAAGGGAGGATTTCAGTTTGCTATGGCAGCCTACTTGCCCGCTACGCTCCGACAGATAGAACAGATGCCCGAAGAAACATTTGAGCAGATAGCCGACAAATATGTTGAAATGAATGTGGCGCACCCTTTCCGTGAAGGCAACGGCAGAACTACCCGTATATGGCTCGACCTCATGCTCAAAAAGAATCTGAAGCAATGTATCGACTGGAGTATGGTAAACAAGAAAGACTATCTGGCTGCTATGACTGCAAGCGTGGCTGACAGCACACCCATAAAGCAGTTACTCAAAGCAGCATTGACCGACAAGATAAACGATAGGGAAACCTTTATGAAAGGTATCGACTACTCTTACTATTATGAACAAGAAGAGTAATGAAGGTCGATAAGAAAGTGATATTATATAATGATGATAAAAATGGAAGCAAATAATACAAAACAACATATCGTATGGCACGATGATGCCATTATCAAGCAACTCATCAGCTATGCTGTGGGCTGCATGCTCGGACGCTATCGCCTCGACAAGCCGGGGCTTCACATCGCCCACCCTAACCCAACCGACGAGGAGATTGCTCCTTACGAATACAAGGGTGAACAATGGGCAATAGATGACGACGGCATCATACCGCTCATGCCAAACGACTGTGGCTTCTCTGACAACGCCTCTGCCCGCTTTGCGGACTTCATCCGTGTGGCATTGGGCAACGAGGAGCATGTGGCAAACCTGAACTACGTGGAGAAATGCCTCGGCAAGACCCTGGAGCAATACTTCGTAAAGGACTTCTGGAAAGACCATAAGAAGATGTATCAGAACCGCCCTATCTACTGGCTGTTCTCATCCAAGAAGGGCGCCTTCCAGGTCATCGCCTACATGCATCGCATGAATGCCTACACCGCAGAGCGAGTAAGATCTAAGTATCTCCTCCCTTACATCGAACACCTGGAGGCTGAAATCGACAAGCTTGATGCCCGCCGTGCAGAACTCTCTACCAAAGAGACCAAGCAGCTACAGGCTCTGCAGAAGCAACTCGACGAGTGCCGTGAATACCACGAGCGCCTCCAGGTAGTAGCCGAGAAAGCCATCAGCTTCGACCTCGACGATGGCGTGGTAGTGAACTATGCCAAGTTTGGTGATATTTTACAGAAAATAAAATAGTGGGCGACGTGTAATATCCGCAACAGCAAATTAATTAGAAGAATATGAAAAAGACAATGACGTCAGCAATAACAGACCCAGACTATAAACAATGGGTTAGCGATATAGAAAAACGATTTAAAAAGCAACAGTTAAAAGCTGCAATACATGTTAACTCCGACAAGTTAGAATTTTATTGGAGCTTAGGTCGAGACATCTGCGAGCGAGAATTCGAGAGCAAATATGGCAGTTCTGCCATACAAATACTAAGCAAAGACCTTCGTGTAGCTTTACCAGGAGTAGCAGGACTCACACCTGGCTCTTTATATTATTGTAAAAGATTTTACAAACTCTATAGTCAAATATTTAAGAAATTTCCCCAAGCTGGGGAAATTTCTAAGTCATTGCATTCTGTACCAACAGAAACACAGACGATGCCATTGAACATCTTTTCCATTCCATGGGGTCATCACAAAGTAATTATTGACTACTTAGAAGATGCTCCTGAAAAAGCCATATTCTACGCATCAAAAATATTAGAGAACTGTTGGTCCAGGGCTACTTTGCTGAATATGATTGGCGATAAAGGGAAAAATAACGGGTTATATGAACGACAAGGAAAAGCTGTGAACAACTTTCCTCAAACAATGCCTCATCCTACTGGAGATTTAGCAAGAGAACTCATTATAATCAGCCAATAGCTATTACAGCTTATGAGGGAATACAAATTCTTCCAAACAATTTCAATGAGAAATTGCCAAGCATCAATGAATTGGAAGAAGAAATTAGAAAGAAATAATCCAAAATCAAATTGAATTATGAAATCTGGAAATAAAGAAATAGGATTTGGAAAGCAAACTATTGCTCAGGTTTTCGCGGAATGGTACACTGTTCCTTCATATCAGAGACATTACGTTTGGGAAAGCGATAATGTGAATGATATAAGAAGGTGGCATGCAAAAATATTGCAGATGCAGTATGTGGTAAAACCCCATCGTATCGTATTGACAACTTGAATAATATCATTAATTTGATAGAAGAAGCAGGCAATACCTCTGATGTGCTTGAAGCTCATGACTATTATTCATTTAATGAACAAGTTTTCATGGCTAACATTCAATCTGAGATATACGGAAGACGCTATACTTATGCACTTCTGATGCTGCTTGAATACAAATACAAGGATAAGTCCGAATGGAAAGATTTCGGGACGACATCAATTGAGCATATTCTTCCACAAAATCCTAAAGCAACAAGTCAGTGGGTAAAGGATTTTAATGAAGAACAGAGAGACTATTATACGCATAGAATCGGAAATTTATGCCTGATTGGTCGTCGAAAGAATTCTTCTTTAGGTAACTTGGATTATCAGGAGAAGCTAAAAAGATATTTCGAGAAGAATATAGGTTCTTTTGCTAGTTCTCAAAAAATATACAAAACATATCCGAATGCATGGACTCCTGACACAGTTAAGGAAAACCAGGAAAGAGTCATAAAGGATTTGATGGAGATTTTTGGTATAAAGGATTCCAGTTCTAAAACTGAACCTCTATCGTATATAGAACAGCAGAAAACTATCTTTCCTAACGCTTATGAGCCTTGGTCTGTAATTGATGACAAAAAATTAGTTACACTATATAAAGAAGGAAAATCTGTTAATGAACTCATGAACATATTTCTTAGAAATAGAGGAGCCATTAAAGCCAGATTGTTGAAATTAACAGGAATAGATATAGACAAGTAACATCCGTATTTATAAAGCATCCAAGAATATGGTACAAGATAGAATATACAACTACTTCGAGCGCAATCCACAACTTCATGTGCTCTTCATCTTCGACAGGATGAACATCATCCAGAATGAACTGGATGAGATGAAGCAGTGGAATGACGATTATATATATAAGGTGTTTGATGGAGCGTGGTTCAATGCCAAGTATGCCATCGAGAACGATTGGAAGGACAAGCATGTGGTTCTGCTCTTCCCGGAACAGGTTTATCCTCATACAGAGGAACAGCAGCTCAGCTTCCCTCTACTCGACATGCTGAAAGCCAACATGGAATATAAGGAAGAAGACTACGCCAGCTTCATGCAGCAGTATAATCTTCCTGAAAAATTCCGCAGTTTCGTGAAGAAGAATATTGGCGAAATCATGTCGTCTAAGGTAAGCAACATCCTTAATGGGCTTATCGACAGTACATCGTTCAGCGAGGATATGGTTTGCCGTGCCTTCATTTCCAATTATCTTGGCGAGAAGAAGCTGCAGGAATGGGAACAGATCATCATCAAGATGATTATTCTGGATGGAATAGCAGAAGAGAAAAAGCGTACTGATTTCTGGTATAAGCTCAGCAAGAATTTTGATGCTTCAAAGGCTTTTTCGGAAAAGCTGGATAAGCTCTTTGGCTTAACTCCTAACTTTAACGCTGCCATCAAGATGAAAAACGTGGCTGAGAGTTTGAAGTACAATAGCATCACTCAGCTTTTAGACGCAGTACCGGGAGACACCTATAAGCAGTACAAGATCAGCAATTCGGTGGTACTTGACCAGGTGAACAAAATCTATGAGTTGGGTACACACGACCGCCAACTGTCAGAGAAGTTTGCCCAGGCAATGAGTATTTTGGCAACAGACATCAAGGAAGAGGCTATCATCAATATCTATGGTATTGATGCCAACTACTATTGTCTTACAGAGTCACTCAGCTGGCCAATCCTGAAAGAGATTGTAGAAGAAAAGCTGATGGCAGACCCAGAGCTGGTGAACGACCGTATGCGTGAGTTGTCTTTGAAGCTTCCTGTAGATAGTGATATTCAGATTGCCATCCGATTCATAGAGCAGTCGGCTTTATACTATGCTCAGGTAAGGGGTCTTGGAACGCTGAAACTCAATAGCACCAGGGAATATGTAGAAAAATATACAGAAGAGTTCTATCTTGCAGATCTCTACTATCGCCGCACCCTGGAAGCATTCCACGAACTCATCACGAAGGAGAATCCTATAGAGCAAACGTTGAGTTCAGCCAAACGCCAGTTGGACTTGGAATATGCTAAGATGACTAACGTTCTCAACCTAGAATGGCTGACATGCGTAGCAGAAAAAGGCGCATGGTTTACTGAAACCGGATTAAAGCGCCAGGAGGATTTCTACAAGAACGAGTCTGATTCCAGCGTGAAGCAGGTGGTCATCGTATGCGATGCGCTGAGATATGAGGTGGCAAAGGAACTGATGCAGGAACTGGCAAAGGAGAAGCATATTGCTACAATTGACGCATACCAGGCAATGCTTCCTACGGAAACCAAGTATTGCAAGCCTGCCCTCCTCCCCCATCACTCGCTGGAGCTAAATGGCACAGACATGATGGTGGATGGAACCCTGCTGACAACAACAGAACAGCGAACAGCCCATCTGGGTAAATATCGGGAAGGAGCCATCTGTACACGCTATGAAGACGTGATGAATGGCGACGCACAATCCATGCGTGAACTCTTTAAACGCCCGTTGGTGTATATATTCTATGATACGATAGATGAAGCCGGACATTCACAAAATCCATTCGAGGTGATCAGTGCTTGCAGAAAAGCCATTGAGCAACTGACTGTACTGGTAAAGCGTCTGCATGCATCGTGGAATGTGGCAAATGTGCTTCTCACCGCAGATCATGGATTTCTCTATAATGATATGAAGTTTGAAGAGAAGGATAAGCATAGCATCAAGGAGTCTGCCGTCGAGAAGAAGACAAGATACTATCTCACAGATAGCAACGATACTTTTGAGGATATAGTAAAATTTCCTCTTGATAAAGTATCTTCTATTAAGAGTGCCACTCCTTTGCTGGTTGCAGTACCTATCGGAACCAACCGCCTGGCTGCACCGGGTGGCTACAACTTTGCTCATGGTGGTGCTTCGCTTCAGGAAATGATTATTCCTGTAATAAGAAGTCAGCAGAAGAGAACAAACAAGACTGAAAAGGTGGGTGTTGCGCTGATGAGCCACAACCTGAATATGGTGAGCAGTCGATTGAAGTTCCAGATGATACAGTCGGAAGCTGTAAGCATGACCGTGATGGAGCGCAAGGTGATTTGCTGTATTTATAATGGTGACGACCCTGTAACCCAGGAAAAGGAAGTGACACTGAATAGCACTGATGCAACGAACTTGAACAATCGCGTGTTTGAAGTGACACTCAATCTGAATAAATCTGTCAATGCAAGTATGTTACAGCTTAGAATCTACGATGTGGATGACAAACTGAACCCACTTGTGCGTGAGACAGTGAAGAACAATACAATGATAGAACAAGATTTTTAAGGAATACTGCATATGGATTTACAACAGAAAGTAATGAATGCCTTCATAGGCAAAGTGGTAAGAAAGGATTTGGCTTTCCTCGTGAAGGGAGGTCTGCCTGTTCCTACATACGTGTTGGAATACCTGCTGGGGCAGTATTGCGCCAGTGATGATGAAGAAATCATCAACGAAGGTTTGGAAAAGGTGAAGCAAGTTATCCAAAACAATTATGTTCACCGTGCTGAAGCAGAATCAGTTAAAGGAATCATACGTGAGAATGGCAGACATCGCATCATCGATAAAGTGACTGTTGTACTCAACGAGAAAAACGATGAGTATCAGGCAACATTTGCTAATCTGGGATTGACAGGAGTGCCTATCGGTACTGACTACGTGCGTAAGAACCCAAAATTGCTGAGTGGCAATGGAGTTTGGTGCATCGTTACCATTGGCTATATCAGTGGTGAAAACGTCAAGGTGAGATGGGAAATCCAGACATTGAAGCCTATCCAGATTTCAAATATCGACCTGCAGGAATATATCGACCAACGCAAGAACTTCACTACGGAGGAATGGATTGACTTCCTGATGCATACCGTGGGTCTGAACCCTGAGGCAATGAACCGCCGTGAGAAGTTCATCACTTTGGCTCGTCTTCTCCCTCATGTGGAAAACAACTTCAATTTCATGGAATTGGGTCCAAAGGGAACAGGTAAATCTCATGTATTCCAGGAACTGTCTCCTTATGGCGTACTTGTCAGTGGTGGTGACGTAACCTCTGCCCGACTTTTCGTGAAAATCCAGGGCAACAAGGAAATTCTCGGACTGGTAGGCTATTGGGATGTTGTGGCATGGGACGAGTTTGAACAGCAGAAAGGCCGTAATGTGGATGCAGTGCTCATCGACACGATGCAGAACTATCTTGCCAACAAGTCGTTCAACCGTGGTAAGGGAACCCACGAGGCTAGTGCATCCATGTCTTTCGTAGGTAATACCAAGCATACTGTTTCATATATGTTGAAGAACAGCCATCTGTTTGAGAGCATTCCTACATCATTCATCAAGGGTGCGTTCCTCGACCGAATCCATCTCTACAATCCAGGTTGGGAAATCAAGATGTTGAAGAAGAACAGTTTCTCCAAGGGATATGGTCTTATTACCGACTACATTGCTGCCGTACTTCACGAAATGCGCAATGATGACAGAACAGCAGTACTGAATGATTATGCGAAGTTTGACGGTTCTCTCTCAGAACGTGACCATCTTGCTATCCGTAAGACATTCTCTGGTATGATGAAACTCATCTATCCTGATGGTAAGATGACCGACCAGGAGGCCTATGAACTGGTTGACTTTGCTGCAGAAGGTCGTAAACGTGTGAAGGATCAGCTCTATCTGATTGATGAAACATTCATGGCAGAGCCTGCAAAGTTCAAGTACATCAACCTGAAAACCGGTTCTGAAGTAAGCATTGAGACTTTGGAACAAGTAAGCAATGAGACATTGGAACAAGGAAGCAATCAGATATTGGAACAAGGAAGCAATGAGATATTGGAACAAGGAAGCAATCAGAAAGTAGAACCACCTACGACTGAAGATCATACAGAAGAACCGAAATCCAAACGTCCACGCATACCTATTCTACAAGAAAAGAGTATGTCGTTCAGAATGGGCCAGACTGGCGTAAGTTATGAGAAGTTATTTGCACCTTATATGAGAGAAGCAAAGGAAATAACCGTTGAAGATCCATATATACGTGCTTCATGGCAGATCAAAAACTTCATGGAGTTTGCTCTGATGCTTATCAATACACGTCCTGTGGATGACTTGAAACTGAACCTTTTCACTAATGAAGAGGAAGACAAGATACCAGACTTGATTGACAAGCTTGATGACATCAAGGACGACCTTGCTTCTTATGGCATTGAGTTTACCTACAAGTTCAGAGACTTTCATGACAGATGTATCAAAACAGATACAGGATGGACAATTACGCTTGGACGTGGTCTTGACATGTTTGAAAAATATAGTCCCTACTCTATTGCATCATCAAAACAGGATATGCGTAAGTGTAAGGAGTTTACCGCAACATTCATGAAGAATAAAAATGTATGAAAAAAGGCTGCGTCACCCGGTGGTAACGCAGCCTTTTTCATATTTGATCTTTACCAAAGCTCCAAACGCTCATTCTTAGGAATGAACATCTTGTCGCCCTGCTTTACACCGAATGCCTCATACCAGGCATCAATGTGAGGAAGAGCACCATCTACACGCCACTTGCCAAGTGCATGAGGATCGTTCTTCACACGGTTGCGGATTTCCTTCTCGGTGATGTTCTGACCCCATACACCTGCGTAAGCCAGGAAGAAACGCTGATCTGCAGTGAAACCGTCCTTGTTCTTCAATGGCTTCTTGGCTGTAGCATTCTTGAATGCATTGAAGGATACCATCAAACCACCGTGGTCGGCAAGGTTCTCACCCAATGTGAAGCGACCGTTGGCATTCAAATCAGGCAATACCTTGATGTTGCTGAAGAAATCTGCATACATATCTGCACGCTTGTTGAAGCCCTCAGCATCGGCAGCTGTCCACCAATCCTTCAGGTTACCGCTGGCATCATACTGGCGACCCTGATCGTCGAAACCGTGAGTCATCTCATGACCAATCACTACACCGATAGCACCATAGTTGAATGCCTCGTCAGCCTTGGCATCAAAGAATGGATACTGGAGGATACCTGCTGGGAAGCAGATCTCATTGGTGGTAGGATTATAGTATGCATTCACAGTCTGAGGAGTCATATACCACTCATCTCTGTTGACTGGCTTACCAGCCTTCTCAGCAATCTCCTTATTGTTGCGGAACTGACGGCAAGCCATCACGTTCTCATAGAAACTCTTGGATGGATCGATGGTAAGTTTGCTATAGTCAGTCCACTGGTTAGGGTAACCAATCTTGACATAGAACTTATCGAGCTTATTGTGAGCTGCAGCCTTGGTCTCTGCACTCATCCACTTCTGAGCATCGATACGCTGACCGAGACTCACCTGGAGATTCTTGACCAAAGTCTCCATCATCTTCTTGGAAGACTCTGGGAAGAACTTCTTGCAGTAGATTCTACCGAGCGCCTCACCCATCTGAGCATCTACCTGAGAAGTAGCACGCTTCCACAATGGATGATCTTCCTTTCTGCCACTCATGGTCTTGCCGAAGAAATCGAAGTTTGCCTCACGGATTGCATCGGTGAGATAAGCAGAAGAGCTGCCGATGACACTCCACTCCATCAAAGCCTTCAAGGTCTCAGCATCCTCAGCAGCAGTAATCTTGTCGTAACCAGCCATGAATGCAGGCTGACCCACAATCATCTCCTGGATATATTCGCTCTTGATGCCCTCGCCGTTAGCCAATGCCTCAAGAGGAATGTTTGGATAATTCTCCTTAAACTGCTTCAGGCTCATCTTGTTGTAGTTAGCCTGTGGGTCACGGAGTTCGGTACGGCTCTTGGAGATAGTAGCAAGACTGGTCTCGTGGAGGAATACCTTCTGTGCCTTCTTGGCAGCATCGGCAGCAGAGAAGCCATAGAGCTGGAACATCTTTGCCACATAGGTCTTGAAAGCCTCACGGATGGCTACGGTAGCAGCATCGTTGTTGAGGTAATAATCCTTGGAACCGAGAGTCAAGCCACCCTGCATCACATTGTAGATGTTCATGGTAACGTTCTTCTCATCAGCACCGAAACCAGTACCGAAACCTACGCCCAAGCCCTGCATGGCATATTTCACCTGCAAGTTCTGGAGATCAGTCTTGGTCTTGGCAGCAGCAATCTCGTCGAGGAGAGGCTTTACAGGAGCAATGCCCTCCTTGTTGCGACGGTCGATATCGAGTGCCAACTTATAGAAATCGGAAAGCTTCTGTTCGATGGTTCCAGCCTTGTAGGTCTTCTTCTTGAGTTCATCAAGGATAGAGTTGATACGCTTGTTGCTGTTCTCAGCCAACTGATCGAAACTACCATAACGGCTGTAGGCAGCAGGCAGCGGATTGTTCTTCTGCCAGCCACCGGTAGCAAACTGATAGAAATCATCAGCAGGCTTTGCTGTCTTGTCAAGATTGCTCAAGACAAGTCCCGACTTGTTCTGAGCATCAGCAGCCAAAGGCATGGCTGCGAGCATCATCATCGGAAGGATGTACTTCATTTTCATTTTCTCGTTATTTATTATTGTTTATTAATTACGAATTCTTCACTTCCTCCAGCTCTTCTGAGAGCATCATCCAGTTCTCGTTTTCCTCATCCAGGCTCTTCATCAGCTCGGTATATTCGGTAACGAGTTCCATATTCGTAGCATTCTCTGGCTTCATCAGGAGGGCATCAATCTCTGCCTTGCGGGTTTCGAGCTTTTCTATCTTCGTCTCGCATTCCTTCACTGCCTTCTCTGCCTTGCGTATCTTCTTCTGCTGCTCCTTATGCTCGGCATAGCTGAGCTTGCCGGAGGATACTTCGGAAGAAGAAGCAGATGATGAGGTTGAAGAAGAGGAAGAGGATGAAGCGGAACCCGATGGAGAACCGGCAGATGACATTCCTGACTGATTGGCAAGTGCCTGACTGATGCTCTCGGCATTGTGGGCACGGAGATAATCGTAGATACCGCCCAGATGCTCACGTACTTTACCACCGGCAAACTCATATACCTTATCTACCAGTCCGTCGAGGAACTCACGGTCGTGGCTCACGATGATGGCGGTGCCGTCGAATGCCTTGATGGCTTCCTTCAACACATCCTTCGACTGCATATCGAGATGGTTGGTAGGCTCATCGAGAATCAGGAGATTCACCGGTTCGAGCAGAAGCTTGATCATCGCCAAACGACTGCGCTCTCCTCCACTCAGCACCTTGACATATTTTTCGGAAGTTTCGCCACCAAACATAAAGGCACCCAAGAGATCGTTCACCTTGAGACGCATCTCGCCGGTAGCCACATTGTCGATGGTCTGGAAAATGGTAAGTTTCTCATCAAGCAGCTGTGCCTGGTTCTGTGCAAAATAACCAATCTGCACGTTATGACCTATCTTGAGATTGCCCGTAAAAGGAATCTCGCCCATGATACACTTCACCAGGGTAGATTTACCCTCACCGTTCTTACCTACGAACGCCACTTTCTCGCCACGCTTGATGGTAAGATTCACATGGTCGAAGACGGTATGCTCGCCATAATCCTTTCTCACCTCATCGCAGATGACCGGATAATCACCGCTTCGGAGACAAGGAGGGAACTTGAGGTGCATCTGCTTGGTATCCACCTCATCCACCTCGATAGGAACGATTTTCTCCAACTGCTTGATGCGGCTCTGCACCTGTACAGCCTTGGTTGGCTTATAGCGGAAACGCTCGATGAAGTCCTTGATATCTGCTATTTCTTTCTGCTGGTTCTCGTAGGCACGGAGCTGCTGCTCGCGGCGCTCGGCACGAAGTACCACATACTCGTCGTATTTCACCTTATAATCCTCTACCCTTCCGCAGGTAATCTCAAGGGTGCGGTTGGTTACATTATTGATAAAGGCACGGTCGTGACTTACCAGCACCACCGCCTTGGCACTCTGCGCCAGGAACTGCTCCAGCCACTGGATACTCTCGATATCAAGATGGTTGGTAGGCTCATCGAGGAGGAGCACATCCGGCTTCTGAAGCAGGATTTTTGCCAGCTCGATACGCATACGCCATCCGCCGGAGAACTCTCGGGTAGGACGGTCGAAATCTTCACGGGTGAAACCCAGACCGCTCAATGTGCGCTCTATTTCTGCCTCGTAGTTTTCACCGCCCATCATCATATAGCGATCATGTTCCTGGGTGAACTTCTCCACGAGCTGGGCATAGCTCTCGCTCTCGTAGTCGGTGCGGTCGGCCATTTCCTGCTGCATCTTGTCGAGGCGCGCCTTCATCTCGGTATTGTGGGCGAAAGCCTTTCGGGTTTCCTGCTTTACGGTGGTATCATCCTGCAGTTTCATCACCTGCGGCAGATAGCCGATGGTGGTTTCATTAGGGATAGCCACTACGCCGGAAGTTGGCTTCTGCAATCCACATAGAATCTTCAGCATCGTAGATTTGCCGGCACCATTCTTACCTACCAGGGCAATGCGGTCGCGGTCGTTGATTACGAAGCTTACATCATTGAAAAGTGGCTTTACGCCAAACTCTACTTTCAGTCCTTCTACTGAAATCATACTATTTTACTTTGAACTTTGAACTTTATGATTAGCAAAGCAAATGAATTCTTCACTCTTCGTTCTTCACTCTTCACTTTATTCTTCTTCCTAAGGAATGAGCAGGGAGGAATCTCCGTAGCTCAAGAAGCGGAAATCATGCGAGAGGGCATAATCATATACCTTCTTCCAATCACCATGCAGGAAAGCACTCACCAGAAGCAGGAGCGTGCTCTGAGGCTGATGGAAATTGGTTACCAGCATCTTTACTATCTTATAGGTGTAGCCCGGTGCGATGATGATCTGCGTGCTGGAGTGCAGGGCTTCCAATCCGTTGCGGTCGAGGTAATCGACAATTGCCTGGATAGCCTGCACCGGAGTGATGTCATCCACCAGATTGCCATCTGCCGACAGCTCGTAAGGATCCCACTGGTTTACATGCAGATCTTCTTCACTTGCCTCAGGATGCTTGATGAGATGCACACCCATATAATAGAGACTCTCGATGGTGCGCACACTGGTGGTTCCCACGGCGATGACCTGGCACTCGTGCTTGATGAGCTTCTCCAGACTGCGACGATGAACCACGATATATTCAGTATGCATCTGATGACCTTCTATCTCAAGACTCTTCACCGGCTTGAAGGTTCCCGCTCCTACATGAAGGGTTACCTCTTCACGGTCAATGCCATGCGCATCCAGGTCCTGGAGCACCGCATCGGTGAAATGCAGACCGGCTGTTGGGGCAGCCACACTACCCTTGATCTTGGAATATACGGTCTGATAAGTGGTCTTGTCACTCTCTTCAGTCTTGCGGTTCAGATATGGAGGGATAGGCAACTCTCCTACTGCCTCAAGAATCTCGGCAAAGGAAACGTGCTCGTTGTCCCAGTCGAAATCCACCCAGTAGTTGGTGCCGCCACCCTTGGCTACCATCTCTGAAGCCTCTGCGCTGAGGGCATCTCCACGTCGCATGGTAGCAGAGAGAGTAAGCTGATGACCCTTGATCTCGAAGTCACGCTTCAGACTTCCCTCTTTCCATTTCTTCAGGTTACCAATCATACAGAGCCATGAGCAGTGGCCCGAAGTCTGGAACATCAGCTCATAGTCGGTAGGTGCAGCAGGCTCCATCAGGAACACCTCAATGAGTGCTCCCGTCTCCTTGCGGAAATGCATGCGCGCCTGGATAACCTTGGTATTATTGAATACCATCATGGCTCCCTTTGGCAGATAGTCGGGAAGATGGAAGAACACATCGTCGCTTACCTCGCCATGCTTATAGACCAGCAGTTTGCTGTGGTCGCGCTGTGCGATAGGAAACTTGGCGATGCGCTCATCAGGTAAATCGTAATTATAATCGCTTATCTTAATATGTTTTGTATCCATTATTTCTTTGAACTTTGAGCTTTAAACTTTGAGCTTTAAACTTTGAACTTTGAACTTTATGATTTGCCTTTTTTCAGAAAAGGCTATTTACTGCTATATTGCCGTCATCAGAACGACGGCACGCAGGATGACATATACGAGAGTGAGCATCAGCACGGTCATAACCATATCGATGTCATCGCAATCATATCCCGTACAGGTATATTGATTCGAAACATACTTGATTTCCGGTGAGATACGTCGGTACATACGAAGGAAGAAAAGATATACCAGCGAACCAATCACCATGCCCAGCAGCATTCCGCAAACGATGTCCAGCGGATAATGAACGCCCAGATAGAGGCGGGTCCAGCAGTTCACCAGCGACCATGCTATCAGGGTGAAGGTGAGCATCCTGCTCCTTACAAGCAGCGAGAAGAACACGGCTAACGCCATGGTGTTGGCTGCATGCGCCGAACAGAAACTGTAGTCCTTCAGGCGAAGATTATCTACTACCTGCACGGTATATTTTACCAGCGGATCGTTGGAAGGTCGCCATCTAGCCGCTAGCGGTTTGATGATTCCCTCGGCAATGCCATCGGCAAAAAAGATGCACAGGAATGCGCAGCCTACAATAAGACCAATCTGCCCGATTGTCTCATTATTGCGCATCACGATGATAAAGAGTACAAGATAGAGCGGTATCCAGGTGAAACCCGAAGTAAGTGCCATCACCAACTGGTCGAGAATCACATTGTTACTGCCGTTGAACCACTGCAGCACTTGAAAATCTATGTTTTGTATCGAACTAAAATCCATTTACTTACTTTGAACTTTGAACTTTCAGCTTTGAACTTTGAACTTTCAGCTTTGAACTTTGAGCTTTGAGCTTTGAACTTTGAACTTTGAACTTTATGATTAGCTTAGACTATTGAGTTCTTCACTCTTTGTTCTTCACTCTTCATTCTTCACTCAGAGTTCTTCACTCTTCACTTTTTAAATTTCCTCGAGATGCTTGGTCTCGATCCATCCTTCTCTTCCATCGCCTACGCGGATGCCACGCCAGTCGGTCATACCCTTATCGATGATATCTACACGGGTACCCTCGTGGAGTACAAACTGATCGGTACTGGTCTTGGCAGGCGTCTTCTTGATGTTCACGGAAGGCGAGATGATGATGGCACCCTTGCGGTTGTCAAGCGCCTGCTTCTGCTGATAGGCAAAGAGATTGCTCAGCAGGAAGACGAGGAAGAAACCGATACCGCCAAAGAAGCCGATCTTGCGCATCAGGATGTGCGGACCGAAAAGATAGAGCAGCACGAGCAGCAGCGCCATGATGATGGAGATGATGCCAGCCTTCGCCCAGTTATCTACACTCGTGAAGTTGACAAGCGCCTTATACCAGGTAACGAAGAACATTTCGCTTACCGGGGTAATCTTGTCGATGGTCTTGCTTCTCGCAAACTGGAGATTGAAGTTGATGTCCTCATCTCCAGGCGAGAGCAGGCGGGCACGCTCATAGTTGAGCACCGCCTTGGTAATATTATCTGTACGATAGTAGGCATTGCCGAGGTTGTAGTAAATCTCGGCAGAGGCACCATTCTTGAGCAGCTCTTCATAGTCGCGGATAGCCTGCTGGTAGTTGCCCTTCTGGTATTCCGTATCGGCATTGTTCTTGGTGATTGCCGATACCGGAGAAGCGCCGAAGCCCAGCATCGCTAGGAGCAGCCATACGAAGGAATATCCGGCAGGATGCTTCTTGGCGTTCTTGCGAGCCGCATTAATTGCATTTTCTATTTCCATAATCGCTGTCATTGCTGATTCGAAGGTACGGTTCATATTGCCGGCAGGATCGCCTGGAGCATAACGCTCGAACTCGCACTCATCGAGAGCGGAAGTAAACTTCTGTATTGTAACATCATCCACATCGTGAACGAAGAGTTTCTCACGGATATTCTCACGAGAGAGCTGCTCTACCGGCATGTTCAGCTTGTAGCTCATATATCCCCAGAGGGCACGCATCACCTCATCATAGAACTCGCCCTGCTTGCCCTGCAGCATCAGCTTGTTGGCCATGCGCAGACGTTTGGTGGCTATCTTGCCCGCCTTGTTGGAGCGCTTCTTCACGATGTCGGCATTCTCGATGGCTCTGCGGTGGAATACTACCAGCAGCACGAAGAAGGCGATGAGCGGAATGAGCAGACTGGTCCAGTAGCCGAAGCTTCCGAAGAACATATCATCTGCCTGATGCTGTGAGGTCTTGCCCAACTTGATGGTATGGATATCCTTGTCCTTGCTGGTATAGTCAGCCGACTCGGATGTTGATCCATCTCCCTTCTCCACGGTCAGGGTGAAAGGTTGGGTCTTGATGGTCTTATACGCATTCTTGCTGGTATCATAATAGGTGAACTCCACGGCAGGAATGGTATAGCTGCCCTGATTGCGAGGCACAGCCAGGAAGTCGTATATCATATTACCCTCCACTCCATTGGCGGTGAGTCGGGTCTTATCTGTTACCTTGGCATCATACTTGTCGAAATCCTTCGGGAAATTCACTACTGGCTGCTTCAGTAACTTAAGGTTTCCGATACCTCCCACAATCACACGGAGCGTAATAGGTTCGCCTGCCTTGATTTCCTTCTTGTCAAGACAAGCAGAGATATTGAACTTACCTACTCCACCCGAGAAATTGGCTGGGCGCTGAGGCAACGGATCTACCTGCAGGGTGATACCCGGAGCCTTGATGTTCTTCTTTACCTCTACATATCCGGAACCACCATTGAAGAAGGCCTCCATCGGGTCGATATTGCGGTTCTGCTGTACCACGATGCCCTTGAAGGTGATGGAAGGAATCTCCAGCTTACCGGTCATCTGAGGATACATCACATACTGGCTCCAGGTAACGCACTTGTAAGGGCGACCGTTCACCATTTCGGTATGGAAGGTCTTCTGCTGTGGCAAAGGCACTTCCTGGTTGTGGAATCCCTTCAGGTCTGGCATCTTACCTTCCAGCTGGGTGAGTTCCACCTGTGTATATACCTTGTAGGTAAGCAGGATAGGTTCCTGCTCGTGTACTCTCTTCTTGTTGGCAGACACCTTGATGAAGAGATCGCTGCCTGAGATGGCAGAGCCAGCGGTACGCATACGAGGTTGGTCGTAGCTATTCTGTCCGTGCATGCTAGGCGCGCCGTTGGTACGCTGAGCGTGACCCGACACCGTAATCTTTACGGCGCGAGAAGCCAGGTTCCTACCATCCACGATGGCGTGGGAAGCACCAATGTTGAAGGTACCATTCTTTGCTGCATAAAGGGTGTAGGTGATGGTTACAGATGAAGAGGACGAGGTATGTCCGTTGATCATCTGATAACTGGATTGCGAAGATGTGTAAGGACCTGCGATGACTTCGAGTCCATCCTGCACCGCACCCATTCTGAATTCCTCTACATCACGGGTGTTGATGGTATAGGCGACACGGAAGTTTTCTCCAGCCGCTACGTGCGATGGAGCCGACACGGAGATATTCTGGGCCACCGCATGCACCTGGTAGCCTAGCAAGCATATCAGCAATATCAAATACCAACCTATTCTTTTCATATCGTATCTTAAATAATAGCTAAATATTATATTTAAATCGTATTTTTATCTCATCTAATCTTTTACCAATTCTTGTCGTAAGCCTTTCTGCGTGGCTGGCTCATCGCCTTCTGCAACTTGCGCTTGGTGGCTTGCTCCTGCTGAACGGCGGCATTCAAGAGCTGCTCGGCATTCTCGCGGCTCATCTTGTCCTGGTTCGGCTGGTTTTGGTTCTGATTATTCTTGTTATTGTTATTCTTATTATTCTTGTTATTCTTATTATTCTTATCGTCGTTTTTATCCTTGTTGTCTTTGTTCTTGTCCTTATTCTGATCGTTCTTGTTCTTGTCCTTGTTCTTATCCTTGTTGTTCTTGTTCTGATCCTTGTTTTGCGGATTGTTCTTGAGCAACTTCTTGCAGAGGGCAAGATTATAACGGGTCTCATTGTCCTGTGGATTGCATCTCAGCGCCATCTTGTAGTATTCGATGGCCTGGGCATATTCACGATGGTTCTGCATGATTACGCCCATGTTGTGACAGCTGGCAGCACGGCGGAGGCGGTTGGTTTCCAACTGGGCAGCATTGGTAAACTGCTGTATCGCCATGGAGTCTTTCTGCTGCGCCATGAGCGCACAACCAAGATTGTATATCGCCTGTGGATTCTTCTGATTCTTGGAGATAGCCTTGCGATATTGGGTTTCTGCCACTGCCCATTTCTGGGATTTGAAGGCACGATTGCCCTGACGGATCAGGTTACGATCAGTCTGGGCTCCGGCTTGTGTCGTACCCACCAGCAACATTGCCACAGTTACTATTATATAATGTATATACTTCATTTTAACATCTATATTTTAAAGCTTCTGCCTGCATTATTTCGGCAGCTTCAAGGAATCCCTTTTGAAGAACTTAATGTTCCTGAGCAACGGATTCTTTACTTCCAGCATGCAGACCTCGATGATGAGCAGGAGGATGATGAGAATGCCCACAGCCTGAAACTGTTCATCGTAGGCACTGTATATCACGCTGGTCATATCTCCCTTCTGCAACTTAGTAAGGTCATCATTCAATGCCTTTTCTGCATCACTTGTATTATCCACATGGATATACTGCCCCTTGCCAGCCTGCGCCAGTTCGCGGCACATCTGCTCGTTGAGGGCTGTCATCACGGTATTGCCTGCATGGTCCTTCAGATAAGAGCCATCGCCCATCGGGATAGGAGCACCCTTGGTATTACCGATACCGAGGATAAACACATTGATGCCCTTCTTCTGGGCAATCTCGGCAGCCTCCTTGGCACCATCCTCATGGTTCTCACCATCGGTAATCACGATGATGGCTCTACCCACATTGTCCTGCTGGGTAAAACTCTTGGTGGCAAGCGAGATGGCATCGCCGATATTGGTTCCCTGAGTCTGGATCAGCCCCGGTGTGATATTCTGCAGGAACATCTTTGCCGATACATAATCACTGGTGATAGGCAACTGCACGAAGGCATCGCCTGCAAAGACAATCAGTCCGATCTTGTCGTTACTGAAGTTATCTACCAGATTCTCTATCAGCATCTTGCTCTTGTCGAGACGGGACGGAGCCACATCCTCGGCAAGCATGGAATTGGAGATATCGAGACAGATCATCGTCTCGATGCCGTTACGCTTGTCGTGAGAAATCTTGCTTCCCATCTGAGGGCGAGCCACCATCACGATGACGAGTGCCAAGGCAGCAAGCATCAGCACAAACTTCACCGTAGGACGGTATTTGGATATGTTGGGCATCAACTGCTTGAGCAGTTCCGGATCGCCCAATCTTTTCAGCTTAGCCTTTCGCCTTCTCCAGCCTACCAGACGAACCAGTATGAGCACCGGTATCAGCCAGAGCAGCCAGAGAAACGTAGGATCTTCAAATCTTAACATATTTATATGATGTTATAATCTATTTTGTCTAAACTCCTCTTTCATCAAGGAATTCTTCTGAACCAAGTGAGGCGGAGCAATATCTCCAGGAGCAGTATCAGGAGTGCACCCAGGGCAAAAGGCTGATAGGCCTCATAGCGCTTGGCAAAATGCTTCACATTAAATTTAGACTTCTCCAGCTTGTCGATGTCCTTGTAAATCTTCTTCAACTCGGCTGTACTCGTAGCACGATAGAAGTTTCCATCGGTGGTCTGAGCGATGTCGCGCAGCGTCTGGGTATCGATTTCCACCGGGATATTGACATACTGCACGCCTCCTGCCACAGGCATCGGATAAGGCGCCACCTTGTTGGTTCCCACACCGATGGTATATACTCTGATGCCGTAGCTCTTGGCTATTTCGGCAGCGGTCATAGGCGAGATGTCACCCATGTTGTTGCTACCGTCGGTGAGCAGGATTACCACCTTGCTTTTTGCCTTGGAATCCTTGAGTCGGGTCACGGCGTTGGCAAGTCCCATACCCACAGCGGTACCGTCATCGATGAGTCCGCGAGCCGCGATATCGGTGCGGGTATCATGCAGGAGTCTGAGCAGACTGGCATGATCGGTAGTCATCGGACATTGCGTGAAAGCCTCTCCGGCAAAGATGGTGAGTCCGATATTGTCGGTAGGACGGCCAGAGATAAACTCAGTGGCAACATCCTTCGCCGCCTCCATACGGTTTGGCTTCAGGTCCTCGGCAAGCATAGAGGTTGATACGTCCATGGCAAGCATGATATCGATACCTTCTACGGTCTTGTTGTCCCAGGAATAGTGGGTCTGCGGACGGGCCATAGCGATGACGATGAGCACGAAGCAGATGCATCTCAGCACCATCGGCAGATGGATGAGTCTGACGCGCATACTCTTGGGAGCATACTGATAGATGCGTGTATCACTCATGCGCATCGTAGGCTCGCTCTTCTTCCTGCCCAGGAAATACCATAATATATAAGGTATCAGCAGCAGGAGCAGCAGAAAATATGCTTTACTTGCAAATTCCATTTCTTAATTTCTTTTTATTGTTTACATCACCGGCTCTGGATTTCCGAGCCTGATGACATTTACATCACGAGCATTGCTACCTGATAAACGATGTAGCCAAAGATGGCAACTACACTGATGCCGCCCACCCAGAGCAGAGTCTTGATGAGTCGGCGCTGCTGCTGCGACTTCTGGTCTTCGGTGCTGAGCGTTGGAACGATCTTCTCCTCCTTAGGCTGCTCATCGGTCTTCGTCTGGTCGATGAAGTTGATGGCATTCACAAGGTTGGCATCGTTCTCGTTCATCGGAATCTCGTACTTGGCAAACTTCACCAGGTCGGCGGTAGAGAAGAGCATTCTTAGCTCGTCTATCATCTTCTGGTCGCCCGAAGCACGCAGGTGCTCGATGATTTCTCCACTGGTCATCTCCATCGCATTGAATCCGAAGCGGCTCACGATATAGGCACGCAGCGTATTGGTCAACTGGGTGTAGTACTCTTTCTGAGTCTCCTGGCTGGCGTTGGTATGATGATGCTTGATGTCATTGATTTCACGCAGCGCCTTCTCATGGGCAGGCACCCTCTTCACGATGCGGATGCGAGCGATGATAGGCTTGTTCTTCTTCAGACGATTACGGAGATAAATCATTGCACCACAGATGATAATCATCAGCAGGCTCAACCAGAAGGCGAAGCTCCACTCACTCCACTCGAAAGGATTATCCTGTACACCCTTTGCCGGATAGAACTGGTTAGGATGCACCGTATCTACCGGAACGGTGAGCACCTTCAGCGCCAACGGATTTCCGTGATAGCTCTTGCCGTCGATCTTCACATCGAGTGCAGGAACCACATACACCTTCTCATCGAAAGAGGTAAGCGTATAGTCGCGGCTCACCTGGATGCGGTCATCACCCATCTGCATCGTGTCGCCCTTGCTCTGCTCCACCACCTCTACACCAGGTACAATCTGGTCCTGAGGCTTGAAGGATGGCAGCACGATTCTGGCACCCTTCCGGGCTGTAGCCTTGAGGTGCAGGATGGTCTGCTGTCCGATAAGCAGCTGCAGGGAATCCAAGCGCTGCTCCACGGTCTGACCGAAAGCCAGCGTAGAGCAACCCATCAGCGCCATCGTCAATATGATATTCTTTATTTTCATGTTATCTTACTTTAGCCTCTCTGTTTGAACAGCATCAGGAGCGCCTTCGAGAAGTCCTCGTTGGTGGCTACCGAAGTCCAATCTACCTTGCTCTTGGCAAAGAGCTGTCGCAGATTCTCCTGCTGTCGCAACCAGTTTTGGGTGTGAGCCACTCTCAATTTCTTCGAACTGGTATCGATATACATCTCGTGTCCCGTCTCGGCATCCATCACCTTGAGCAGTCCCACATCGGGCAGCTGCTTGGCACGTGGATCATACACCTGGATTCCCACCACATCGTGCTTCTGGTTGGCTATCTGCAGCTGGTGCTGATAGTCCTTGTTATCGTAGAAGTCGCTGATGACGAAAGCCGTGCAATGGCGCTTCATCACCCTCGTGAAGTATTCCAGGGCACATCCGATATCGGTACGCTGACTCTCGGGATGAAAGTCGAGCATCTCACGAATGATGTAGAGGATATGCTTGCGTCCCTTCTTGGGAGGGATATATTTCTCTATTCTGTCGGAAAAGAAGATGACCCCTATCTTGTCGTTGTTCTGGATGGCACTGAAGGCAAGGGTTGCAGCTATCTCGGTAGCCAGGTCGCGCTTCATCTGGCGCATGGTACCGAAATCGAGCGAACCGCTCACATCCACCATCAGCATCACGGTAAGCTCTCGCTCTTCTTCAAAGACCTTGACGAAAGGGCGATGGAAGCGAGCCGTCACATTCCAGTCGATGTCTCTCACGTCGTCGCCATACTGATATTCGCGCACCTCGGCAAAGGCCATTCCCCTACCCTTGAAGGCAGAATGATACTGGCCGGCGAAGATGTTCTGGCTCAATCCGCGAGTCTTGATCTCGATCTTCCGAACTTTCTTTAAGATATCTTGTGTATCCAACTTTATTTACTTTGAACTTTGAATTTTGAACATTGAACTTCATGATTAGTGAAGCAAGTGAATTCTTCACTTTTCACTTAGTTCATCAAGGCACTTCCACCTTGTTGATGATACGGCTGACGATTTCCTCGCTGGTGATTTCACTTGCCTCTGCCTCGTAAGAAAGACCGATGCGGTGGCGGAGCACATCGTGAGCCACGGCACGCACATCCTCAGGAATCACGTAACCACGGTGCTTGATGAAGGCGTAGGCTCTGGCTGCCTTGGCAAGTGAGATGCTGGCACGAGGACTGCCGCCAAAGGTAATCATATCCTTCAATTCGCCCAGGCCATAACGGTTTGGATAACGGGTAGCGAAGACGATGTCGGCAATATACTGCTCTATTTTCTCATCGATATACACCTCGTTGACGATGCTGCGAGCCTTCAGGATTTCCTCGGCTGTAGTAACCGGAGTCACGGTAGGCAGACCGCCCTGGATGTTCTCACGGATGATGAGCTTCTCTTCTTCGATGGTAGGATAATCGATGACAACCTTGAGGAGAAAACGGTCCACCTGTGCCTCAGGCAACTGATAGGTACCCTCCTGCTCTACCGGGTTCTGGGTAGCCATCACCAGGAATGGATTAGGCAAATGGAAAGTCTGGTCGCCGATGGTAACCTGATGTTCCTGCATCGCCTCAAGCAAGGCACTCTGCACCTTGGCTGGGGCACGGTTGATCTCATCCGCCAGCACGAAGTTGGCAAACACAGGTCCACGCTTCACATGGAAGGCTTCATCCTTCTGCGAATAGATCTGCGTGCCGATCACGTCGGCAGGCAACAAATCGGGTGTAAACTGTATGCGGCTATAGTCTGCACTAATCAACTGTGACAATGTTTTGATTGCAAGAGTCTTCGCCAGACCCGGTACACCTTCCAGGAGAATGTGACCATCAGAGAGAAGACCGATAAGGAGACAGTCAACGAGGTGCTTCTGACCTACGATGACCTTGTTCATGCCCATTACCAGATTGGTAACGAACTGACTCTGTTGTTCAATCCGGATATTCAACTCACGGATATCAATAGCTTCTGCCATAATCTTATATCAATTTTACGTTTAATTCATTCTAAAAACAGAACAAAGGGCACTCCAAAAATGCCCTCCGCCCTCAAATCAAACGCAAAAGTACTCAATTATGAGCACAAAAGCGAATAAAGCTAACTAAATTATATTAAAAAAGTTTCACAAACGCTATTTTTAGAAACTTTTAATAAAGCTGGCACACGAAGCATCAGCGATTGCGATGCTTCATATACCATGGATGTACTAGGAAATGATACATCAGGAGAGAAACCACTGTCAATCCGACAGCCGGATACAGAAGTTCACTATACACTGGATTCAATATCACCCGATCCATATCAGGAGATTTCTGATACACGTCCTTCACCAGCCAGAAACCCAATCCGATTCCTAAGCTCAACCCCAGTTCCCACGCCAGGAAGAAGGAACTCATACTGGTGCCACGCTGGCAATGCTTGGCAAGCTTGATGTAGAAAAGCAGGAATCGGCTTCCGATGATACCCACTCCCAAGGCCAGCAAGGCTGGAACAAGCATCTCTACGGCAAAGCTTTGATCGCTTAAGGAAACAAATTCCGCAGTCGACATCAATATCAGTCCCACGATTACCTGACTCTTCAGCTCTGCATCAGCAAAAACGTATTTCTCTGCCACCAATGCCAGAAACAGTCCGCAAAAAAACATCGCATAGACGGTGAGAGAATGTGGCAGCGCCAGATAGAAGCCCGGTATCACCATGATACATACAATATTGATGAACAGCGGAAATCCCTGAGGCAGGAAGAAGCGGTCACTGCTGATGAGTGACACGTTTTCTGACGGAGCCTTGAACGGGAATTTCACCCTGGAAACCAGCACCAAGGCAACCAATGCCAATACCGAGGCTACTGGAAAAACGACTTTCATACTGAAGACATCATAGACCAGAAGCGACAGCAATGGACCTACCGCAATGGAAAAGCGGGCAAACCAGGAGGTGATATAATTCGCCTCCGTACGCTGGAAAGATTCACAGGTATCGATAATCAGCGTACTCGCCAGCGACATCTCTGCCAAGCCCAGGAAAGCGCCCTGAATCAGACGCATCGCCACCAGCATCTCGAAGCCCACCTTGATATTCCAGAAGGTTTCCAGATAATAAAGAACGACGAGACTGACTGCCACGCCCAGGATGGATATCTGGCATACCCGATTGCGACGATAGCGCTGCACCAGATAAGAACAGAAACCACCCAGCAGAAAGACGCCCAAGCCATAGGCTGCATACACCACACCCACCTGAGCAAGGGAATAACCCTCCTTAGTCATAAAATAAGGTATGCTCAGGAGGAGCATGTAGATGCTCGTCATCAGGAAGAGATTGGCGAAGCAGAGACGCCAGAAGTCACGGTGCCACAGATTAAAATGCACCGGTGTATTTTGCGTATCCATCTTAGTAGCTCTCTTCTGCGCTTGGATACTCCACGCTCTTCACGGCGTCGATATAAGCCTTTACTCCCTTCTGCATCTCCTCGCCTACCTGGGCAAAATGACGCAGGAATTTTGGCTTGAAGCCCTGGGTCATACCGAGCGCATCAGCATAAACCAAAACCTGTCCATCGCAACCGTTACCTGCTCCAATACCGATAGTTACAGCGTTTACCTGACGTGAAACTTCAGCCGCCAGTTTGGCAGGAACCTTCTCCAGAACGATGGCAAAACAGCCAGCCTTATCCAGTGCTTTAGCATCGCTGATCAGCTTCTCAGCCTCTGCATCTTCCTTGGCACGGATACCGTAACCGCCAAACTTGTTCACGCTCTGAGGAGTAAGTCCGAGATGTCCGCAAACAGGAATACCGGCATTGATGAGTGCCTGAACTGTATCCAGGATTTCCACGCCACCTTCCAGCTTCAGCGCATCCACGCCCGTCTCCTTCATCATTCGGCAGGCATTGCGCAAGGCATCTTCCTTGCAAACCTGATAGCTGCCGAAAGGCATATCACAGAGCACGAGTGCATGATTGCAGGCGCGGGCCACACTGCGTGCGTGGTAAATCATCTGATCTACGGTGATAGGCAATGTATCAGCATTTCCAGCCATCACATTGCTAGCCGAATCACCTATCAGGATGGTATCGATGCCAGCTGCATCGATGATGCCTGCGGTAGTGAAATCGTAGGCAGTAAGCATCGTAACCTTCTCACCTGCCGCCTTCATTTCGGCGTAGGTCTTGGTTGTGATTTTCTTTTTGTCTGTAGATAAATATCCCATATAATTGTGTTTACTAAAAAGTTTCTACAATCTTCTCCAGGTCATCGTATCCGAATCCATTGTAATCGGCTATCACATAGTCGCTGTATGGCTGGATGCTCTCTGCAGAATTGGTCGTAGCGAGTCCGAGGGTAAATGCACCCGAAGCTCTCACAGCCTTCAGTCCATTGAAGCTGTCCTCCAGACCCACGCATTCCTCCGGCTTTGCTCCGAAACAGGCAGCACCCTTGAGATAACAGTCTGGATCCGGCTTGCTTTTGGCAAAATCTTCGCTGGTGAGCACGCGGTCAAAATTGGTCTTGAACTCAGGATGATGCTTATACACCTGCTCCATCTTCTGCAGATTGCTGCTCGTCACCACAGCGCACTTCACACCATGCGCCTTCACGTCTTTCAGGAAAGTTTCGAATCCGGGAATGTAAGGAAACGACATATTCTGCTCGAACTCTTCGAGCCGGGCTGTTATCCTAGCCTGTTCCGACTTGCAATCGGTGTATCCATCAATATGAGCGAATGTGGCATCGTCAGAGAAGTACTTGTCGTAGATCTGAACCAGGGTCTGTCCCTTGATGCGGAGCGCAAAGTCAGGCATCTCCGGATGATACTCCCTGCCTATCATTCCCCAGAACACAGAATACTGGCTTTCGGTATCGAAAACCACGCCGTCTAAGTCGAATAATGCTGCTTTTATCATTACTTTTTATATTAAATAAATACTATCTAACATCTTTTTCGGGTGCAAAGGTACACATTTTTTTGCTAACAAGCCCCGAAATAACTACTAAATATACAAAAAAAGCTAATTTTATTTTGTTTTATCTGCAATTTGCACTACCTTTGCATCGGTTTATATACATTAATAAATATAGATAGAAAGAAACAAAAACAAGATAGAATGAATATCATAGAGAAATATTTCCCTCACCTCACCGACGAGCAAAAGAAGCAGTTCGCTGCCCTCGACGGTCTGTATCGCGATTGGAATGCCAAGATCAATGTCATCAGCCGCAAGGATATCGACAACCTCTACGAGCACCATGTGCTCCACTCTCTGGCTATTGCCAAGGCGATCAACTTCCGCCCGGGTTCAGAGATTCTCGACTTCGGATGCGGCGGTGGTTTCCCGGGCATCCCGCTTGCCATCCTCTTCCCAGAGTGCAAGTTCAAGCTCATCGACGGCACCGGCAAGAAGATTAAGGTGTGCAATGAGGTGGCTGGCGCTATCGGACTCAAGAACCTGGTGGCTGAACACCTGCGCGGCGAGGACGAGAAAGGCAAGTACGACTTCGTGGTGAGCCGTGCCGTAATGCAGTTGCCCGACCTGATGAAGATCATCAAGAAGAACTTCAAGAAGGCGGGTCAGAATGCCCTGCCTAATGGTTTGCTCTGCCTCAAGGGCGGCAATCTGAAGGAGGAGCTCAAGCAGTATTATAAGATTTCGGAAATCACCCCTCTCAACACCTTCTTCGATGAGGAGTGGTTCAGCCAGGACAAGCAGCTGGTTTATGTTCCGGCATAGAAGTGAAGAGTGAAAAATTCATCAGCTTCACTAATCATAAAGTTCAAAGTTCAAATCTCAAAGTTCAAAGTAAAATGCTACATATCGAAAGATTCCAAGTCAACATGTTGCAGGAAAACTGCTACGTGGTCAGCGATGACACCCTCGAGTGCGTCATCATAGATTGCGGTGCCTTCTATCCAGAAGAGCGCAAGGCAATCACCGAGTATATCAGAAAGAACAATCTGAAGCCTGTTCATCTCCTCGTTACCCATGGTCATCTCGACCATAATTTCGGCAACGACACCATCTACCAGGAGTTCGGACTGAAGCCGGAAGTGGCACAGGGCGATGAGAAGCTGATGAAGGGTCTGGCTCATCAGGCAGAGACATTCTACCAGATGCAGCTCGACACCCACTTCCCTCCTATCGGTCATTTCTTTGAGGAAGATGAGGTAATCAAGTTCGGCAATCACGAATTCACCATCATCGAGACTCCGGGCCACAGCAACGGCTCCGTATGCTTCTATTGCGAGGCAGAGCACGTACTCTTCTCGGGCGATACCCTCTTCAAGAGTTCCATCGGCAGAACCGATTTCCCTGGCGGCAGCATGTTCCGCATCATCAACAGCCTGCGCCATCTCGGCATGTTGCCGGATGAAACACAGGTGCTGCCAGGCCACGGTGAGGCTACCAGCATCGGCGAGGAATTGGCTCATAATCCATATATGGACCGATAGATTCAGGAGGATACAGCATTCAGAATTCCAAGGATTCAGAAGATACAGCATTCAGATGATTCAGAAGAAATCGAACACAGAAAAGATTATCCTGGGCATTGACCCCGGCACCAACGTGATGGGCTATGGCGTGATACGCGTCATCGGCAACAAGGCAGAACTGGTGGTGATGGGCGTCATTGACATGCGCAAGGAGAAAGATCCCTACTTGCGACTCGGAAGGATTTTCGAGCGAGTGACTGGCATCATCGATTCCTATCTGCCCGACGAGATGGCGATAGAGGCTCCCTTCTTCGGCAAGAATGTGCAGTCGATGCTCAAGCTCGGCAGGGCGCAGGGAGTGGCTATCGCTGCTGCCATCCACCACGACGTACCCATCCACGAGTACGCTCCGCTGAAAATCAAGATGGCAATTACCGGACAAGGTCAGGCTTCCAAGGAGCAGGTGGCGGCGATGCTGCAGCGCATGCTCAACATCCGGGAAGACGAGATGCCGAAATACATGGATGCCACCGATGCCCTGGGCGCTGCCTACTGCCATTTCCTGCAGATGGGCAGACCCGAAACGGGCGACAGGCACTATAGCAGCTGGAAGGATTTTGCTACCAAGAACGCCAGCCGCATAGAGAAAGGTACAGGTATGACGGGCCCGCAGGCAAAGCTTCTGGCGGCTATCAACCGTACCACGCACAAGTAGCCCAGCCCGGGAATATCACCCTGTTATCACGCAATCATATCAAAAAAAATAAGAGAGATGCAAAAGATTATCAGTATTCAGAATGGCGTAACCCGTATGCCGGAATGGCGTATGGCTGAGCCAGTTAACTTCGAGGCATGCGACGGCGAGCATATCGCTATCGTAGGTCCCAATGGTGGAGGTAAGTCGATGTTCGTGGACATCCTTGTGGGCAGACACCCGCTGTTGATGCACGATCCTGATTACGACTTTTCTCCTAGTACCAAATCCCTGGTGAGCGACAATATCAAGTATATCACCTTCCGTGATACCTACGGAGGCGACAACGACCGCACCTACTTCCTGCAGCAGCGCTGGAACCAGCTGGAAATAGATGAGAACACGCCTATCGTCAAGGATAAGCTGGAAGAGGCTTATCAGATGGCTGGCGAAGATACTCCTGAGCGCAGACAGCTGCAGGAACACATCTACGAGCTGTTCCACATGCACCACCTGCTCGACAAATACACCATCCTGCTGAGCAGTGGAGAGCTCCGCAAGTTCAAGCTTGCCTCTACCCTATTCTCTGAGCCTCGCGTGCTGATCATGGACAATCCTTTCATCGGTCTGGATGCCGACACCCGCGACCAGCTCAAGGAGCTTCTCAAGTCACTTACCACAGAGCATCATCTGCAGATTATTCTCGTATTGAGCAAGAGCGATGATATCCCAGAGTTCATCACCCACGTGGTAGAAGTGAAGGATATGAAGGTATATCCTAAGCTTACCAAGGAAGAATATCTGGCACAGCGCAACCCCATCCCTGCCCACGTACTATGCGAAGAATTAGAACAAGCCATCATCGACCTGCCATATAGCGACCGGGAATATCACAGTCAGGAAGTGGTGAAGATGAACAAGGTCCGCATCCAGTATGGCGAGCGCATCATCCTCAACGATCTCGACTGGACGGTTAACAATGGTGAGCGCTGGGCGCTGAGCGGACAGAATGGTGCCGGCAAGAGTACCCTGCTCAGTCTGGTATGTGCCGACAATCCGCAGAGCTATGCCTGCGACATTGCCCTCTTCGGCAATCCTCGTGGCAGTGGCGAGAGCATCTGGGATATCAAGAAGCATATCGGCTATGTATCTCCAGAGCTTCACCGTTCCTATCAGCGTGATATGCCAGCCATCCGCATTGTGGCGAGCGGCCTTACCGATTCTGTGGGTCTCTATGTAAAGCCAAAGGAAGAGGATATGGACCAGTGCCGTTTCTGGATGAAAGTCTTCGGTCTGGAGGGTTTGGAAGATCGTGGTTTTCTGAAGCTGTCAAGTGGCGAGCAGCGCCTGGTACTTCTGGCACGTGCCTTCGTGAAGGATCCTGAGCTTCTCATCCTCGACGAGCCTCTTCATGGTCTTGACAACAGAAACCGCCGCCTGGTAAAGGATATCATCGAGGCATTCTGCAAGCGAAAGAACAAGACGATGATCATGGTTACCCACTATAAGGAAGAGCTCCCAGCCTGCATCGACCACAGCATCTTCCTGAAGAGACATACGAAATAGAAAAGCGACTCTGTGACATTGCAAAGCTATCGCAATAGATGCCTGTTCAACTCCCATTTTCTCTCCATATCCGTGTAAACAATATTCAAGGAAGAGAGTATCAGACGAAAACGCCAGGAAAATGGGGAAAGAAGAGGTTGAGAATTTTCCCTTAAGGATTTTTATTTTTTTCCTTAAGGGAAAATATATTTTTCCTTAAGGGAAACGCCAGCTTCTCTTAAGAGATTTTTCCGCAACGTTCAACTTGTAAAGTTATTTACCACAACCAGTATTTTAAGAAGCGGTATGAGCGGTCACGATGGATGATATTCATCGCTATGATAGGATTGGCAAATGAATCGAATTAAATATATGTTTTCTGTAAGAAGCTGGAATAAAAACTTCTTTAAAAGTTTGGAAGTTACAAAAAATCGGCGTATCTTTGCACAAGATTTATTAATCATGGAGGAAGAATATGGCAAATTATATCAGATTTGACTGGGCGATGAAGCGCCTGCTTCGCAACAAGGCAAACTATGCCGTGCTGGAAGGCTTTATGTGTTCGCTGCTGAACGAGAATTTCAAGATCAACCGATTCCTGGATAGTGAGAGCAATCAGCAGACCGAGAATGATAAATTCAACAGAGTGGATATTCTGGCAGAAAATGAGAAGGGAGAATTCATCATCTTCGAGATACAGAATACCCGGGAACATACCTATTTCCACCGTATGCTCTATGGAGTTTCCAAGGTCATCACAGACAATATCAGTCTGGGCGATGATTACGACAAGGTGCGCAAGGTATATTCCA
>USRA01000009.1 GCA_900557035.1 uncultured Prevotella sp. | reverse complement strand
ATACCGAACACAATAAATCGCTGCATGGTACGTTATCTAAACCAGAGCGTCCTGTTATTTTTACCAAGGCTGATTCTGCGCTGCTCAACAACGGCAAGCCTTTCTTCATCCCGGATCATCTGGGAAGAATAGAGTATGAGACCGAGCTGGTGGTGCGCATCTGCAAGTTGGGAAAGACCATCCCGCAGCGTTTCGCCCACCGCTATTATGATGCGGTGACCGTGGGCATCGACTTTACCGCCCGCGAGATGCAGAAGAAGCTGAGAGAGGCGGGTCAGCCATGGGAGCTTGCCAAGGGATTCGACGGTTCTGCCGCCATCGGAGAATGGGTGGATATCCAGAAGTTCCGCGACATCCAGGCTATCCACTTCCATCTCAACATCAACGGCGAGAATGTGCAGGAAGGCTGTTCGAGCGATATGCTCTACAAGGTGGATGAAATCATCTCCTACATCAGCCAGTATTTTACGCTCAAGACAGGAGACCTGCTCTATACGGGTTGTCCTACAGGATGCGGTCCGGTGAAGATCGATGACCATCTGGAGGGCTATCTCGAAGATAGAAAGGTGCTCGACTTTATGTGTAAATAAAGAATATATGAAAGAATATATGAATAAGAGTAGAATATGGCAATACCTTTGTTTCGTGGCTGTGCTGGTGCTGATGGCGCTGCCTGCTGCGGCACAGAGATTCTTCAACCTTACCTCGCAGGAGGTGAAGGTGGACTCCATATTGCCTCAATTCGTATATTCTTTGCCTTTACAGGGTGATTATCAGGATTCTATCTATACGGTAACAGTGAAATATCCGGAGTATGTGGATATGCCTGCTACCGATATTTCTCATTACAACCGGCTTTCGGGCGCTGCTCTCCCTGAGCAGGTGGCCATCTGCCAGCAGGTAACCGAATGCCGGAAACAAGGCTTGCTGGTGATTTCCTTTTCTCCTCTCGTCTTCAGGGAGCACAGATATCAGGCGCTGGTGAGCTTCATGCTGGATATCCAGGCGAAGCCGCTGAAACGTTCGCAGAGCCAGTCGCATCTGCTGAAACGTTCGCAGCAGAAAGCCCGGTTGCAGACCCGCAGCGGGGAGGATACTACTCCCGCCTATGCCGACCATTCTGTGCTGGCAAGCGGAAAATGGGCAAAGATCAGGGTGAGCGAAACGGGTATTCATCAGTTGACTGCCGATGTGGTGCGCCGTGCCGGTTTCTCGGATATCAGCAAGGTGAAGATCTACGGTTATGGAGGAAATCTCCAGAACGAAGCGCTCTATGCCCAGGATATCCGGGAGACTGACGACCTGAAGGAGGTGCCGCAATATGTAGTGGATGGCAGACATTATTTCTATGCCCGCGGGGCGGTGAGCTGGAGCAGTCCGACGGCTATGGTGCGCACCCGCAATCCCTATTCAGACTATGGCTATTATTTCATCACCCAGAGCGATGAGTCGCCGAGTCTCTGGGCAGATTCAGCCTCTTTCGTCTCTTCCTGCCATCCGATGCCGGAAGATTATCATTCTCTTTATGAAGTAGATGGGTTCAGCTGGATGCAGGGTGGAAGGAATCTCTTCCATCCTACAGCCGTCAGGGTGGGCGATACCCAGAAGGTGGTCATCACCAATCCTACCGGATGCAGCCGGGGAAAGCTGGTGGTGGCTGTTACCGCTGGCACCAACACCAGGGTGCAGATCAGGAAGAACCGGCAGGAACTGGGAACCATAAGCCTCCAATTGCCTACCAATACCAGTAGCAGTGCCTATACGGTAGGCGTGGAAAGGAGCGCCACCTATCCGCTCCAGGATTTCAGAGAGAAGGATACCATCGAGATACAGCCACTCAGCGGTGGACCGGTTCATCTGGATTATGTAGCCGTAACCTGGGAGAAGCCTGCGCCGTTTGCCGGTTTCGGAAGTCAGGTTCCTGCAGCCGAGTATGTGTATGGCATCACTCCGCAGGACCACCATGCCGACGGGGCTGCCGATATGGTGATCATCATCCCAACCTCGCAGAAACTGCTCAGGCAGGCACTGCGGCTCAAGGAATTCCACGAAACCCACGACGGGCTGCGCGTGAATATCGTGCCCGCCGACGAACTCTATAATGAATTCTCCAGCGGTACCCCCGGTGCCAATGCCTACCGCCGCTATCTGCGGATGCTGAGCGACAGGGCGGCTACGGCTGCCGACATGCCCAAATATCTCCTGCTCTTCGGCGACTGTGTATGGGACAACCGCATGCTCATGCCAGATTGCAGGCTGCTGAATCCGGATGATTACCTGCTCTGCCATGAGAGCGAAGACTCGTTCAGCAAGACCACCTGCTATGTGAGCGACAGCTGGCTGGGAATCATCGGCGAAGGAAAGGGTGCCGATCCGAGAACCGACTTGCAGGATGTGGCGGTAGGACGATTCCCCGTAACCACGGCGCAGGAAGCCGAGATACTGGTGGATAAGACCATCAGCTACAAGAAGAACGCCAATGCCGGAGCCTGGCAGAACACCCTGATGTTCATGGGAGATGACGGTAACGAGAATCTCCACATGGCGGATGCCAACGAGGTGGCAGACGACATCGCCTCGCTCTATCCGGGCTATCTCATCAGAAAGGTGATGTGGGATGCCTATACCCGACAGACCTCCTCGACGGGAAATTCCTATCCCGAAGTTGCCAGTATCATCAGACAGCAGCAGATGGCGGGTGCCCTGGTGATGGATTATGCCGGACATGGCAGCGAAACCCAGATTTCGCATGAAAACGTGCTCAAGATCACGGATTTCGAATCGTTCAGAAACGAAAACCTGCCACTGTGGGTGACGGCATCCTGCGACATCATGCCTTATGACGGTACGAAATCTACCATCGGCGAGGCTGCCCTGCTGAATGAAAAAGGTGGAGCTGTGGCATTCTACGGTACCACGCGTACCGTGTTTGCCCAGCAGAACAAGTATATGAACCGTGCCTTCCTGCGCAGGGTGCTGAGCCGGGAAGACGGCAAGCCGCTGGCGATAGGCGAGGCACACCGGCTGGCTCAGAACGACGTGATGCTGGGCAATGTGATGGCGGGCGAGATAGACCGCTCGGAAAACCATCTGCAGTATGCCCTGCTCGGAGATCCTGCCCTCTCGCTCAACCTGCCGATGATGAAGGTAGTGGTGGATTCCATCAACGGCATCTCCTGCCAGCGCACCGATACGGTTCCGCTGCTGAGAGCCGGAGACATAGCCAGAATTGCGGGACATGTGGAGACGGATGTGGATTTCCAGGGGGTAGTGACGGCTACGGTAAGGGATTCCAGGGAACTGGTTACCTGCAAGCTGAATGATGCCACTGCCGACGGTGCCTCTTCCGCCTTCCAGTATTACGACCGCCAGAAGACGCTCTATCAGGGGGCTGACAGCGTATCCGGCGGAAAGTTCGCCTTCTGCTTTGCCGTACCTAAGGATATCAACTATTCGGGTGATACCGGACTGATAAATCTCTATGCCGTCAGCAACGACAAGGGGCTGCGGGCGAATGGAGAAAGCGCACGGTTCAAGGTGGGCGGCAGCGTGGTGGCAGAAAATGACTCCATCGGTCCGTCGGTATTCTGCTATCTGAACTCGCCTACCTTCGTGGATGGCGGCAATGTGAATGCTACCCCTTATTTCGTGGCAAGGATATCAGACAAGGACGGAATCAATGCCGCAGGAAGCGGACTCGGCCATGACCTGAAGCTGGTGATAGACGGAGATCAGTCGAAGACCTACAATCTCAACGATCATTTCTCGTATGATTTCGGAACCTATACCAGCGGTTCCACCTGCTACAGTATTCCGAAACTCCCGGCAGGCAGGCATCAGCTTACCTTCACGGCATGGGATATCCAGAACAACAGTTCTACCACCACCCTCCACTTCAATGTGGTAAGCGGTCTGGCTCCATCGCTCTTCGATGTGGGCGTGACGGAGAATCCTGCCCGCAGCACGACCACCTTCATCGTTTCTCACGACAGGACGGAGAGCCGGATGGATGTGGTAATCGAACTCTATGATACTTCGGGCAGACAGCTCTGGCGCCATGCCGAGAGCGGAGTGCCGGCTTCGGAGGTCTATACCGTGAAGTGGGATCTATCGGTAGATGGCGGTCGCCCTCTGGGTACGGGCATCTATCTGTATCGGGTCAAGGTTTCATCGGATGGCAGCAGCTATGCCTCCAAGACCCGGAAACTGATCATTATAAAATAGAAAATATCATCATATAAAATAATGTAGTATGAATAGAATCGTCAAGATATTCGCAACCGGTTTTCTCTCGGTATTGGCGCTGACGGCATCGGCGCAGAATGGGGAGGGAGACACCAAGGAGAGTCTTTTCAATCCGGTAAACTATGCCGTCATCTCTCAGACCATAGCGCCCGATGCCCGCGGCGGAGGTCTGGGTGATGTAGGTGCGGCAACCGATCCGGATGTCAACTCCCAGTATTGGAATCCGGCAAAGTATCCTTTCAACATCTCCAGGGCGGGCGTGGCGCTGAACTTCACTCCATGGCTCCGCTCGCTGGTCAACGACATGAATCTCGCCTATCTCTCGGGCTATTACCGCATAGGCGATTACAGTGCCGTATCAGCTTCGCTCCGTTACTTCAACATGGGTGAGGTGTTTCTTTCTGAGCCGGGAGAAAACGACAACGCGATGACCATCAATCCCTATGAGATGTCGATTGATGTGGCTTACTCTCTGATGCTCAGCGAGAAATTCTCCCTGGCGGCAGCCATCCGCTGGATCTATTCCGACCTGCGCTTCGACTATCAGGAGGAAAATTCGCCAGCCTCGGCTTTTGCGGCGGATATCGCAGCCTATTATCAGAACTATGTCAATATCGGACCGCGAGAGTGCCAGTTGGGTATAGGTCTGAACATTTCGAATATCGGTAGCAAGATTACCTTCAGCGGTCAGGAGTATGGCGAGTTCCTGCCTACCAATCTGCGTCTGGGCGCCTCACTGATGATTCCTATCGACGAGTACAACCGCTTTACCATCGCCGCAGATGCCAACAAGTATCTCGTGCCTACGGTTCCTGCTCAGAAGGAGGGAGAGGACAACTCGGAGTATGAAGACCGTGTGCATCGCGAATACAACGATATTTCGGGCATCAGCGGCATCTTCAAGAGCTTCAGCGATGCCCCAGGCGGATTCAAGGAAGAGCTGGAGGAAATCAACTATGGCGTAGGTGCCGAGTATGTATATAATGACAAGTTTGCCCTGCGTGCCGGTTATCATCACGAGAGCCAGAGCAAGGGCAACCGCAAGTACTTCACGGTGGGAGCCGGTTTCAAGATGAATGTCTTCTCGCTCGATGCTTCCTATGTGGTAGCCACCGCCAAGAGCAATCCGCTCGACCAGACCCTGCGCTTTACGCTGGCATTCGATATGGACGGATTGAAAGACCTGTTCAAGCGATAGGCAGGCGGAATAGGCAGAGCCTTGCTGGAAGATAATAAATAGAAAATATAAACATATTATTAACTTTAATCATAAAGAATAGAATTATGAATATTCGTGTAGGATTTGGATACGATGTTCACAAGCTGGTAGAGAACCGTGACTTGTGGCTGGGTGGTATCAAGATAGATTATGAGTTGGGTTTGCTCGGTCATAGTGATGCCGACGTGTTGATTCACGCCATTTGCGATGCCCTGCTGGGTGCAGCCAATATGCGTGATATCGGTTATCATTTCCCTGATACGGCAGCAGAGACCCTCAATGTGGATTCCAAGATTCTGCTCAAGAAGACGATGGACCTGATTGCCACCAAGGGATATACCCTGGGCAACATCGATGCAACGGTCTGTGCAGAGCGTCCGAAGCTCAATCCGCATGTCCCTGCCATGAAGGAATGCCTGGCAAAAGTGATGGGGGTAGAGGAAGACCAAATCTCCATCAAGGCTACAACCACAGAGAAGTTGGGCTTTACCGGAAGAATGGAAGGAATCTCAGCTTACGCTACAGTATTGATAGAAAAGGCTTAATGAGGGTTAAAAACTCGTTAGTTTTTGATGAATTTTCTAATAATTCGTTGATTTATATCAAAAAATCTCAAAAATAATACTTTTCTTGCCGAATTATTTGGAGATTTGTAGAAAAAGTACTATCTTTGCAGCGTCAAAAGGTTAATAGATTGTTTAGGTTAGTAGTAATAGATTTAGGTTTTTAGTTATTAGGTTTTAAGGTAGATTGTTTAACAGATAATTGAGAAGGTCGTGAGACTATTTTGATTAGAAATTTTTAAGTTAAACATAGTGCATGCCACAGCTCGTTGAGAGTTGTGGCATGTTTTATTTATATCCATTCTCATCATTTCATTATATCCATTCTCATCAATTTCATAAAAACATTCTCTTTATCTCAGAAAAGTCTTTCTTTTTCTTCGCTAACTCAAATTTTTACATTATCTTTGCAAGCAGAATAAAAAGGATAATCATGAGAGTACTCATAGTAAATACAAGTGAGAAGGCGGGTGGTGCTGCTGTAGCTGCCAACCGCCTGATGGATGCCCTTAACAACAATGGTGTTAAGGCTAAGATGCTGGTGCGCGATAAGGTAACCGATGATATTACCGTGGTAGGGTTGCCACGCTCGCTCAGGATGCAGTGGAATTTCCTGTGGGAGCGCTGGTGCATCTTCTACCGCCTTCATTTTTCCAAGAAGAATCTCTTTGCACTCGATATCGCCAATGCGGGATACGACATCACTTCCTTGCCAGAGTTCAAGGAGGCTGACATCATCCATCTGCACTGGATCAACCAGGGTATGCTTTCGCTGAAGACCATCCGGAAGATCATCAGCAGCGGAAAACCGGTGGTATGGACCATGCACGACATCTGGCCGGCTTCATCCATCTGTCATCTTACCCTGGGTTGCCATCATTACAACAATGGCTGCGGCAACTGCAAGTATCTGCCGGGAAACGGGGGAAAGAACGATCTGTCGGCTAAGATATGGAAGAAGAAGCAGAAGGTGTATAACAGTGGGGCTCTTTCCTTTGTTACCTGCAGCAGATGGCTGGCAGCGGAAGCCCGGTTGAGCGGACTCCTGGCGGGTCATCGCATCGAGACGATTCCCAATCCGATAGATACCCATGTATATTGTCCGCAGGACAAGCTGGAATCCCGTCTGCGCACGCAGCTGCCGAAGGACAAGCGCATCATCCTCTTCATCGCCCAGAGAGCCACCAATCCTTATAAGGGCATGGATTATCTGATAGAGGCGTGCCGGCTGATGGCTGAGCAGCATCCCGAGATGAGGGAGAACACCTGCGTGGCAATATTGGGTGGACACAGCGAGGAGTTCGAAGGCAAGCTTTCGTTCCCGATCGTTTCGCTCGGTTATGTGAGCGATGACAAGCGCATCGCAGATATTTACAATGCTGCCGATGTCTTCGTGCTTCCTTCCCTGTCGGAGAATCTGCCGAATACTATCATGGAGGCGATGGCTTGCGGCGTGCCTAGCGTAGGATTCAAGGTGGGCGGCATACCGGAGATGATCGATCATCAGAAGAACGGATATGTGGCAAACTATCGTGATGCCAAGGATCTGGCGGATGGTATCCACTGGGTGCTGGAAGAAGCCGATCAGGAGAATCTGGAGAAGGCGTGCCTGCAGAAGGTGATGCATAACTATTCGCAGCATGCGGTGGCGCTGAAATATGTTGAGGTGTATAATCAGGCGATGGCCTTTAAAAACTACCATATATGATTAAGTTTACTGTCGTAACCTGTACCTACAATGCCGAGAGCGTGTTGCAGCGTACGTTGGATAGTGTCAATAAGCAGACTTACTGCAATATCGAGCACCTGATCATAGATGGTGTTTCGAAGGACAATACCCTGGCTATGGTACGGGCATACCAGAACAGGGCAAAGGCTGGAGAGAATGCCCACGAAATCGTGGTCTATTCGGAACCTGACAAGGGACTCTATGACGCTATGAACAAGGGTATAGACCGTGCTACGGGCGACTATCTCGTGTTTCTGAATGCGGGAGATGTCTTTCCTTCCGACGATACCCTGGAGTATGTGGAGGGATGCGTAGGCGAGGGCGAGAACCTGCCGGGCGTGCTCTATGGAGATACCGATATCGTGAATGACGAAGGAAGATTCCTGCGCCATCGCCGTCTTTCGCCTCCCAAGAAGCTGAACTGGCGCTCGTTCAAGTGGGGGATGCTCGTCTGTCATCAGTCGTTTTATGCCCGCACGGATATTGCCCGCCAGATTCATTACGATCTTCACTATCGCCTTTCGGCGGATGTGGATTGGTGCATCCGCATCATGAAGGCGGCTCAGCAGCGCCATCTTCCGTTGCGCAATGTCCATGCTGTCATCACCAACTATCTGGATGGCGGCATGTCTGTGCAGAATCACAAGGCTTCTCTCAAGGAGCGTTTCGAGGTGATGCGCAGCAACTATGGCTTTGTCACCACGGTTCTGGTGCATACCTGGTTTGTGGTGAGAAGTCTCTTCAAGCGCTAGTTCGCATGGTTTTAGCAAGAAAAAATAAATTTAAATGGCAGAAACATTAAAGGAAAAAACAGCAAAGGGTCTCTTCTGGGGAGCCATGAACAATGGGGCGATGCAGGTTATCGGTTTGGTATTCGGCATCGTCCTGGGCAGACTGTTGTCGCCAAGCGATTATGGTATGATCGCCATGATTACTGTTTTTTCTCTGATTGCCAACGCCTTGCAGAATTCGGGCTTCATCACGGCTATCACGAATATCAAGGAACCTACAGATAATGACTATAACTCCGTATTCTGGTTTAATATCTCTGTAGGTGGTTTTCTATACCTGGTACTTTTTCTCTGTGCCCCTCTGATAGCGGGCTATTATCATACTCCGGCACTGGTTCCTCTTTGCCGGTATGCATTCCTGTCGCTTTTATTCTCCAGCCTCTGTACGGCTCAGTCGGCTTATCTCTTCAAGCACATGATGGTGAAGCAGAGGGCTCAGTCGGGCATCATCGCCACGCTCTTTTCGAGTGTGGTAGGAGTGATCATGGCGTTTTGCGGCATGTCTTATTGGGCTTTGGCCACCCAGACCATCGTTTACAGCATCGTGAATACGGCGCTGTTCTGGCATTATTCTCCGTGGCGCCCGAGTCTGCGGTTTGATTTCGAACCTATCCGTAGGATGTTCAAGTTCAGCTGCAAACTGCTGGCTTCCACCATCACCACCCATATCAACAACAATGTGCTGAATATCCTGCTGGGTCATTACTTCACGGCGCATGATACGGGTAATTACAACCAGGCTTCGCAGTGGAACTTCAAGGCTTACAGTGTGATACAGGGAATGGTGGATTCGGTGGCCCAGCCTGTGCTGGTAGATCTTCGTGAGCAGCCGGGACGCCAGTTGGAAGCCTTGCGCAAGCTGATCCGCTTCACGGCATTCATCTCCTTCCCGCTGATGCTGGGGTTTGGAATGGTGGCTAGGGAGTTCATCGTCCTGGCCATCACCGAAAAATGGCTGGCGAGTGCCTTTCTGCTGCAGATTCTCTGCGTGAGTGGTGCCATCATTCCGATGAGCCAGCTCATGTCGAGTCTGGTGGTGAGCAACGGCAAGTCGGGTACTTATTTTGGGGTGACCTTTGCCCTGGGTGTGGTTCAGATTCTGACGATGATTCTGATATGGCATTGGGGCATCCGCACGATGGTCATCGCCTACGTGCTGCTGAACATCATCTGGCTGTTCGTATGGCAGTATTTCTCCCGTCGCCTGATAGGCTATCGGGTATGGATGTTCCTGAAGGATATCCTGCCGTTTGCGCTGGCAGCCCTGGCGGTGATGACGGCTACCTATTTCGCCACGCAGTCTATCCACAATCTGTGGCTGCTCCTGCTTTGCCGCATTCTAATGGCTGTGGTGCTGTACTATCTGGTGATGCGTATTGCCGGTGCCGCCATTCTGAAGGAGTGTATGGCTTTCGTGAAGAAGAAAATGGGAAAGAAGTAACCTTGATGGGTTCATATGAATAAATCAGAATGAAGGATGAATACAAATAAGACAGTTTCAATCATCATGGGCACCTACAATGGTGCCGAATATATCAGGGAGCAGTTGGATTCCATACTCTCGCAGACCTATCCCCTGAAGGAGATCATCATCCAGGATGATGGTTCTACGGATGATACGGTGGCGATTTGCACAGCCTATGCCGAGAAGTTTCCTATCATACATTTCTCGCGCAATGCCAGCAATCTGGGATTCAATCAGAACTTCAAGTCGGCTGCGATGAAGGCAACGGGCGATTTTGTGGCTTTCAGCGATCAGGATGATGTCTGGTTTCCAACCAAGATAGAGAAGCAGGTGGCTGCCATCGGCAATCATGACATCTGTTTTTCTACCCATCTGCGTGGTGCCGACAGAGAGCATACGCATCTTGTGAATCCTCAGTACAGCCTGGAGGCGCTGCTCTTCTGCGGATTTGCCGGACATACCATGCTGCTCCGCCGGGAGTTTATCCAGACAAGTGAATACTGGCTGCCGAATATCATGTACGATTGGAGTCTTGCCATCTGCGCCCAGTTGCACGGCGGTATCGTGATGGTAGATGAACCACTGAACTGGCATCGCACGAATCTGGCTTCTGCCTGTCATGAGGAACTGAAGCAGGCAGGCAAGAAGGTGGATGCCCGCCCTACCTATCAGCCTTACCTTTATGGTATCGCCAATTATCGCAGATTGCAGCAGCAGCCCAACTGGCAGATGCTCTATACCTATATATATGAGCATACCCGGGAGCCGAAGTTTGCGCTGGCACATCGCATGAGCTATTATATGCTGCATCACAATCTGCTGGCACTCTTCAGCCTCTGCTTCCTCTGTCTGAAGCATGGTGACAAGATATACTACAGCAAGCATCAGCGGGGCTTGATGGCAAAGATACGTGCCTTCTGCTATCCGTTGATCTTCTCATATAATAACATTCAATATAATAGACAATCTTAAAATACGAACTTTATGAATATTGCATTATTAACTGCAGGCGGTGTTGGTAACCGTATGGGACAGGATATCCCAAAGCAATTCATGACGATTGATAACATACCTGTTATCATCTATACCATGCAGGCTTTCCAGAGCCATCCTCAGATAGACGCCATCTGTGTGGTGTGCCTCAAGGGATGGGAAGTGGTACTGCAGGCGTATGCCAACCAGTTTAACATCACCAAGCTGAAGTGGATTTTCGAGGGTGGTGACAGCAATCAGCACTCCATCCGCAATGGATTGTGGGGCTTGCGCGATGCCGGATGTACAGAGGATGATATCATATTGGTACACGATGGTGTGCGCCCGCTGGTGGCAGAGCGAATCATTACCGAGAATATCGAGAAGTGCAGAAAGTATGGTTATGCCATTACGGGTATGATCTGCAAGGAGGCTATCATGCAGAAGGAGGATGACTGTGTGAAGAATATCGACATCCCACGCGAGCGGCTGGTTCGCACCCAGACTCCTCATACCTATCCTCTCGGCACTTTGCTGAAGGCGCACGCCGAGGCTGATGCCAAGGGTATTGACGGCACGGTGGCATCCTGTACCTTGATGGCTGAGCTGGGAGTGGATAACCAGCACCTGGTGATGGGATCAGAGAAAAACGGATTGAAGCTTACCCAGACGGAGGATGTGGAGCTGTTTAAGGCATTGAAGCATACCACCAAGGATGAGTGGCTGAAATAGATAATAGGATGAAACAGATAATAGAAGAAAATTGATAGTAGGATGAAACAGACAAATCTATATAATGAAGATGTAAAGGCGGCTTTGGCAGCATTTGAGCTGCCATGGCAACAGCTTTCGGGCAAGAATATCCTGGTGCTGGGCGCTACTGGATTGATTGGTGGCTGTCTGGTAGATATGCTGATGCAGCATGAGGGGCTGGATTATCAGGTTTATGCTGCGGGTCGTAACGAAGAGCGGGCTAACAGGCGCTTTTCGGCATATCTTGCTTCCGGACATTATCATTTTCTTCCTTTTGATGTTACGGCTCCCTTGTCGGTGGATCTCTCTTTCGATTATATCGTGGATGCTGCTGGCGGTGCCTGTCCACAGCTTTATAGCGAGGATCCTGTGGGAGTGATGAAGTCTAATATCTTCGGCGTGGATAATCTGTTGCGCTTTGGACTGCAGCACGGCTTGAAGAAATTGGTCTATGTATCTTCCGGAGAAGTCTATGGCGAGGGCGACGGTCGTGTCTTTGAAGAAAGCTATAGCGGGTATATCGATCCTACTACGGTGAGGGCGTGCTATCCTTCGGCAAAGCGTGCTTCCGAGACGCTTTGTATCTGCTATGCCCATCAGTATGGCATTGAGGTGTCCATCGCCCGTCCGAGTCATATCTACGGTCCGTTCTTTACAGAGAACGATAATCGTGTTTATGCCCAGTTTATCCGCAATGTATTGCGTGGCGAGGATATCGTGCTGAAGAGTAAGGGAGAGGCGTTCCGTTCGTGGACTTATGTGGTGGATTGTGCGATGGCGCTGCTTTGTATCCTGCTGAAGGGCGGGAACGGCGAGGCATATAATATTGCCAACGAGGAGTCGAATGTAAGCATCAGAACCTTGGCTGAAACTGTTGCTGATCTGGCTGGCAGAAAGGTGGTCTTTGATATTCCCGATGATGCCAGTCATGGCAATACCACTCCTATTACCAAGGCTGTTTTTGCTACGGATAAGTTGGAAACTCTGGGCTGGAAGCCGATTACATTATTAAAGGATGGTCTGGCTCATACCATCCAGGCTTTGCAGTAAATGATAGAACTTTCGCATGTGGAGAAGTTAAGGGAAGTCAGGGAGTTTAAGGAAGTTAAGGGACAAATGTTCTACGTTTTACGAAAGAAGACTATTGTCTTAACTCCTTAACTCCTTAACTCCTTACCTCCTTAGTTCTGGCAGGATGAATATCGAATGGAACTCTCGCTTTTCTACTGGTGGAATCTTCATATAATCGCCATAGAGGTCCGTGAGGTAGGAATCGGGATTGCATGGTGCAGGGAATTCCTTGCCCTCAAACTTGATAGTACCCAATGGCTTGACTGCCTTCTTGTCGAATGAGATGCCTCGGCCATTCAGGAAAGGAACATCAGAATAACGGGTCTTCTTTCCGAACAAGCCTACTACCTTCCATAATGCACTGCACAGACAATACTTGCCTCCGAAATAGAAGAACTCAGCAAAGGAACGCAGCGAGTAAGTGTGTCGGTGGTTCAGGATAGAATAACTCTTGGAGATACCCTTTGTCAAGGTCTTGATCCACGAACGGGGAATGTCTGGATAATCCACAAAAGGGAAGATATCCACAAAGATTCCCTTTACATAAGGCTGGCAGAAATCATCGCCCTGTTCGATATAGAGTGAGTTGCAGTCGCGGATCTTCGTGATAGGCTCCTTGCTTCCCGGATCCGATTTGGGGGTCTGCAGATAGAGCCAGTCGGGCAGTTCCTTGGGGGCAATCTTCTCGAATCGTTTTTCATCTTCCAGCGACATACCGATATCGATATCGTCATCCCAAGGTATGAAACCGCCATGGCGTACGGCTCCGAGCAGGGTACCGCCATCCAGCCAGTATTCTATCTTGTGGCGCTTGCAGATTTTGTCTATTTCTTCCAGAATAGCCAGCTGCTTGAGTTGGCATGCCCGCAGATTCTGCTGGCTATATTCTTTGATTTCTTTGTAAAAGTCCATATTCTTTATATTTTTATCGGGAAGACCCGTATGGGATCTCTCTCCGGATTATAAGAAATGCGTGATGATTAATGTGACATTGTATGCCCAGAAGTAGATGGTGAGGAAAAGAGTGACTCCTCTCATCGCATTTGCCAGTTTGGGTTGAGCCTCTCTGAATGCATAACCCATAGTAAATGGGATGACGAACATCCAGTGGGCTGCCATGATATATACCTCGTTGAGTCCGAAACCGAGCACCAGGTGCAGGAAGGCATCGAATGCCGCACAGCTCAGGCACATCCACATCAGGCGGGAGTGTCTGCTGTAGAAAACACCGGCTGCAAAGAGCAGGAAAACGAATGCTTCGAAGATGTAGCTGATGGCCCAGTCGTATCGGATAAAGGTTGGGCGCGATACGCTCAGGTCTTTGAGCAGTTCCTTCTGATGCAGCTGGATGCCTTCTCCAAAGAGATTTTCTACGATGGATTCCATTCGTGGGGTAGAAACATCGGTCCATTTCAGGAATGGCATATCGGATACCGATTTGCCTCGATGAGCATCCATCCACGCATCGTGAACGGCATTCTTCCGGGCAATATCGGGTCTTTTCGGCATCAGCTTTCTTTCTATCTCCTTGCCTTTTTCCTGCTGAGGCTTGACGATGTATTCGTTCTGGTAGTAAAAGCTGCCGCCCATGATGAGGAGCGGGAGGATGAAGGCGATGGCAAAGAATCGGGGTGAGAACACCTTTCTGCCATTACAGAAAAGCGACATGATACCGGTCTTTACACCATTGCTCAGCGATACTCCTGCCGTGGTAAGGAACAGCAGACTAGCCTGCCATGCCTTGAGCTGTTTGCCTTGCGCCATACAGGTTCCCACCATATAGATGCTGACCAGCAGACAGAGCATGGAAAAGCAGAAATGATCGGGTACCATCGTGGTGAGCATGATGGAGGCAAAGGAGAAAAAGAATGCCGTGAGAATGTAGGCATCCAACCGGCATAGCTGGATGAGCTCCCGGCAGATGCGGAAGAAAAATACGGCAGAGAAAGTGGCGCTGATGACGAGCATCACTGCCATGATGAAGGTGGCACAGTTGTGATGAGTCCAGCCCATCAGCCAGTCGTTGAGACAGGCTCCGGGATAGAGTAGGGCGCCAAAGAGCGGATGGCGCGACAACTCAAAGTATATCTTTTCGTTGGAAAGAAAGATATACGAGTAGGCATCGAAACCGGATACCGTGAAATGCTTGTAGAAAATACTCCAAAATCCCAGTTTGCCAGCCTTGAAAAAGCTTGCAGGATAGGAATGGATCAGCACGGCATTCAAGCTGGCGAATACCAGCATCGAAACAAGGGCAAGAATCCTTTCTTCTTTCTTGATTTTAAAAATATTCTTCATCGTTTTATTCTTATTTGGCTGCAAAGTTAGTGTAAAAAATTGATTGTGGGAAGAAAAATGAGGAAATATTTCATTCCGGCTGGTTTTTTGTGGCGGTTTATTTGGCATTGTCTGCTTTTTAGGTTATCTTTGCAGGAGATATGGTACTGAACTTAGCCAGTAGGCTCCACACGCCTGAAAGGGCATGCTGCTTTAGGTACTTTTGGACCATCAGCCCGTTCTAGAACCGCTTGCGAGAGTTCAGTAGAGTTTTTTGTATTGGCTAATATTGTAAACAAGTAATATATATATGAAACAACCTGCTAAGATTGATGTCGCCGTATTGATGCTTTTCTTCAATCGTCCCGACAATTTCCAGAAAGTGTTTGACGAGGTGAAGAAGGCTCGTCCAGCCCAGTTGTTCCTCTATCAGGATGGAGCAAGAGGTGAACGGGATGTGCCAGGTATCGAGGCATGCCGGCAGATAGCATCAGATGAGAATATTGATTGGGAGTGCGAGGTGCACAGATCTTATCAGACCAAGAACCAGGGATGCGATCCATCGGAGTATCTCTCACAGAAATGGGCTTTCTCGATTGTGGATAAGTGTATCGTGCTGGAAGATGACGATGTGCCTTCCCAATCTTTCTTCCCTTTCTGCAAGGAGATGCTCGACCGCTATGAGCACGACGAACGTATTGCCATGATTGCCGGATTCAATGAAGATGAGGTGACCCCCGACTGCGAGGACAGCTATTTCTTTACTTCTGTCTTCTCTATCTGGGGATGGGCATCGTGGCGCCGTGTGGTGGACAAATGGGAGGGTGACTATGCCTTTCTGCACGATAGGCAGGCGATGCGACAGTTGGAATCGGTGGTTCGCCAGCGTGGACTCCGTAAGGACTTCATCCCGATGTGCAGGGATCATGCCCATAGTGGAAAGGAGTTTTATGAAAGCATCTTCTGGGCTTCGATGCTGTTGAATTCCAGTCTTGCCATCATGCCATGCAGGAATCTGATCAATAATCTGGGTCTCTCTGATGACTCCACCCATTTCTCGGGCAGCATGAAGACGACTCCCAAGGCTTATCGCAGAATCTTCACCATGAAGCGCCATGAACTGGAGTTTCCGCTAAAACATCCTAAATATGTAGTGGAAAACGTAGATTTCAAGGAGCGGGTGTACAAGATTAATGCCTGGGGACATCCATTCATCAAGATGTCACGCTCCCTGGAAGAACTCTTTCTGAATCTGAGATATGGTAATTTCTCCAGCATCTTCAAGGCGATGGCTCGCAGATGGCGCAAGATGATTGGAAGAGATAAGCATGCTTAATATCAGAATTAAAAGAAATATCCGATAATCAGAGTACCATTGTATATCAGCAGTGCCAGACCCAGGACGAGCAATACGCCTTTCAGGCAGCGGCTGTAGAGCTGCTGTCGGAGTGGCAGTTCTTGGTTTGGCAGCTGTCGTTTTTGCTTCAGAAGGAAACCGATGGCTATCGGAATGGCGTATATCCAGTGCCCCGTCATGATATATACCTCGTTGAGACCGAAGCCGAGTCCGATATGCAGCATCATATCTAGACCGAAATACGACATCACCAGCCAGAGATACTTGCTCTTTCTGCCCGCCCAGATGCCGGCAACAAACAGTAGCATGATAACTGCTTCTACCATATAATTGATGGCGTATCGGTATTTCACGAACATCGGGCGATGGCGCAATTCGTCCTCCAGCACATAATCCTGATGCAGCTGGATAGATTCGCCCATCAGATTTTCGATGATCGACTGTGTGCGGGAGCTTGTAGCATCCGTCCAGTTCATGAATTCACCTTTCATGATAGGGGCACCTTGCTTAGGACCCCTTTTCTTTTTGGCTTCTTTCTTAGCCAGTTCCTTTGCCTTCCTTATGCTGTCGTTCTTGGCTTTCTGGGCTATCTCCTGAGCAGAGACAATCTTCAAGCCTCTTTTGATGGAGTCGTTTGTCAGCGAATCACGGGTATGCTTGATCTGTGCCATACGTTCCTGTCTGGCTTTCTTCTCAGCCGCTTTCTTGGCTTTCAGTTCCTTGCGTGCCATCTCGTTAGGCCATACGAAGACGCGGTATTCCCATCTGCAGAAACCCCACAGCAGGGCGGCTGGCAGGATGACAGCCAGGAGAAGATATTTCGGTCGGAAGAATCCCTTTCCATTCATGAAGAATGCTGAGAAGAATATTTTCAATCCATTATTGAGCGATGTACCGGCTGTAAGGATAAAATATACCACGCTCTGCCATATCTTGAGCGGATGGTGATGTTTCATTCTGAGACCGGATACGTAGAGTGCCAGGATGAGCAGCATCATGGAGATGACGAAATGGTCGGGCACGATGCAGGTGACCATCACATATCCGAAGGAGAAGAACAACAGGGTGAGGATATGAGATGCCGTCTTGTCGAGATCCATTACCTCCCGGAAGATTCTCTTCAGGAAAAGGGTGGCATAGAATCCGCAGAATATCTGGATGATTACCGCGATGAAAAGGGCACAGTTGTAGCCTGTGAGTTTCATCAGACCCATATTGATGAGGTAAGGTATATACATATAGAAGGCGAGCAGCGGATGGCGATATACATTGTATGCTGCATTCCAGTCGCTCAATACCCAGTAGGTAAGCGGGTCGAAGCCCGATACGCAGAAGTGGCGGATGAAATTCTTGTAATAATCATCCGTGATGAGGGTGAAATGACTGGCATAGCGGGCTATCACTACACCATTTAGAACAGCAAGCGCCAGAAAAATGCCCAGGGCGAGCCATTTTTCTTCTTTCTTGATCTTGAAAATATCGAATATCTTTTTCATATCTTTCTATTTCTTTCTCTTTCAAGTTTTGAGAGGAATCTTCTCTTAGTCTTTGTCTTTCTCTGTCTTTCTCTTTCGGGTTTTCGGAGATTCTTCTATTTCTTCAGGAAGAATCTTACTAATAGGAAATTAACGGGGATACAGATACAGAGGGTAGGAATCATCGCCCACTGTTTGGCGAGCCCCAGACCAACGAAGAGGTTGAGGCAGACGGTTTGCATCGTATAGTTTACCACATGTGAGAGGGTGAAGCCGGCACCTCGCTTGGCGTTTGCCTTCACCTTGAAGGTGTATCGGGTGCTGGCGATGAAATTGAAGATGAAGCTCACGATGTAGGCGATGGTGTTGGCTGTGGTAGCCAGACTGTGATCACCCATTCGTGGAATGAAATGGTTCAGCACCGGCATCATAGCCAGATAGATGCCATATTGCAGCACCGTAGCCAGTCCGCCTACGATTCCGAATCTGATGACTTCGCCCAGCTTTTCCCGTCTGGCATCATCCATATTATTAATCTTGTTCTTGATATTCATTGTTTTATCTTTTACGGCGTGCAAAAATACGCCTTTTTCCTGTTTCTAGCAAATATTCTTTCTACAAAATATTAATCTGCCTGGATTTATCTTAATAGTTTCCCTTTTCCGAAGAGATAAGCCAGTTTGGTCTTCTCCATCATCTTGGCAATGAGCAGGCTGCCTGTAATGGCAAGGATGATGGTGACGACAGCAAACGAGATCTCACTCTTGTCCCAGGCAAAGAGGGGATGATAGAACTTCGCAGCCATCGTAAAGATGGGATGGAAGAGATAGATAGGCAGCGTGTTGCGCCCTATATATAATAAGGTGTTATCTATCTTTTGGATGTAGATCCTGCTTTGAATGCGAGTGATGAGGCTATGTATCCACATCAATGACGAAATGCAGCACCAGCAGGAGAAGATTACAGCCAGGCATCCCCAGTCGTACCATTCCTCTAAGCCCAGCAAGCTGAACCAGAGCAGTAAGGCTGCAGGGGAAGGATGGAATATCTTGCCAAACTCTATATGGCATTGGCGAATTGCTGCACCGATGAAATAATAGGCTGCGGCACTGGGCGAAAGAGCGGGTGTCTTAGATGCCAGCAAGAGTAGGGTGGCGAAGATGAAGAGGCTTGTAGTGGTATTCATCGTCGTTTTTCCTTGTTTGAGGGTTTCCCATGTAGCCCCCTTGAAACTGATATAATAAAGAAAGCCACAGATGATCATCGTCTGGATAAACCAATAAGGACCTATGGATGTGACAAATATCTTCTCGCAAATCTGTGAGAAGGATAATTCCGTGATGCCATCTCTTACGGGCATGAAATAGGAAAGTACAGAGAAACCGGATACCATGATAACGTAGGGTAGGGCGAGACACATCAGGTATATTCCCATTTGCTTGGGACTTTTCTCGATATTGACAAGATAACCCGTGATGATGAGAAAGGTAGGCATCATAAACGAGAGAATGCCTGCCTTCAGATGTGGATATGCATTGCCGAAGTTCACAATATGAATCAATATCATGAGAATGATGAGGATGGCTCGTATCAAGTCGAGGTCTGTATTTCTTTTCATGTTATTTTCTGTAAAATTGAAATTTGTTATTCTCGGAATGGTTTGAAATGTCCCTTGTCGGCGAAGGCAAGCATCTCTTTGTCTCCACGGCTATCTCCAAAGGCTTCTATCTCATATTCTGAACGTTCGAAAGGTTTAAGTGCCTCTGCGATGCGATGCACCTTCTCCTTTCCGTAGCAATTGTTTGACTTGAAGTTGCCTGTCAGCTTGCCGTCTTCTACTTCTATCTGGGTGCCGAGTACCTGAACACCTTTCAGGTTGCGGATATCAAAGAAAGGGCGAACCCAGTTGTCAATGCTGGCGCTTACGATAAAAACCTGGGCTCCTGCCACCAGTGCTTCGTGCATCAGGGTGATGCCTTTCGGGCGGAGCAGATGCTGGCTTTCTTCTGCAAAACCACGGCAGAGAGCATCAAACTTTTCGATGCGCATGCCGGCAAAGAGGTGGGCAAAGATCTGCTGTTTTGCCTTCCAGTTGGGATAAAGATGCAGTTTCATCAATACCAGCAGTGGGCTGTACTTCAGGAAAACCATCAGGAAACGACTGGTTCCCTTGGCATATTTGATGAATTCCAGTAAGGTATCGCTCGTTGTCAGTGTTCCGTCGAAATCGAAACAGTATATTTTCTTCTTCATTTTTTGTTCTTCTTCATTTCTTGTTCTTCTTTTGGATTAACTCTTTCTTATACGATATAGATAAGGATGAGGAAGGAGAGCAGCCAGGCAAGAACGATAAACTGCGTGATTCTGTCGCGCAGGATAATTTTCGTAGGGTCGCCGCTCTGCTGGTCAACCACTGCAATCTGGATGTATCTCAGCAAACCTACCAATACAAATACGCTGGTAAGATAGAGGTATTCGGTATGGAAATTCTCTATTACTTCAGGACTCACCGTGTACATGATGTAGCATACCAGGGTAACTGATGCCGTAATGGTGATAGCCTGATTGATGAAGGTGAGGTTGTATCGGCTCGTATTCTTTCGGGGAGCCTCGCCCGTCTTTTCCATTCGCAGCACGTCATCGCGGCGCTTGGCAAAACTCATGAAGAGGGTGATGAGGAAGGTCATCAGCACAATCCATTTACTGAGCATGATGTGCGTAGCGACGCCACCCGCCAGCAAGCGGAGCACAAATCCGAATGCCACGATGCACACATCGATGATGGCATACTGCTTGAGCTTGGCGCAATAGCAGAGGTTCATGATCCAATAGAAGGCGATGATTCCCATCGTCTCCCACGAATCGAGCAGACAGCATACCCCCATCGAGAGGATGAGCATCAGAAACATCAAAGCGTAAGCCTGCCTGATGCTTACGGCTCCTGAAGCGATAGGGCGGTGACATTTCACCGAATGGCGGCGGTCTGCCTCCACATCATGGATATCGTTGAAGCAATAGATGCTCGATGCGGCAAAGCTGTACGCAAAGAAAGCAATCAGACCCGCCAGCAGGGCATCTGTATGAAACAAGGCACCACCAAAGAAGAGGGGCACGAAGATAAACATATTCTTGATCCACTGTTTCGGGCGGATCAGGCGCATCAAGGCAGCGAAGCCCCGGCTATCTTTTATTTCATTCTCGTTCATATAAATTTCTTTTATTTAATCTAAGATGATTCTTTTTATTTAATAATCTGAGATAATTCCTTGGAAATCCATTCTGCAATCTTGCTCAATATCCAGGAGAGTGGCAGGGTGATGGCAATGCAGAGGATGAAGGTTGGCCAGTATCCCAAGTGATGAGGCTCGATATAATGGAGCACGAAGTGGATGTGGATGAGATAGCATTCCAGGCTCAAAGCTCCTACCAGCATGAAGCTGCGGTTAAACCATCCTGGGGTACGGCGGAAGATGCGGTTCAGGAGCAGGATGCTCGTGATGGTTAGCGGGATGTAGAGCATACGCTCCAGGAAGAGCGGAAACATACCGTGTTTCTCCTGTTCCAGGAAGATGCTTGCGAGCAGCGTCATCAGGAACATCAGCCATATCATCCAGATGCTGGCACCATCAAGTGTCTGCTTCTGGCGCACCATCTCACCCATATTGATGCCGATGAAGAAGATAGGTACTCGGCTCCAGAAGATTTCCAGATGGCCTACAGCCTGATGAATCGGTGTGACGTATTGCACCAGGATGCACCACATGATCATCACCACCGGCAGCCATTTGTAGATGGGATGGCGCTTGATGAGTTCCATATAGGCTGGGGCGAAGAGATAGAGCATCATGGTGGCTGGGATGTACCAGAAGGTAAGCTCGTCGTATCGCCAGAAATTCCAGTTGATGGTAATCTCGCCTATCAGGTTGATCCACGCCTCGAGGTCTCCTCCCTGGAATCGGGGAATGTAGTAGAGACAGGCGATGATGAGCCACGCCGGGTAGATGCGCAGGTAACGGCGGATGAAGAAATGCTTGGCAGAAGGATTCTTCATCCAGGAAAACCACAGACCGATGCCGCTGAGAAACAGAAACATATCTACTCCTATATTGCCCATGCGGCGCAATCCGAAGAAAGCGTTCTCTCTAGGCAGTGCTACATGAAAGAGAATGATGAAGAGCATGGCGGCTCCCATCAATTCACCGCGATATCTACTGATATTCGCCAGTTCTATGTCTTTTATCTTCCACTTCATCTGATATATCTTTTTTGTTATTATTTTTAGGGGGGCTTTTGACAGGCGATGGAATCGCCTGGAACGCGGTAGGCTCTCTAATACTTAGCTCTTCGGGTTGGGTATCTTCTTCATCAGTTGTGTAAAGAGCCATGCAATGCCGATGCTGGCAATGATGTAGAGCAGCAGTCCGGCATAGATGTCTCCATGACGGCTGATGGGGATGAATATCTTGCGGGTGATAGGATGGGTGACGAAGAGGGCGGCTGAGATGACGCCCATCCATTCCAGAACCTTGTAGATGCCCGACAGCCAACTTACTTCCTGCAGCAGGTCGGCTACAAGCACACAGAGCAGACAGATGAAGAATGGCACGAAGGTCCATCCTATCATATTGAGACTCAGACTGTAGATCAGCGAGAGGCAGAATACGCAGCCGAAGATATTGGTTACAGGAGAATGGAAGGTCATCAGAATCTTCTCGCCATACCGGGCATAGAGAATGCCCAGACCGAATGGCAGCATACCGCCCATGAAATTATAGCGGTAGCGGTTCATCGCCTCGCTCTCGGGATTGTCAAAGCCCAGCAGCAGCTGGATGCCGATGCAGAGAAGCATCAATCCTACCGTCCATCCCCAATGGCGGCGATAGAGCAGCAGTCGATATACGATGTAAAGCTGCAGCATCAGACCGAAAAACCAGTAAGGTCCTGGCCAGATGATGTTGTCTGGGTTTGGCAATACATTGTTAAACATACCCAGCATCGATACGATGCCCAGCACCTCGTAATGGCGTGGACCCGGAGTGATGTAGTCTATCATCGTGAAAGCGATGAAACCCACGATCATCATCTTGAAGAGCTTCAGATAGTGATAGCGGATGAAGCGAAGAGGTTCGCGCCAGCTGATGCTCCAGGATTGCTTCCTGCCCGAAATGCTGTACATCTGAGCCTGCTGGTCGGCAGAAAGATGAGGCTTGGCTTCATACTTCATCACCAGTCCGTATGCACTCAGGAAGAGGAATACGGGCACTCCGTAATGACCGAAGAACGACAGCAGATGGATTGGCAGGTTGATGTCTGGATTCGCCATCACCTGCAGCAGCCAGTCGGCGTTGTGTTGGAAGAACTGGTATTCATTCTCCTTGACAATCGGACCTAGCCAATGGCAATAGTTATGTAGGAAGATGCCGATGATGGCAAGTCCTCTCAATGCATTGCATGCACTTCTGGAAAGTATGTTCTGATTCATTTCCTGGCTCCTTTCTTTGTTTGTTTCTTACCTTGTTTCTTATCTTTTTTCTTGTCTTGCTTCTTTTCTTCCTGCTTAGCCTGCGTCTTGAGATATTCATCCCTCAGCTTGTCGTAGTCGGCAGAGTTCTTCAGGATGCGGGGGCGCATCTCGTTGTATTTCGGACTCAGGATATTGTTCTCCTCCTTGTAGGTTGGAGTTTCGATGCCGGCAAGATACAGCAGCAGGTGCGGCAGGGCATCCGTCATCATCCGCTTGTCCTTGGCGGCACGTATCTGGCGGTAGATGGTGCGGTGTTTCTGGATGTATTTCTTCGAGCAGTAGATCCAGAACGGAATCTCAAACTCATAGTGTGCCAGCTTCCAGTCGATGTTGGCAGAGTGGTTGCGGCAGATGAAGCCACGGTTTTCCTCGTAGCACTCCTCACCATGGTCGGGCACATAGATGATGATGGCATCTTCCTTCTGGAATCGCTTCACGATTTCTGCCACGATGGAGTCGTTGTAAAGGGTGGCGTTGTCGTAATGGCTCAATACCTTGCGCTGGGCATCGGTCAGTTCTGGGCGCTTGTCTTCGTAGCTGCTTGCCCAGAACTTAGCCTGGTTCTGGCGATAGCGCAGCTTGTAGTTCACGTGCTGACCCATCAGATGGAAAATGGTGAGATTATGGTCGGTCTTGAATTGTTTCAGACTGTCATCATAATCTTTAAGCAGTCCATCGTCCAGCGCATGCAGCTCGGTGTTTCTGTGGTCGAACTGCAGCTTGCTCAGTTCCGGATTGTTCAGGAAGAAGCCACCGCTGAAGTCATATACCGCCTCTTTAGCCTGAGGCAGGAATTCGTTGGTGATGAAGGTTACGTTGTAGCCTGCCTTGCGGAATACCTCCGGGAAGAGCGGATAGTCGCACCATTCTCCCTTGTCGCCTACCACATAGGTAGAGAGCATGTGCTTGAATACGAAGCTGGTGAGGTTCCAGCAGGTCACGACATCTGTAAACTTGGTGAGTTTCTTCGATTTCTCCAGTGCCGATTGCTTTGGGGTGGTTTTCATGAAGTAGCCATATTGCTGTGAATGATGGCGACCGTAGCTTTCGCCGATGATCAGCACGATATTTGGCGAGCGGAAGCTGCAGCTATCAACCTTCACCTCGTGGGCTGCATGAATCAGTTGGGTAATCTGATGCGCTGCCAGCTGGTTGGCATAGATGCTGAAGTGGAGTCGGTAGATAGGCAGATAGAGTACGGCAGGATCTTTCTCTGTGAGGGTGTGCTCTACCTCTCCGATGGTTCTTCCTGACATCAGCTTATGGTAAGCCTCCTTGTTGTGCCAGGAGGTGCAGATGGAAGTGATGAGGATGACCAGGCAGAGGATACCGAAGGTGGCTGGCATGGCTGCCGTCATTCGCGGAATAGCCATCAGTCGTTTCTTGAGCGAAGCCAGTTCGAGTACGGTAACGAGGAAGACGTAGATCTTGATGAGCCGTTTTCGGAAGATGACGATGAGTATCTGCAGGAGCGCCAGGAGCAGAATCCAGCCCACACTGCTGAAGAGCACTTCGGCAGAGATGAGGGCAGAGAGGAAGCTGCTTGCCTCGGAACTGTTGGTCTCTCCCACCAGCATCAGCATAGAAGGATTGAGTGTGGAACCGAAATTCACGAAGCAGTAGGTATCAGCGGCTGCCGTGACATATAATATAATGTATAATATGACACGCAGGCCCCTGCGCACCTTCTTCGGGAAGACGGCGAGGATGGCGCTCACGATGTAGAGGTCCAGAAACAGCTCCAGGAACATGTTCTCGTAGAGCGTTCCGTTCTTCGGAATCGTGATGAGTGAACTTACCATGCCCAGGATGTACATGGACACAAAGAAGTTGGCATTGCGCCTGATAGGGGCTGATGCCAGACTAAGACAGTTCTTGATGATTTCTTTCCAACTCATAGCTTTCTATTGATGATGTTTGCTATTTTTAGAGAATAGATTTTTATGGCACTCTTTTAGACTTAGAGTGCCTGATAGTTTTTGATGGCGAGGTTCTCGATGCATTCGGGAACCATACCTTCGATGCTTTTTCCAGTCTTGATACATTCGCGTATCTCCGTGCTGCTGATGTTGAGCAGCGGGGTTTCTACGATGGTCACGCCGGCAGGCACTTCGCCCATGCAGGAGCCTTGGCGGGGATAGACTGCAATAGGGTAGTGGGCAAGGATATCGTCGTGATGATACCACTTGTCGAATGCTGCCCAGTTGTCGCCGCCTATTAATAATGTAAACTCACATTCTGGATAATCCTTGCTGATGGCCTGCAGGGTGTGCCAGGTATAGGAAGGCTTGGGCAGGCGGAACTCATAGTCGCATGCCTTCAGCTGGGGTTCTTTCTCCAGTGCCTTTTCTACCATCTCCAGGCGCAGGTGGTCATCGAGCAGGTCGGTAGCAGCTTTCTTGAATGGGTTCATGGGGGAGACCATGAACCACACTTCATCCAGCCCCGCCTTCTCGCAGAGGCTTTTCGCCAATGCGATGTGGCCGGTATGGATGGGGTTGAAGCTGCCTCCAAAGATTCCTACCTTTTTCATTTCTATTATTCGCTCAAAAAGTCCTTTACTAGCTGATAAACCTCCTGCTGGGCTTTCTCCAGGTCATCATTTACGACTACGTGGTCGAACTGAGGAGCGAAGGTCAACTCATAGCTAGCCTTGGCAAGGCGCTGTTCGATTACCTCTGGGGCATCTGTGTTGCGGCCTACCAGACGGCGGCGCAGTTCCTCTACCGAAGGAGGTTGCACGAAGATGCTCAGGGCACGTTCGCCATAGAACTTCTTGATATTGACGCCACCCTTTACATCTACGTCGAAAATTACCGACTCGCCCTTGGCGAGCTGGTTTTCTACCTGCGACTTCAAGGTGCCGTAGAATCTATCCTGGTAAACTTCCTCATACTCCAGGAACTCATCTGCCTCAATCTTGGACTTGAATTCCTCTGGAGACAGGAAGAAATACTCTACACCATTCTGCTCTGTGCCGCGAGGGGCACGAGAGGTACAACTGATAGAGAAAGCCAACTTCAACTCTGGGTGCTCTTTCATCAACCAGTTGACGATGGTACTCTTGCCGCTGCCCGAAGGGGCGCTGAAAATCAACAATCCGTTCTTCATTTTACTTTGAACTTTGAATATTGAACTTTGAATATTGAACTTTGAATTTTGAACATTGAATTTTGAACATTGAACTTTATGATTCGTAAAGCAAATGAATTCTTCACTCTTCGTTCTTCACTTTTTTAAAGTGCATTCAGCACCTGTTCCTTAATCTGTTCCAACTCGTCTTTCATCTTCACCACGATGTTCTGCATTTCAGCCTGATTGCTCTTTGAACCGGTGGTGTTGATTTCGCGGCCCATTTCCTGGGCGATGAATCCGAGCTTCTTGCCCACACCATGACCTTCCTCATTCATGGTCTCGCGGAAATATTTCAGGTGGTTGGCAAGGCGCTGCTTCTCCTCGCTGATGTCGAGCTTCTCGATGTAGTAGATAAGTTCCTGCTCCAGGCGGTTCTTGTCATAATCCACATTCGGAATCTGCTGCAGACCGTTTACGATGTTCTGGCGGATTTTCTCCACGCGTGCCTTCTCGTATGGTTCAATGCTGGCAAGGAGAGCCTGGATATTATCAACTTTCTCAGTGAATTTCTTCTGCAGGGCAGCTCCTTCCTGCTTGCGGAAGTCGCTCAGATGGCCGATAGCCTCGCAAATTGCATTTTTTGCCACTGCCCACTCCTCGTCGGTCAATTCTTCCACATCAGTTTTGGTTGTTACATCAGGAAGACGCAACAAAGTGCTGTACCAATCAGTAGGCTCAGGAATACCTGTTTCTGCAGAAATTTTCTTGATCTGCTGGTAATAATTCAGAACAAGCGCACTATTGATAGGTGTAGCATCTGTAGCTGCATCCTTCTCAATCCAGATAGAGAAGTCAATCTTGCCTCTTTCCAGGCTCTTAGCTATATACTGACGAATCTCCATCTCCTTCTCTCTGTAGAGAGGAGCGATACGTGTAGAGAGGTCAAGATTCTTGCTGTTTAATGACTTTATCTCTACATTAATCTTCTTTGTTTTGTAGGCCGCGGTAGCTTTTCCGAAGCCTGTCATTGACTGTATCATATAATCTTTCACGTTAAATTTCTGCAAAAGTACAAAAAAAAGCGAGAAAATGCGTATATTTGCAACTTATTTAAGAATATATTTTTAAATTATGTCGTGTATTTTAAATATTGAGACGAGTACGGACGTGTGCTCAGTGGCAATTAGTGATAGTGGGCAGGTGATTTTCAACCAGGAAGATCACACAGGTCCTAACCATGCTGTTAAGTTGGGTGTGTTTGTTGATGAGGCTCTTGATTTCCTCGATTCCCATGGTCTTCCATTAGAGGCTGTGGCTGTAAGTTGTGGTCCTGGTTCCTATACCGGATTGCGTATCGGTGTGAGTATGGCTAAGGGCATCTGCTATGGTCGCGGGGTGAAGCTCATAGCAGTACCAACCCTCGAATTGATGGCTGTGCCAGTATTGCTTGGCGAACATCCTGAGCAGGAAGACGCCCTCATCGTACCTATGCTCGACGCACGCCGCATGGAGGTGTATGCCGAAGTGCTCGACCGCTCCCTGAAGGTGGTTCGCCCTATCCAGGCAGATATCGTCGATGCAGAAACCTACAAGGAATATCTGGACGGGCATCATATATATTTCTTCGGAAACGGTGCTGCCAAGTGTATGGAGACCATCAACCATCCTCATGCGCATCTCGTGGAGGGTATCGAGCCGCTTGCCAAGAATATGGCACCGCTTGCCGAGAAGAGATTCGTAGAGGGCAAGTTTGAGGATGTGGCTTATTTCGTACCTTTCTATCTCAAGGATTTCGTGGCTAAGATGCCTAAGAAGCTTATCTAGGAGAGATAGAGGGCGGAGCATCCGCAGATTTGAATAGTGGGGTTATCCTCTGAATAATAAAAGAAACTAGCAAGAAAATATGGATAAAGTAGGATTAGACTATAATACAACGCGAGAAAAGCTCGTGCTGCCTGAATACGGACGTGAGATTCAGCAGATGGTGGATTACTGTGTAGAGTTGGAAGACCGTAAGGAGCGCCAGCGCTGTGCCGAGTCTATCATCAAGATCATGGATCGCATGTTTTCGGAAAACAGAGGTTTGGAGAACCATGAGCAGAAACTCTGGGATCATCTCGCCATCATGAGCGATTTCCAGCTCGACATCGATTATCCTTTCGATGTAAGCAATGCTGCAAAGATTGCCAAGAAGCCCGAAACCGTGGAATATCCTAACCAGCGTATTCCTGTGCGCCATTATGGTGCCATGCTTTTCGAAATCTTCGAGAAGCTGAAGCACATGGAGCCGGGCAAGGAAAGAGATGAACTGGTGAAGCTGACTGCCAACCAGATGCATCGTAACCTGATGCAGTGGAGCCATGGTTCCTGCGATGAGCAGAAGGTGGCTGCCGATCTGGCGAGATTTACGGATGGAAATATCAAGCTCGATCTCAAGCATTTCGTCTTCGAGAAAGTCAAGGAGACCCCAGCTCGCAGCAATAACAATAATAATAAGAAGAAAAAGTAATCACTTTTTTATAATTTTAGATAATCAGATTATAATAATTAGACAAGCTTATGGAGTCTTTCATCATAGAGGGCGGTCATCCGCTCCAAGGTACCATCACCCCGCAGGGTGCCAAGAACGAGGCGCTGCAGGTGATTTGTACCACCATTCTTACCGATGAGCCCGTGCGCATTACCAATGTGCCGGACATCCTGGATGTGAACAACCTGATCAAGTTGCTCCAGGAAATCGGTGTGAAGGTAACCCGAAACAGCCGTCACGATTATACCTTCCAGAGTGATGAACTGAAACTGGATTATCTCGACAGTCTGGAGTTCGTGAAGAAGTGTTCTTCGCTGCGTGGCAGTGTACTGATGTTCGGACCATTGCTCGGCAGATTCGGCAAGGCTACCATCGCCAAGCCGGGTGGCGATAAGATTGGCCGCCGCCGTCTTGATACCCATTTCCTGGGATTCAAGTATCTGGGTGCCGATTTCGTGCACGATGAGGAGCGCAATGTATATCAGATACAGGCCAAGAAGCTGAAGGGATGCTATATGCTGCTCGATGAGGCTTCGGTTACCGGTACTGCCAACATCATCATGGCAGCGGTTCTTGCCAAGGGAACCACCACTATCTATAATGCAGCCTGCGAACCATACATCCAGCAGCTCTGTCACCTGCTCAATTCTATGGGTGCCCAGATCAGTGGCATTGCCAGCAATCTGCTCACCATCGTGGGTGTAGAGAAGCTGCATGGCGCCGAGCATCGCATCCTGCCTGATATGATCGAGGTGGGTTCCTTCATCGGTATGGCTGCCATGTGTGGAGCCGGCATCCGCATCAAGGATGTGTCGGTGAAGGACCTGGGTATTATTCCTGATGCCTTCCGCCGACTCGGTGTGAAAGTGAAGGTAGAGGGCGACGACCTCTTCATTCCGGAACAGAAGCATTATGTGATCGACTCGTTCATTGATGGTACCATTATGACACTGGCAGATGCACCATGGCCAGGACTCACGCCAGACCTCCTGTCGGTGCTCCTCGTGGTGGCAACCCAGGCTCGCGGCAGTGTGCTTTTCCATCAGAAGATGTTCGAGAGCCGTCTTTTCTTCGTGGATAAACTGATAGATATGGGTGCGCAGATTATCCTCTGCGATCCTCACCGTGCAGTGGTGGTAGGTCATGATCACAAGCTGAAGCTGCGTGCGGGCAGAATGACGAGTCCGGATATCCGTGCCGGTATCGCCCTGCTGATTGCTGCGATGAGCGCCAACGGCACCAGTCGTATTGCCAATATCGCCCAGATAGACCGTGGCTACGAGGATATCGAGCAGCGCCTGAACCAGTTGGGTGCCAAGATTACCCGTGTCAGCGATTAAATAAGTAAAGAACGAAGAGTGAAGAATTCATTTGCTTTACTAATCATAAAGTTCAAAGTTCAAAATTCAAAGTTCAAAGTAAAATATGATAAGACGTGACGAAGTATATAAGATAGGTAAGTTGGGCAAGCCTCATGGAGTGAAGGGCGAGATAACCTTCGCCATCACCGATGATGTCTTCGACCGTGTGGATGCAGAATATCTTGTTCTTGATATTGATAGCATCCTGGTGCCTTTCTATCTGGAGGAGTATCGCTTCAAGAACGATGAGAATGTGCTCGTGAAGTTCGAGGATATCGATACGCAGGAGCAGGCGCGCAACTATACCGGATGTGAGGTCTTTTTCCCTCGCCACCTCTCGGATAGCGATGGAGAGAACATGACCTGGGCAGAGATCATCGGCTTCCAGCTGGTGGATGCCGTAACCGGAAAGGTGGTGGGAACCCTGGATCGTGTAGATGATTCCACGCTCAATCTCCTTTTCGAGGTGACAACCCCCGAAGGTGATGACCTGCTGATTCCTGCCAGCAACGACCTGATAGAAGAGGTGAGTGCTGAAAGAAAGGAAATCAGGATGGCAATCCCAGAGGGTCTGCTCGATTTGTAAGTTAAGTGAAGAAGTTCAAATTTCAAAGTTCTAAATAAAATGAAACAACAGATATGTATTCTCGGTTCTACGGGAAGTATTGGCACACAGGCGCTGGATGTCATCGAGCAGCACAGCGACCTTTACGAGGTATATTGCCTTACCGCCAATAACAGAGTGAAGGAGCTTGCCGAGCAGGCGCATAAGTTCCATCCTGCTGCTGTAGTGGTTGCCAATGAGGCGCATTACGACGAGTTGAAGAATCTGCTCAGTGATGAACCTGATATCAAGGTTTATGCCGGTGCCCAGGCGCTCTGCGATATCGTGCAGGCAGAGCCAATCGATATGGTGCTTGCATCCATGGTAGGTTTTTCCGGTCTGGAGCCAACCATCCATGCCATCAAGGCTCGCAAGAAGATCTGTCTTGCCAACAAGGAGACCCTGGTGGTGGCTGGTGAGCTGATCTGCAATCTTGCCCAGGAATACCATGTGCCTATCCTTCCTGTGGATAGCGAGCACAGCGCCATCTTCCAGAGTCTGGTGGGCGAGGGCGATAACGAGGTAGAGAAACTCCTTCTTACCTGCTCTGGCGGTCCTTTCCGCAACTTTACCCACGAGCAGTTGGAGAAGGTTACCGCTGCCGATGCGCTGAAGCATCCTACCTGGGATATGGGCGCCAAGATCACCATCGATTCTGCATCGCTGATGAACAAGGGCTTCGAGGTGACAGAGGCTAAGTGGCTCTTCGGCGTTCCTGCCGAGAAGATTGAGGTGCTGATTCATCCGCAGAGCATCGTACACAGTGCCGTACAGTTTGCTGATGGTGCCGTGAAGGCTCAGTTGGGCGTGCCAGATATGCGTCTGCCTATCCAGTATGCCTTCTCCTTCCCAAAGCGCCTGCATCTTGACGGCGAGCGCCTCGACCTCTTCAAGGCGCAGGATCTGCAATTCTTCGAGCCTGATTACAAGAAGTTCAAGTGCTTGCAGCTGTCGTTTGATGCGATTAAGAAAGGTGGAAACATGTCGTGCATCGTGAATGCTGCCAATGAGATTGTGAATGCCGGCTTCCGCAAGGGCGAATGTGGCTTCCTGCAGATGGCGGACATCATCGAGGAGACGATGGCAAAGGCCACTTTCGACAGCAATCCTGATCTCGATGTCTATCTGCAGACTGATGCCGAGGCGCGCCGTATTGCCACTGAGTTGATGAAAGTTAATGGTTAATAATTAATAGTTAAAAATGAACGTAGGATATAGGACTAATCATCAAGTTCAAAGTTCAAGGTTCACAGTTCAAAGTAAATAAATGGAAGTATTTTTGATCAAAGCGTTGCAGTTGATGCTATCGCTTTCCATCCTGGTGCTGCTCCATGAGGGCGGACACTTTTTCTTCTCCAAGCTCTTTGGCGTAAGAGTGGAGAAGTTCTATCTGTTCTTCGACCCATGGTTCCACCTCTTCGAGTTCAAGCCAAAGAACTCTGATACCACTTATGGTTTGGGATGGCTGCCATTGGGCGGATATTGCAAGATTTCGGGTATGATAGACGAGAGTTTCGATACCGAGCAGCTCAAGCAGCCTATGCAGCCATACGAGTTCCGAAGCAAACCTGCCTGGCAGCGAATGCTGATCATGATAGGTGGTGTGCTGGTCAACTTTCTGCTGGCGCTCTTTATCTATTCCATGATTCTTTTCCATTGGGGTGACGACTATGTGGCTACCAAGCACATGACCCAGGGAATGAAGTTCAATACAGAGGCCAAGGCATTGGGCTTCCAGGATCATGACATCCTGGTTGGTACCGACAAGGGCGAGTTCAAGACCTATGATGGCGATATGTATCGCGATCTCTCTACAGCCACCCGTGTGGATATCATCCGTGGCGGCAAGCCGATGAGCTTGAATCTGCCTGGCGATCTCGATATGCTGAGTATGATCAAGGAGAGCCCTCGATTCGTAGAGGTGTATATCCCATTGCAGATTGACAGTGTGATGAAGGATTCGCCTGCCAGCAAACTGGGATTGGTGAAGGGTGATAAGATTCTGACCGTGAACGGCAAGAAAGTGGAGTCTTTCAACGATTTCCAGTTGGAGATGGGTCGTGTGAACGATGTGCTCACCGCCGCTACCTCTCATCAGGACAGCGTAAAGGCACTTACAGCCAGTGTTGAGTATGTGAAGGCTTCTGGCGATACCCTGAAGAACAGCGTATTGCTTCAGGCAGGCGATGAGGGTGTGAAGTTCGGCTTCTACAATCATCCTGTGATGCGCGATTACAAGGTTACCCATATCAGCTATGGTTTCTTCCAGAGTTTCCCGGCTGGTGTGAAGTATGGCTGGAATGTGCTATCGGGCTATGTAGGCGATATGAAATATGTATTCACCAAGGAGGGCGCCAAGAGTCTGGGTGGTTTCGGAGCCCTGGGCAGTCTCTTCCCTTCTATGTGGGATTGGCATGCTTTCTGGATGATGACAGCATTCCTGAGCATTATCCTGGCATTCATGAATATCCTTCCTATCCCGGCATTGGATGGCGGTCATGTATTCTTCCTCCTCTACGAGGTAATTACGGGTCGTAAGCCTGGCGATAAGTTCATGGAGCGTGCAGAGTACGTGGGATTCGGAATCCTGCTGCTGCTGCTTGTTGTAGCGAATCTGAATGATGTTTTGCGATTCTTCGGCTTGATGTAACTGAAGATTGAAATATAGCATGAATAATTGAAAAGAGATAAGCACCTTGATGGTGTTATAAAAAAAGTGCCGATAGGAAATCCTACCGGCACTTTTTATTATCTGTTGATTTGATATTCTATCTTCGTGAATATTCAGTATTAAGAGTATCGGATAATCTGTCCTGGAGACAGCTTCTTATCCTTGCGATAGCCATTGAGACGGCAGATCTGCTCTACGCTAACGCCACGTTTTTCAGCAATGCTCATCAATGTCTCGCCAGCCTTTACCTTGTGGTAAAGCTTCTCGCCAGAAGCGCTTGTGGTATATCTGCCCACTTCGCCACCATTTACCTGCTCTCGGGTATAGCCGCCGTTGCCAATCTTGCCACGGGCTGCATTTGCCTCAGCATACTCACTCTCGTAAGTATCACGATTGAAATTGTAGAAGTCGCCGGTAACATCCTGGTTGCGGAAGTCAAAGAACAGGGCTGGGTTCAGGGCTACACCGCAGAGACGAGTCTCGAAGTGGAGGTGAGAACCAGTACTTCTACCGGTATTACCACCTAAGCCGATTACTTCTCCGGCTCTTACCTCCTGGTTCTCTGAAACGAGCTGCTCAGAGAGGTGTCCATAGATGGTCTCCAAACCATTGTTGTGACGGATTACGATGTACTTTCCATAACCACCACGGTCGTATCTTACTATGCGAACTTTGCCTGCGAAGGCTGCGTGGATTGAGTCGCCAATATAAACCTTGATGTCCATACCTTTATGTTGGCGGCCAAAGCTAGCACGGTAACCGAAGTTACTTGTGACAACACGACTAGAAGTTGGCATACAGAAGTGACGGAGGTCGATACGGAAATGCTCAGGCAATGTGGTTGCCTTGTGGGCATACTTGTTGGAGAAATCCTCATACAGTTCTGCAGAAGGGTTTTCTCGATCTTCCATCAGTCGGTAATGCGATACTGCGAGAGTATCCAATGATTTCATTCGATGGTCAACTGGAGCTTGTCTGACTAATAAGTCCTGACCGCAAACGGGTACAGTTGTTAGCGCCAACAACGCCACGACCGAAATTTTCTTTATTTGCTTTCTAAAACTCATACTACTTTTAAATTCTATTTTCTTTTTTAGGTCCATTGTGTCAATAAGTGCAGAACGTAATATAGCAAAAAATCCTGCCAAAACCACTAAAGCAAGTGCCTTAAGATGTGATTTTGTTATATAGACGTTGCAAATATAACAAGAATATTCCAAAAAACCAAGGTTGTTAACGCTATCAGCTTGATATTTAACGCTGTCTTTTTGTTTTTTAACTTTTATTAGTAACTTCTTTTTCGTATTCTTGACAAATAGGGCTTTACAGGGTATTTTTTCATTCCTTTTCTTCTTCGTGGAAAGATTCTGTATCAACCGGTTGCCGGTTTTGCAGTCTTCTGAGCAGCGCCACGGCGGGTGAATGGCCCATGAAGATGTACTTCTTGACTTCGGGGCTTGTAAAGCGCAGGCACTCGTTGTAGGCACGGAAAAGATCATCGAGATTGATGGTGAATTCCTTGCCTGATGCTTCGCGGATACCTATAATCATCTTGGCGGTAACGTGGAGCTTAATGTAGCGGATGCCCGTTACGCTTTCTATTTCCCTTAGGGATGTGAGATAGGATCTCATCTCCTCCATGGTGAGGTGGGGACGAGGCTCCCGGATGGCAGGTTTGCGTCTTTTATCCATTTACTTTGACTTTGAACTTTGATATTTGAACTTTATGATTACTTTGAACTTTGATATTTGAACTTTATGATTACTCTTAACTCTAGCTGATGGCTGCCCAATTGATATGGGTTTTCTTGAGCTCCCGGAGCCGGTTCCAGAGGAGAGAGTTCTGAGGATGCTCGCATTGCGGATCGGCATCGATGATGGCCTGGGCCTCGGTACGGGCTAGCTGCACCAGCTGGCCGTCTCGGGCTATATTCGCTATTTTCAGGTCGAAGGCCATTCCGCTCTGCTGGGTGCCCTCCAGGTCGCCCGGACCACGGAGCTTCAGGTCGGCTTCGGCTATGCGGAATCCATCGTTGGTATCACACATGATGTCTATTCGCTTGCGGGTTTCTTCTGAAAGCTTGTAGCTGGTTACCAGGATGCAGTAGCTCTGGTCGCAGCCACGTCCCACTCGACCTCTGAGCTGATGCAGCTGCGAGAGTCCGAAGCGTTGGGCATCCAGGATTACCATCACCGAGGCGTTCGGCACATTCACGCCTACCTCTATCACGGTGGTGGCAACGAGAATCTGGGTCTCTCCCTTCACAAACTGCTCCATCTCAGCCTCTTTTTCGGCAGATTTCATCCTGCCGTGAATCTTGCTCAGGCGGAACTCCGGAAAAGCCTGTTTCAGCGTCTCATAACCTTCTTCCAGATTCTTTAGGTCCATCTTTTCGCTCTCCTTGATCAGCGGGAAGACGATATAGACCTGTCTGCCCAGATTAATTTGCCGGCGGATGCTCTGATAGAGACTGGTGAGCTGATTATCAAACTTATGCAGTGTCTGAATCGGTTTTCTGCCAGGCGGCAACTCGTCTATTACGCTCACGTCCAGATCGCCATAGATGGTCATCGCCAGCGTGCGGGGGATAGGGGTGGCGGTCATCACCAGCACATGGGGCGGATTCTCGCTCTTCGCCCAGAGCTTGGCTCTCTGCGCCACTCCAAACCGGTGCTGCTCGTCGATTACCGCTACGCCAAGGCGATGGAAAGCCACAGGGTCTTCTATCACGGCATGCGTGCCTATCAGTATCTGGATATCGCCAGTGGTAAGTCCGTCGAGTATCTCCTTCCGTTTCTTGCCCTTGACGATGCCGGTGAGGAGTTCTACCCGGATGTCCATGCCCTGCAGGAAATCGCGGATGGTCTGCAGATGCTGCTCTGCGAGGATTTCGGTAGGTGCCATCAGACAGGCTTGATAGCCGTTGTCCAGAGCGATGAGCATAGTCATCAGGGCTACGAGCGTCTTGCCCGAGCCTACGTCGCCCTGAAGGAGCCGGTTCATCTGTCTGCCGCTGCACATATCTGCCCTGATCTCGTGCATCACCCGTTTTTGGGCACCCGTGAGTTCGAACGGAAGATGATGGGCGTAGAAACCGTTGAAGATGTCTCCGATGCGGTTGAAGATGTAGCCGCGGTATTTGCGTCGCTGGTCGCTCGCATACCTTAATATATTGAGCTGCACGTAGAACAGCTCCTCGAACTTCAGTCTTACCTGTGCCTTCTGCATTTCCTGGTGGGAATGAGGATAGTGGATCATCCGGAGGGCCGCATCGCGGGATACGAGATGCAGGCGGTTGACGATGAAGTCGGGGAGCGTTTCGGGCAGTGGAGGGAGAATGCTGACCAGGCTTCGGGTTATCCTTTCGATGCTTCGTGAGGTATAACCGCGCTTCTTCATGTTTTCTGTCAACCCGTAGAAGGGCTGCATTCCCATCTCAGAAATCTGCAGCTTGCTTGCATCATCTATGTCGGGATGGGCAAACCGGAATCTGCCGTTGTAGGCGGATGGCTTGCCGAAGACGATGTACTCGGTTCCTACCTTGTAGCTCTTGATGATGTACTGGGCGCTGCGAAACCATACCAGATCTACCACACCGTAGCCATCGGAGAAATGTGCCACGAGCATCTTGTTACGCTTGCCTATATCGACTTCCTCGTAGCTCAGGATCTTGCCCTTAAGCTGGACGAAGGGCATATCCGATGTTAACTCGCTGATATGAAAGATCTTTGAGCGATCTACGTATTTGTAAGGGTAGTATTCCAGCAGGTCACCATACGAGCGGATGCCGAGCTCTTTGCTCAGAATCTCTTTCGTCTTGGTGCCTATGCCAGGTAGGAATTGGATGTCTTGATCTAGAATACTGCTCATGTTTGTGATGGTTTTGATATGGGGGACAGGCGATGGAATCGCCCGGAACGGGGGAGGGCTATTGATTCAGGAGGGCTTCGGCAATCTTGATGTCGAAGGGAGTGGTAATCTTGATGTTCTCACGATTGCCATCTACCATTGCCACCTGGCAGCCGAGGCTCTCTACTACTGATGCATCATCGGTGAACTGCTCCTTATACTCCTGGTTGAATGCCTGTTTTGCCAGACCAATGTCGAAGGTCTGGGGAGTCTGAACCACACGGTAGTCGCTGCGGAGTACGTTCTTACCGCCTCCGTGCTGGTCGATGTAACGCAGGGTATCGGTAACGGCATATACCGGGATGGCTGCATACTCCTCGCGTGCCGTCTCGTAGCATTCTTCGATTACTTCTGTAGATACGAAAGGGCGCACGCCATCGTGGAAACCTACCACGCCGTCTTCGGTATCTGGAACCAGCGCCAATCCGTTCTTGGATGACTGGAAGCGGGTATCGCCGCCGTTGGCTATCTGGTGCTTGATGTCGAAATGATGCTCCTTGCAGAGCTGGTGCCAGTATTCCTGCTGACTCTCTGGGAGAACCAGGATGATGTTCAACTCTGGGTTGTACTCGTGGAAGCGCTCGATGGTGCGCATCAGGATAGGCTTGCCTGCTACTGGCAGAAACTGCTTGGGGATTTCACTTCCCATGCGGAGGCCCTTGCCTCCGGCTACTATGATTACATAATCCATTTTTTAAGTGAAGAGTTAAAAGTGAAGAGTGAAGAATGAAGAATGCTAATCCTGCCTTTCTTCACTCATTGTTGTTATTTGCTTTTCATGAGATGATCATACATCATGCCATCCTGCAAGGCTGCAACGGTTTCCTTGCTCACGAAGTAGCTCAATATCTTGTAGGCGTATGGAAGGGTTGCTGCCGGACCTTCGCCTGTTATCACGTTGCCATCCTCCTGGAAGAGGGTAGCGGTATATTCGGTGCTGTCGCTGAAATACTGCTCGAATCCAGGATAGCAGGTTGCCTTCTTGCCTTCCAGGATACCTGTACTTGCCAGAACCATAGGGGCTGCGCAGATGGCACCGATTCGCTTGCCTGCCTTGTGCTGGGCGATGAGAGCCTGGCGTACACCCTCGTGCTCGTTGAGATGACTGCTGCCAGGCATTCCGCCAGGCAGGAGGAGCATATCGGCATCCTCGAGACTTTGGATGTCCTCAAACTTGAGGTCAGCCTTGATGGTGATGCCGTGGGAAGTCTCTACCCATTCAGTTCCGGTGATGCTTACAGTCTTGATATCCACGCCACCTCTGCGCAGGATGTCAACAGGAGCCAATCCTTCGATTTCCTCGAAGCCGTTGGCAAGAAATTCATATACCTTAGCCATAATTTTATCTTTTTTATTGCGTAATTCAATAATTAATGCTATTTTTGCAACTGCAAATGTAAGAATAATAATTGAAATAACAAAATAATGGCACAACAACATTTGAAATTTGCTATATTTGGCAATGAATATCAGGCCAAAAAGAGTGCTTCCATCATGCGAATCCTCTCTTATCTGGAGAAAAGAGAGGCAGAAGTGTATATTGAAAGTCTCTTCTACGACTTTCTTACCAAGGTGGAGCACCTTGAAGTGCAGGCAGCAGGTGTATTTGAGGATTACAATTTTGATGTAGATTATGTTATTTCGATGGGTGGTGACGGTACCTTCCTGAAGGCGGCGAGCCGTGTGGGAGCCAAGGGAACGCCTATCCTCGGCGTGAATATGGGCCGATTGGGTTTCCTTGCCGATGTGCTGCCTAGCGAGATAGATTCAGCGCTGGATAGTCTCTATGCCGGCGAATGCAAGATAGAGGAGCATGCCATCATCGAGGTGAAGGCAGAGGGCGGCATTCTGGCGGGCTATCCTTTTGCCCTGAATGACATCGCCGTGCTGAAGCGTGATGATGCTTCGATGATTTCCATCCGTACGCAGGTGGATGGCGAGTTTCTGGTTACCTATCAGGCGGATGGGCTTATCGTGACTACTCCTACAGGATCTACGGCCTATAATCTCTCTAATGGCGGACCTATCATCATTCCGCAGAGTGGCAGTCTCTGTCTTACTCCCGTGGCGCCTCACAGTCTGAATATCCGTCCTATTGTCATCAATGATACGGCAGAGATCGTGCTGGATGTGGAGAGCCGCAGCCATAATTATCTCGTGGCGATTGATGGCAGAAGCGAACGCATGACCGAGCAGACCCGCCTGATTATCCGCAAGGCGCCGCACTCTATCAAGATTGTGAAGCAGCGCAACCAGCGATATTTCTCTACGCTGAGAGAAAAGCTGATGTGGGGAGCAGATCAGAGGCAGAGATAGGATAAGGAAGAGGACTTATAAAAAGAAGAACGCCTGATGTAGCTTTTTTGATTTGCTACACCAGGCGTTTCTGCTTGATCTTTACCCTGAAAACCTAAATCTAGTTTTTAAATAATCCTAAACCTTGTTTTCAACAATCTTAAACCTTATTCAAACTAAACCCTATACCTTACAATCTTTTACCTTATTCAAACTAAACCCTACATCTATTCAATCAACAATCTTAAACCTTTTCTTAATAAATCTAAACCTTTTTGAAACCTATATCTTATATTTTAGTAAACGTCTTGAAAGACTTTATTTGATAACGATCTTCTTGCCCTGATGAATATAGATGCCAGTTTGCTGTGGCTTCTGATTCATCTTCATTCCATCCAGGGTGTACCAGGCATTGTTGGTGCTTGTTTCCTTGTCGATGGTAGGAGCTGTGGTGATGCCTGTAGTTGGCATATCAGCCGTAACATCCTTGATCTTATAGTGACCTTCATTGTTCTTCTCATTCAGAACCTCCAGATAGGTATCCTTGTTGATATCCGTAAAATCTACGGTCTGTGGAGTTCCAGTACCTGTACTGAATACGAATGAAACCTTATAGTCTTTGCTCTTGATTTTGTAAGTCTGATAATACCATTTCTTACCTTCTATTTCCTTGCACTGGGTAACCTTATCGCCAGGCCATTTGTTAGTGGCGGTCAGATTCTCATCAGGTTTCTCGCACCAAGCCCAGAAGTTGAAGCCATCTGTCCATCCTACCTGGTCTGCATTGGCATATACGGTGATATCGTATGGCTCGAAGTCAACTGGCTTTGTAATCTGATAAGTGCGGGTAATCACGCTGCTTACAGCGCCATCTACCAGCAAACCTACCTTGAGCGTAGTCTCTCCGATAGGGAGTTCGATTTCCTCGCCGCTCTCTGCCTTCTTGCTGCTGGCAGTAGGTTCGGTGCCATCGGTGGTATAAACCAGCTGTGCATTATCCTTGTTGCTTACTGCCACGAGCTTTGCCTTCTGTGCACCCTCGTATTCGCCTGAAGCCAGATTTACCCAAGCCACGTTTGCCTTCTTGGACATGAAATAGCGATAGTGATAGCCGTTGAGAATTTCAGCGTATGCGTTAGACACTTCAAACTTGTTGGCGTTAGGACCCACGATGGCAAGGAGTGAAGTCTTTGTGCCGGTGGTCAAGATTCCATTAAATCCATCGCCCTTGTAGGCATTGAAGGTGGTATTGCTGGTATTGGTGATGCCAGCCATCTGACGGGCATTGATCATCGCCTTGATATCCTGCTTGCAGTCAATCCAGTGCTTGTAGAATACGCATGGGGTACCGCAAGATGCCAGGATGTATGCATTGGCAGCCAGGGTATCCTTGCGGATAGGATCCTGCTGTTCGCTGGCTGAGCGATATTCTGTATCGTGATTCTCTACGAAGGTGATGGCATACTGCTTGTAAGCTGGGTCGTTGGCCAGACCATCAGTCTTTACGTTTGACCATTTGCCATTGATGGCATCGCGCACCACGTAGCGGATAGGGAAGTCGAAGGCAGCACTGGTAATCTCTTCGCTCACCTTGGTGCTCTCGAGCCAATTCTTCACCTTGCTGACATCACCATCCAAATATTCTCCTACAGAATAGGTAGGCTTGGCAGCAGTATTGTAGATACCTGTAAACTTTCCGCTGTATCCTTTCACCATATCATAGCGGAATCCGGCATAGCCGAAGTCGTTGAGGAGCATATCGAGATAAGCCTTTACGATGCTCTGCACATTCTCGCTGCTGTGGTCGAGGTCGCGCATTCCGCTCCAGTCTGTTCCGGTATCATTGTTGCTGCTGAGCTTATAGCCGTTTTCGTCAGCCCATTCTTTGGTTTTGCCTCCGTCATCGTTGGCGCAGATGTCGGTGGATTTCATCTCGTAAGTTACGCCCTTGTAGGTTTCCACAGGGAAATCCACCCAGTTGGATACATTTTTGCGATGGTTGATAACCACGTCGGCGATGGTTCCGATGCCGTTATTCTTGAAGGTCTTGATGAGAGAGCGGAGTTCGCTTTCACTTCCGAAAGAACTTTCGTAGTTGGAAAACCAGTAGAGGTCGTCGTAACCCATAGACTTGTTGCCGCAGTAGGCGCTCTGTGGAATCCATACGAGGTTGAAGTACTGCCCCAGTTCCGGAGCCTGTGCTTCTAGCTTGCTCCATTTGGATTCGCTGAAGGAATCCCAGTAGAATCCCTGCAGCATCACACCGCTATAGTTGGTAGGCCAACCTTGTGCGAACATATTGATGGTTGCCAGTAGGGCAACGAGTGTTAAGTAGATTTTCTTCATATTTATCCAGTTAGAGTTGTTGCTTTGATAACTGTTGCAAAGTTACGACGAAAATCGTTGAGTTGTTTCTCCAACTGGTGTAAATTGAGCAAAAGAAATGCGCAAACGTTTGCATCTGTGACGATTTTTCTTTATCTTTCCTTTGCTGAGATTTTAGTATTTTCAACTGATTCTTATTTGTTTATGAATATTGAAAATATGAGGTGTGATGTGAATGTGTTGAAAATCAGACGGTTATGTTTTTGCCCTTCAAGGGCGTTTTTTGAGATTTCTATAGTTGTACGACAATAACCCCTATAGTTGTACGACTATAGCTCTATGGTTGTACAACTATAGCCTATATAGTCGTACAACTGTAACTTTATAGTCGTACAACTATAGGTGTTTTTGTTGTACAACTGCAGTTTTTTATTTATGAAATAGGGGAGTGATGTATGTTGAAGTCATTTTTTCGCTTCTAGATTACCCACTGATCAATAGACAAAATATGGATATAAATACTTACATCAACTGATTTTATTAAAAAATTAAAAAACATTTGGCTATCTCGTTTTTTATTGCGTAATTTGCGTTGCGTAAAAAGCGCAATGGTTGTAAGTGTAACGAAAACAATAAGATAAAAGCAATAATATGGCAACATTGAACAATCCTTTTGTAGTATATGGTTATAAAGGCGCCGAGTATTTCTGCGACCGTCAGAAAGAAACCGAGAAGATGATTTCTACGCTGCATAATGAGCGTAATATCACGCTTGTTGCTCCTCGCCGTATGGGCAAGACGGGCTTGATACATCATGTCTTCCATCAGATGGAGGAGCAATATGAGGGGGTGAAGTGTTTCTATCTCGACATCTTTGCCACCAAGAACCTGGAGCAGATGGTGCAACTGATGGCTTCTGAAATCATCGGCAAACTGGATACGGTTTCCCAATCTGCTCTCCGAAAGGTACAGGAATTCTTCAGCAGTTGGCGACCTACCTTGACGATCGATGAATTAACCGGTATTCCAACCTTTTCTTTGGATTTGAAGCCGAGCGAGGGAAGGGAGAGTTTGAAGCGAATCTTTGAGTATTTGAAGCAATCGGGAAAGCGATGCTATATTGCGATAGATGAGTTTCAGCAGATATTAAGTTATCCGGAGGATGGGGTAGAGGCGATGATCCGTTCTTATATCCAGTTCTTGCCGAATGTATATTTCGTGTTTTCTGGCAGTCAGCAGCACATGATGCAGGAGATGTTCCTGTCGGCAAATCGTCCTTTCTTACAGAGTTCGCTGGTGTTGTCATTGCCTTGCATCGAAGAACCGGTTTATCGTAAGTTTGCCAATCGTCTGTTGTCATCTCAGCATAGGGTGATAGACGAATCCGTCTTTTCTTATATCTATCAGCAGTCGGGCAGTGTAACCTGGTATGTGCAGGCGATATTGCATGGCATTTACGAGCATGGTTCTTACGGGATAACGAAGTCGTTGGTGGATGAGGTGATTCTGGAGTTGATAGAGGAGCAGGCGATGGCTTATCAGAATTATTGTGCCTGGCTTACGGAGAACCAGCAGATGCTGTTGCTGGCTATAGCTAGTGAGAGCCTGGTATCTTCGCCTTTGAGCCAGCAGTTTATCAGCACCCACCATCTTCCTGCCACGAGCAGCGTGAAGACGGCATTAAAGGCATTGGTGGATAAGCAGCTGGTAAGCAAGACCCCAAGCGGCTATTTAGTAAGCGACCGCTTCTTTGCGAAGTGGCTGGTGAGAGGGGGAATCACATTATAGTCCAGTCATAATTCTGCTGGCATATTGATTATAATATGTAAATAATATTTCAGAAAGAGACCGTCAAGGAGAAACTCCCGGAAAATGGGAAAAGAAGAGATTGAAAATTTTCCCTTAAGGATATTTATTTTTTTCCTTAAGGGAAAATGTTTTTTTCCTTAAGGGAAATAAAATCTTCCCTTAAGAGATTTTTTTCACCAGACTTTACTTGTAAAGCTATTTTTATTACTAATCTTATGTTTTATAAGGTCGTGAACGCAATATTGCTATTCGTTGGCAAAGAAAATGCAAACGAGCGCAAAGAAAGCTTGCTTTCAATTTGCCGAGTGCAGCTTTTCTTCTGCAAAGATACGACTTTTCCTCGTAACTTCCAAGGTTTTTGGGAAAAATGTAGGGATGATGATAAAGAAAAATAGGCGGCTCTCGGAATTGAGAGTCGCCTATTGAATATTATTCTTGATTCCATTCGTTGAGTCCCTTTTCGATTTCTTCAATGGAAGGAAGGCTACTGCGAAAATCTTTCGGCAGAGCTTGACCTAATTCATAGTCAGATACACCAATTGGCTTCTGTATATCACGAAGCGCATATTCTGCTTTTATTCTGTCTTTGGTCTTGCAGAGAAGCAGGCCGATAGTCTTGTTGTCGCCTTCTCTGCAAAGCGTGTCATCTATGGCAGAGCAATAGAAATTGAGCTTACCGATGTATTCGGGCATGAAGTCTGTGGCTTTCAGTTCTATAACTAAATACCTGTGCATAAAGGTGTTATACATCAGCATATCGATATAATAGTCATCACCTGAGACCTCAATGTGATATTGTCTTCCCATAAAAGCGAAGCCAGCTCCCATTTCGACCAAGAACTTTTCGATATGTTTGATGAGCCCAATCTCAATGTCTCTTTCGTCATATTGGTCGGTGAAAGTGAGCATGTCGAAAATATAAGGGTCTTTCAACAACGATTTTACCTCTAGTGCTTCTGTAGCAGGGAGCGTTGTGTCGAAGTTATTGGCGAGAGCGCCATGCTTGCCATAATAATCGAGCTTGATGGCTTCTGTTAAGTATCTTGTCTGCCAATGCCCTATAATGCATTGTATCATGTACCAATATCTTGCTTGAATATTTTTTACTTGCTGTATGAGAATGATATTGTGAGTCCAAGATAAGTGCTTGATAGGTAGTTCGGTCGGGGCGTTTCCTAATTGCGCAATCATTGATTGCGTAATTGGGATATTTCTAACTTTAGCCATGGTCAACTCCTTGTTGTACTCATTATAGAACTGCATCATGCACTGCATGTTTCTTACGGAGAATCCTTTCCTTTCAGGATACTCATTCTTAAGATCTACAGCTAGGCGCTGTAGAGTCTTCTTGCCCCAACCATCAGTCTCTTGGCTTTTGGTAAGCATTTCACCGATGTCCCAATTCATACGGAGCAACTCCTCGTTTGCTGCGTACATGGCTTTCTGTTGGGCAAAAGAAACACGATGCTTGATTTGTCTCAACAAAGAAGGATAACCTTGGAAGTTTCCCATGCCTAATTCTTTATGTTCAATTTCTTGTTTCATATAGAAGATTGTTAGTTTTAATCTGCAAAGAAAATGCAAACGAGCGCAAAGAAAGCTTGCTTTCAATTTGCCGAGTGCAGCTTTTCTTCTGCAAAGAAAATGCAAACGAGCGCAAAGAAAGCTTGCTTTCAATTTGCCGAGTGCAGCTTTTCTTCTGCAAAGATACGGCTTTTCCTCGTAACTTCCAAGGTTTTAGAGAAAAAATACTTAAAAGGGGGAGGAGAAAAAGAAAATAGGCGACTCCCGAAATTGAGAGCCGCCTATTGAATGTTATTCTTTAATCTTCTAATAATCTCCAAATGTTTAGGGGGATATT
>USRA01000008.1 GCA_900557035.1 uncultured Prevotella sp. | reverse complement strand
ACGTTTTCGATGAGAAGATGGTACCAAACGAGGCTGTTAAGGATTTCTTCAAGGACTAATCTGATTGCATAAGCATTCAGACTAGCGTTCTCTTGGAGACTCGCATAAATACAATAAGGTCGCAATACCCTTTCAAAGGGTATGCGGCCTTTTATGTTTTTGTTACTGAAGCTGTTTTTTGCGTATGAGTATATATTTCTTTCTTTTTTCTTTTGCTATTTCAAAATAAAAACGTAACTTTGCACAGAATAAGTGAAATATCCGTTTTTGCAGAAAAGGGGATATATATAATGTTTTTTAAGAAGAAAGGAACAAGATAAGATGCCGTTAAGATTACCGGATAAACTTCCAGCTATTGAGCTGCTGAAGCATGAGAATATTTTCGTGATGGATGAGAGTCGTGCGCACAGTCAGGAAATCAGACCGCTGAAGATTTGTGTGCTCAACCTGATGCCGCTGAAGATCACGACAGAAACTGATTTGGTGAGATTGCTCTCCAATACGCCTCTGCAGTTGGAGGTTTACTTCATGAAGTTGAAGAGCCATACTCCAAAGAATACGCCGATAGAGCATATGATGATGTTCTATAAGGACTTTGCGGAACTGTCAAAGCAGAAGTTTGACGGTATGATAGTGACGGGTGCTCCTATCGAGACGATGGAATATGAGGAGGTGGAGTATTGGCCGGAAATCCAGGAGATATTCAATTGGGCACGTACCCACGTTACCTCTACGCTGTATATCTGCTGGGGTGCGCAGGCTGGACTCTATCACTTTTATGGTGTTCCAAAATATAAGCTTGATAAAAAGAAGTTTGGTATCTTTCCTCAGAAACCGCTTGATCCGTCACTCCCTATCTTCCGTGGCTTTGATGACATCTTCAATATGCCACACAGCCGCCATACAGAGGTGCGCAGGGAAGACATCGAAAAAGTGCCGGGACTGGATATTATCGCAGAATCTGCAGAGAGTGGCGTGAGTATCGTAATGGCGAGGGATGGACGCGAATTCTTCGTAACTGGTCATCTGGAATATGCGCCTAACACGCTCGATAAGGAGTATAAAAGAGACATGGGCAAGCGAGACGACGTAGAGTTGCCTGAGAACTATTACTTCCATGATGATCCGAATGAGGCTCCTTTGGTAACATGGCGTGCCCATGCCAACCTGTTCTACAGTAACTGGATCAACTATTACGTTTATCAGGAAACTCCTTATAATATTGATGATATTCAATAAGGTTATTGATGATATCCAATAAGTTTGGAGTTGTAAAAAGAACTAAGATAGTTTAGGAAATGAATGATATTGAAGCTAAGAAGAAAAAAGAGATACACTTGACGGAGCTGGAACTTCTTGCCCCAGCCAAGAATCTGGAGTGTGGAATTGCAGCTATCGATCATGGTGCCGATGCGGTGTATATAGGTGCACCCCGTTTTGGAGCCCGCGCTGCTGCTGGCAACTCACTGGAGGATATTAAGAAACTCTGTGATTATGCCCATCAGTTTCGTGCCAAGGTTCACGTGACGGTGAATACTATCATCTATGAAAACGAGATGGAAGATACGCTGATGATGATTGGCGAGTTGGACCGTATCGGAGTGGATGCACTCCTGTTGCAGGATATGGGTGTTCTCTGGGATGTAAGAGCCAATCATCTCTGGCATCGTGAGTTGCATTCCAGCACGCAGTGTGATGCCCGTTCTGCCGACAAGGTTGCCTGGCTGTCAACGCTAGGATTCGATAGAGTGGTCCTTGCCCGTGAACTTTCTCTTGATGAAATTAGGGAAATCCACAGGAAAAATCCTTCTACGCAGTTGGAGGTCTTTGTGCATGGTGCGCTTTGTGTCAGCTATTCGGGTGTATGCTACGCTTCGGAAAAGTGTTTCGGTCGTTCTGCAAACCGTGGTGAGTGTGCTCAGTTCTGCAGAATGAAATTCAATCTCATAGATTCCAATGAGAATGAAATAGAGCATGAGCGTCATCTGCTGTCATTGAAGGATCTCTGCCAGATAGATCATCTGCAGGAACTTGCTGATGCGGGTGCAACTTCTTTCAAGATTGAAGGACGCCTGAAGGATGTAAACTATGTGAAGAATGTTGTGGCTGCCTATAGTCGGAAACTCGATGAGGTGGTAGCTGCCAATCCGGATAAGTATTGTAGAGCATCATTCGGTCGTGCTATCCATACTTTCCAGCCTAACTTGAAAAAGACATTCAACAGAGGATTTACCAACTATTTCCTCAATGGGCGACAGCCTGACATCGCTTCTTTTGATACACCGAAGGCGATGGGCGAGTATGTTGGTAAGGTCAAGGAGATAAGAGGTAATGTTTCCTTCAACGTGGCGACAGTGGCAAGTTTTGCCAATGGTGATGGTCTCTGCTTTATCAATGACAAGAAAGAGCTGGAGGGATTCCGCGTAAACCGTGTGGAAGGTAACCGACTCTATCCGCTCCGTATGCCGGAGCATCTGCGCCCAGGCATGGCTCTCTATCGTAATAATGACCAGGCTTTTGAGAACATTCTATCAAAGAAAACTGCGAGCCGCAAGATTCCTCTCCACATCAGAATTACGCCTCAGTATTCTGAATCCGGTGCCCTTCAGCAGGTTTATATAGAGATAGGTGCTTCGGTTCATGTTCCTCAATTGCTCACAATGACTACGGAAGGTTTTGTGGAGAAGCATCTCGCCTACAAGATTGACGAGTATTCTTATGAGTTTGATGCGCCGCTGGAATTGGCAAGGCATCCGCAGGGTGATAACATCAGACAGCAGTTGAGCAAGATGGGTAATACGATATTTGAGTGTGATGAAGTTGTTCTGGCAGGAGATCTTGAGAATTATTTCATTCCAAACAGTGTGTTGTCTGAGGTTCGTAGAGCTTTGATTGAGAGTGCGACAGAAGGTATTCAGAATATTGTAGATAGATCCTTGGCGAAAGGCGTGATGGAAGAATTATTCTCCGCACCTTATCAGTTGAATCAGGTGGGTGAGCATAAGATGGATACGTGGAAGTTTGTCTGGCAGCCAGATTATGCTAAGTGGCCTTATCTGTATAATATCGCTAACCGCAGTGCTGAGCATTTCTACAAGACTCATGGCATGACGTTTAATTCAACTGCATTTGAGCTAGAGCAGCCTAAGGGAGAATCGCTCATCATGCAGTGCCGCCATTGCATCCGCTACTCTTTGGGCTATTGTGTAAAACGAGGAGGCAAGAAGCCGCAATGGAAGGAGCCTCTGTTCCTGGAGCTGGGTGATGGCAGAAGATTCCGCTTGGAATTCAACTGTGCGCAGTGCCAGATGAATGTCTATAGCACAAAATAATAACGAAACGGGGTTCGCAACCCCAAAATGAAGAATGAGAATAAAACTGATGATAAAAATGATGGTATGTATGTTGGGCATCTGTTTGATGCTCAACAGCTGCTATCATCGTCATAACTCCCATCAGCAGCATGCAGCCATGCTGGAGTACAGTGATCGTCAGTTGGATTCTATCTCATTCTCTACCACCCACCATTACACCAACAAATATAACTTTATGGTGTTTAAGGATTCTATCCACTTGATGCGACAGCAGCCTGAAGAATTAGTGAGTGGTCTTTCGGTAGATTCATTCTCTGTCAAGAAGAACCAGCTTCTGGTTGTGACAGATATCCGTATGGTGCCACAAGACAGCATAGATTCTGTATGGGTGCAGCTTGCTACTGAAGATAACAGGTTTGGATGGAGTAGGGAATCGAGATTGCTTCCTCAGGTAGTACCGGATGATCCTATCTCTGAATTCATCATGACTTTCAGTAATGTCCACTTGCTTATTTTTCTCGTGGTCATCGTAGTCATCACATTGGCTTATCTGGTAAGAAAGGTATTTCATAGCAATGCCAAGATTGTGCATTTCAATGATATTGATTCGCCGTATCCTCTTGCTCTTGTGCTTCTGGTATCTATCTCGGCAGCCTTTTATGCCTGGATTCAGACTTTTGAACCAGAGATGTGGCGACAGTTCTATTTCCATCCGTCATTGAATCCTTTTGCAGTACCTAAGGTGTTGGGAGTATTTCTTGCCTTGGTATGGAGTATTCTCATTGTAGGACTGGCATGTGTCGATGAAGTTTATCATCGTCTTCCGTTTGGTGAAGCCCTGTTGTATCTGGGCGGTCTGGCAGGTGTATGTGCGCTTGATTATATCATTTTCAGTGTTTCTACCTTATATTATATAGGCTATATCCTGCTGGTGGCATACATTTGGTTTGCCATCAAAGCCTATCGCAGGGGGAATTCCTAATAAATAAGGATTCTGGGTGCCAGGAAAAAGCAGTACCTTTGCACCCGTTATGAAAAAAGATATAATTAATAGGAAAATGATTGCATTGGCGCTGGCTTCTTCTGTTGCGCCAATCTCCTTGTGGGCTGGCACAAGCAATGTCTTGTCCCTTGATAATAACAAAGTTGATAATACTGATTTCAAAGTATTCACTGATAGCAGCAAGGTTTTTGATATAGACGAGGTGGTTGTGGTTTCACAACCGAAAGAGAACTTTCGCCTTCGCCAGCAATCACTCAGCAGTACTTCTGTTGGTGGATTTCAGATACAGAAACTAGGCACCCGCGATTTGCGCGAGCTTTCTAGTTATATCCCTAATTTTGTGATGCCTAACTATGGCAGCCGTCTTTCCAGTGCTATGTATGTGCGTGGCATTGGCAGCAGAGTGAACAGTCCTGCGGTAGGTATCTATCTGGATGGCATTCCGGTATTGAGCAAGTCTGCCTTCAATCTTCATCATTATCAGACTTCCCGTATTGATGTCTTGCGTGGACCTCAGGCTACTCTCTATGGTCAGAACACAGAGGGCGGACTGGTGCGTATCTATTCCCGCAATCCGTTTGAATATGAGGGCACAGATTTGAAGTTGGGTTATGGTTCCCGATATTATCGCAATGTAGAGCTGGCTCATTATCATCGTATCAATGACCATCTGGCGTTTACTGTAGCAGCTTTCAATGATGCACAGAAGGGATTCTTCAGAAATACGAATACCGGCAGCAGAGCCGACAAATATAATGAGGCTGGAGGAAAGATAGTGCTGAAGGCAAAGCTTAACAGAGGATGGAACGTAGATCTTCTCGCCAACTATCAGTATGTTGACCAGAATGGTTTCCCTTATGGCAAGCTGGATTTGGAGACAGGCAAGGCTGCGCTTCCTTCCACCACCTTCGACGGAACCTATTTGCGTCATTCCTTTATCTCGGGTGTTACCGTAAATCATACAGGGGCAGATTATAGCTTTGCTTCTACCACGAGCTATCAGTATCTGAAGGATAAGATGAATATGGATCAGGATTATCTTCCTACCGATTATATGAGCATCCTGCAGGAGCAGCTTCAGAACTCGCTTACCCAGGAATTTACCTTGAAGAGTAATCGCGCTGTGGGTGGTTTCTGGAATTGGACCGCGGGTGGCTTCTTCTCTTATCAGTGGCTTAAGACCAATGGACCGGTCTTCTTCAATGAGGGTATGACCCAGCCTATCGGCAATGCTATCCAGCAGCAGATGTATAATGCGATGCTCAATGTGATGGCACAGAAGATGATGGAAAAGGGTATGCCGGAAATGGTTGCCAAGGCTGCAGCTGCCAAGGCTATAGAGAAGGCTGGAGGCGTATCCATGAATGTGAATATGGGTGCACCGGGTTTGTATCATACACCCCAGTGGAACCTGGGATTCTTTCATGAGAGCAACTTCAATATCACGGATCGCCTTACTGCCACCTTGGGCTTGCGCTATGACTTGATGCATACTGCCATCCATTATGATGCCAGTGCCTATATGCAGATGAGTGCCAATGTAATGGGAAAGAAGGCTACCTATGTCTTGGATTCTTCGCTGGATCATGAGGTGAGTGACGATTATGGCCAGCTTTTACCGAAATTCGGACTTAATCTGAAGATTGATGAGCTGGGCAGTAATGTGTATGCCACTGTAAGCAAGGGCTATCGTGCAGGTGGATATAATATCCAGATGTTCAGCGATGTGCTACAGACCGAACTGAATGCCAATCGTAATCAGGCAATGCGTGGGGATTATCATATTCCGCATACCGAGGAGGATTATCAGCGTATTGATAAGACCATCGCCTACAAGCCGGAGACTTCCTGGAATTATGAGGCAGGTGCTCATCTGAATCTCTTCGATCACATGCTGCACATCGACTTGAGTGCTTTCTATATGAAGGTAACCAACCAGCAGCTCTCTGTCATGGCGGGCAATTATGGCTTCGGACGTATGATGGTGAATGCCGGAAAGAGTCACAGCTGTGGTATTGAAGCAGCTTTGAGAGGACAGCTTTTCGATGGTAAATTTGATTGGGCTATGAGTTATGGTTATACTCGCAGCAAGTTTGATAAGTATGTGGATGGAGAAGGCGAGGATGCCGTGGACTATAAGGGCAAATACGTTCCTTATGTGCCACAGCATACAATGGCTGCGATGGCAGACTATCGTCTTACCGACTGGCTGACCCTCGGTGCAAACGTGAATGCACAAGGCAAGACCTATTGGGACAATGCAAATACTTACTCCCAAAAGCTGTATGCGGTTTTGGGAGCACATATTGATTTGAATTTCAAGGCTTTCAATGTAAGTTTCTGGGGTAGAAATCTCACAGACACCAATTATAATACCTTTGCGGTAGATAATTCAGCTACAGGCACGAAAGAATATTTTGCCCAGCGAGGCAATCCTTTCCAATGTGGTGTGGATGTGAGATTCCATTTCTAGTAATCGCTATTCGTTATTGTCGTATCCGTCTGGGATTTTCTTTCCCAGAGCGAGTGCGGCAATGACTTTAGCCCCCGATTTTTCTAGTTTTTCAGCAAATCGAACAATTGATCCTCCAGATGCGATAATGTCATCGAAGAGGATCACTTGTTTTCCCTGGAAGAAAGTTTCGTCTATATGAAGTGTATCCACTTCATCTCCATCCTCATCCTTTGTCGTTGTGAAGCTGAATGCGTTGTAGGCATTCTGCATACCTGTTGCCGCACATACCTGTTCGCTGAACTTGCGGAATCTGCGCTCAGTATGCTTTCGGGTTGAGGCTGGTAGGCAGACCAGAGTGAGTTGTGAAAGAGTAGAGTGTGAGTTTGTGGCTCCCTCTTTTTCAGTGAATACCGCCTTTAGGAAAGAAGACACCAAGTCGATGGCCTTATCGACAGCTTGCTGATGGTCTATCTCGGTAGTGAGTTCCGAGTTACCCTTGAAGTTGACGATGAGGTCGCGCTTTTCCCATTCTTCTGCTGAAAGCTCGAAGGTGCCGAATGCGCTGAAAGCAGCGTAATCTACTAGCCAATTGTAGTGAAGGCCATTGCTGAGGCAAGGCCATGATGCGATGTTAATGCTTTTTTCTGCCATAGACAAGATGTTTATAATCGTTCTTCTTTATAGTTTTCTTGAATAGATATTGATTCCGTTGTCTTTATGGATCAGTAAAGATCAGTACAAAAGTATGAATATTTTTTGAAATATCGGCACAAAATAGCTTTTTTTTTCATTTTAGGCTATTTTTTAGCAGATTCTACTTTGATTTTAACAAGATTTCTAGTAACTTTGCACCCCGAAACCTGATAGGCTTCACGTTTATGGTATGAATAATCATGATTTTTTAAAAATACAACAAATGACGAGAAAAACAAAAATGCACGAGTTGCGCGACTACATCATTATCGGTCTGGCAATGGTAGAAGGTAGTATCGGACTCAATTTATTTCTCCTCCCTAACCATATCACGATGGGTGGAGTAGGCGGTATCGCCTCTATCTTCTGCTGGGGATTTGGCATTCCTGCTTCGGTCACTTATCTGGCGCTCAACGTATTTTTGCTGTTGATTGCATTCCGTATCCTGGGTTGGAAATTCTGTGCCAAGACGATTTATGGTGTAGCTATCTTTGCTGCGGTGACTCGCTTCATAGAGATTCATACGGTAGGTATGACGCCTTTGCTTCACGATCAGCCTTTTATGGCAACAGTTATCGGTGCCTTCTTCATGGGAAGCAGTGCTGGATTGGGGCTTGGATGTAATGGTTCTACTGGAGGCAGTGATACGGTGGCTGCAATGATCAATAAGTACTATAACATTTCTCTGGGACATGCCATTATGATTTGCGACTTGCTCATCATTACCAGTTCTTATCTTGTGCTTCGCTCCTGGGAAATGGTGATTTATGGTTATGTGTGCCTGTTCGTTGTTTCGCTTACTGTTGATCATGTTGTCAACGCCATGCGCCGTTCGGTACAGTTCTTTATCATTTCTGACAGGTATCTGGAGCTGAGTGCTGCCATCAATACGACAGCCGAACGTGGATGTACGGTAATGGATGGTCATGGTTGCTATAGCGGCAAGGATGTTCACATGCTCTTTGTGCTGGCTAGACAGAGTGAATCGCAAAAGATATTCCGCCTGATTGATGAGATTGATCCTACTGCATTTGTGAGTCAGAGTTCTGTAATCGGTGTGTACGGTGAGGGCTTTGATAGATTTAAGGTGAGCAAGAAGATTTCCTTGTCTAAAAAATAAGTTTTAAAGTATTCAGATGAAAGTTATGTTCGCAAGTATGCAATGAGTATTCTCATACTTGCGAACATTATTTTTTGGGGGCAGGTACTTGCTGATACCGTCCTGTTTGTTTTTACTTCTTTCTTTCTGTTTCCTTGATGTAGCCATGTCGGTAAGCATAGAGAAGTTCCTGGAGATCTTCTATCTGCTTGCGTAAATCCTGACCGATATCTGTATCTGCCACGAGCATTCTTCGATTGCTCATTTCTACAATCTGGGTGGTACTCTTGATGTCGGTACCGCGTGTGATGGCATCCTCGGCACTTGTGAAAGGTTCGTGCTGTACCAGTTGGAAACCGCGAGAGTGATAAACCAGGGTGTAGCCTGCTATACCCGTCTCGTTATGGTAAGCTTTGGAGAAGCCACCATCAATCACCATCAGCTTTCCGTTTGCCTTGATAGGATTCTCTCCCTTTAAGGTTCGTACCGGAACGTGCCCGTTGATGATATGGCGATTTTCTCCCTTCAGCCCGAAGGCATCCATGATATGGTCTATTACCTTCTCGTCATCACGCAGTTTGAAGTAGTAGCCCTTTTCCTCTTTGTGGGTCTCCTTGTCGGCGATAAAATATCGCTCGAAGGTTGCCATCTTGCTCTTGTCGAAGAGTGGACTGTCTGGACCGCACCAGAGATAGAGGAAATAATCTATGGCATACTGTTTCTCGTCAGGGTCGGAATCCTGCTGGAATGCCGTGCGAATCTGCATTCCTGTATGATGCATCAGCTCCTTGCCGCTATACTTTTTTCCAGGATAAATCTCTACCTCTTTCAATGTTCCGTCTTCGTTGAGTGGGCAGGATGCATGGAAGAGCAGGTTATTGTTGAAGATGGCATACATGCAGCCATGCTGCAGCATGGTTCTGATATGCTTGTGCAGTTTCTCGCATACCATAAACGAATGGTGCAGCTTCTGCATCAGGATTTCTTCTTCCTCGCTGAGCTTGTTCGGATTCTCCGTATCGATGGTAGGGAAGTGGCATGTGGACATTTCGTATTCCTTGCCATCAATCTCTACGGTTCCCTTTTCGTAGTTTACATGCTCAAAGAGACGCCTGTCGTCCATTTTCCATTCAGGATGCTTGGCGATGAGCTGACCTTCTATCTTGAATTGTATCACGGCAATAGCCTTGTGCATCAGAGATGTGAGACGCTTGGTCTTGTCATCCATTTCGGCTGCACCACCCGTCATCTTTGGCATGAATTCCTCGCATGGATCATCGCCGTAGGTATCCATAGCAAAGGTTGCCAATGGAATGAGGTTGATGCCGTAACCCTCCTCCAGCGTGGCGAGGTTGGCATAGCGCAGCGACAGTCGGATGACATTGCAGATACAGGCATCATTACCGGCTGCGGCTCCCATCCAGAGTACATCGTGGTTGCCCCATTGGATATCCAAACTATGATAGTGGCGCATCTTGTCGAGAATGATGTGTGCTCCTGGTCCGCGATCGTATATGTCACCGAGTATATGAAGCTGGTCGATGGCGAGTCTTTGTATCACATTGGCAATGGCTACAATGAAATCGTCAGCACGGCCTGTTGAGATGATGGTATCTACGATGACGTTCACGTATGCAGCCTTGTCGTGATCTTCCGTATGCTCGTGCAAAAGCTCCTGTATAATATAGGAGAAATCGCATGGCAGTGATTTGCGCACCTTGGAACGGGTGTATTTGCTTGACACATCACGGCAAATAGCCACCAGCTGGTGAAGGGTGATGTGATACCAGTCGTCGATATCTGCTTCCCTTTGCTTTACCTGCTCCAGTTTCTGTTCCGGATAGTAAATCAGGGTGCAAAGTTCACGCTTGTCCAGTTCACGCAGGGTATTGCCGAAGAGTTCGTTCACCTTACGCTTGATATTGCCTGAAGCATTCTTGAGAACATGCAGAAAAGCCTCATACTCACCGTGAATATCTGCGAGGAAATGCTCTGTGCCTTTCGGCAGATTGAGAATAGCTTGCAGATTGATAATCTCCGTGCTAGCCTCAGCTATGGATGGAAACGACTGTGCGAGTAACTGCAGGTACCGCATGTCGTGATTGATATCATACTGTTTCATATTCGTAATCCTTAATGTTTGCGTCATTGTTTGCGTCAATAATTGATAAATCTAATGTTTACTGCTGAAACAACATTTCTGTTGATAAGTTATATTTCTGATGCAAAGTTACAGCTTATTCTTGAAAATAAAAAATCTTTCGGCATATTTTTTCGGAAATATTTTGTAGTTTCACTTTTTTGCATTACTTTTGCAAACGTGTAGGATGATAAGGCTGGCACTGGCATCGCTTTCTACCGGGCTTTAATCCTCACTTTCATATAAAATAAGATAATATCAATTATTCAATAAACTAGCAATATGAAACAGACAATTTTGGTAACTGGCGGCACTGGTTTTATCGGTAGCCACACAACTGTAGAGCTGCAGCAGGCAGGCTACAACGTAGTAATCGTAGATGACCTTTCAAATTCAAAGATTGAGGTTCTTGACGGTATCGAGAAGATTACGGGTATTCGTCCAGCTTTCGAACAGGTTGATCTTCGTGACAAGGCAGCTACAGAGGCTGTGTTCCAGAAGTATCCTGCTATCGAGGGTATCATTCACTTTGCTGCCAGCAAGGCTGTAGGTGAGAGTGTACAGAAGCCTTTGTTGTACTACCGCAACAACCTGGTTTCGCTCATCAACTTGCTTGAGTTGATGCCAAAATATAACGTTAAGGGTATTATCTTCTCTTCTTCTTGCACCGTTTACGGTCAGCCTAAGCCAGAGAACTTGCCTGTAACAGAGGAGGCTCCTCATCAGAAGGCTACTTCTCCTTATGGTAATACCAAGGAGGTGAACGAGCAGATCATCGCAGACTATATCCATAGCGGTGCTAACATCAAGAGCATTGTCTTGAGATACTTCAACCCAATCGGTGCTCATCCATCTGCAGAAATTGGTGAGTTGCCAAACGGTGTGCCAAACAACCTGATTCCTTACGTAACTCAGACTGCTATGGGTATTCGCAAGGAGCTCACCATCTTCGGTAACGATTATGATACTCCTGATGGAACCTGCATCCGCGACTACATTTATGTAGTTGACCTCGCCAAGGCTCACGTTTGCGCTATGGCTCGTGTACTCGACAAGGAAACTGAACCAATTGAGTATTTCAATGTTGGTACAGGTAATGGTAACTCTACTCTCGAAATCGTAGAGACATTCGAGAAGGCTACTGGCGTGAAGTTGAACTGGAAGTACGGTCCACGTCGTGAGGGCGATATCGAGAAGATCTGGGGCGATTGCACCAAGGCTAACGAAGTTTTGGGCTGGAAGGCTGAGGCTAAGCTTGATGATGTCTTGGCTTCTGCCTGGAAGTGGCAGCAGAAGCTCCGTGCCGACGGAATCATGTAATTACGGTTAAATATATATAAAAAGAAGGAACTTGGCATCTGGAATGATGGCAGGTTCCTTCTTTTTTTATATCTTTGCAGGAAAGTATTTTTTAACGTAAAAGAGCAGGAATATGAAGAAAACTATACTTACCATATTGATGATACCAAGCATGATGTTCGTTGTGCCTATGGCTTCTTCGGCGCGGACTGGTGCTGAGGAAATGATAGACATGGATGTGCAGGAGATTTCCTTGACTTATTCTGGAGGCGTGATGCATATCACCGGAGCCAACAATCAGATTGTTGTCATCTACAATCTGGCTGGTGTCGCCGTGAAGTCTTTCAGGGTAGAGGGACATGACAAGCGCTTTAACCTTTCGCTCTCCGACGGTGTCTATATCATCAAGGTAGGAACCTCCTTTACGAGAAAGATTCTGGTTAGACGTTAATTGTTGACTTCTTTTATCATTCATATTACGTTTCGTGAAAATACTTAGAATTTTGCCATTCCTGCTCTGTTGGGTCATTCTGTCGTGTAAGCAGCATGAACCCAACGAAAATCAGAACTTGACGTTGGAATACTATCAGGAGCTGGTGAACCCAAATTATGCAATCAATTCTAAAAAGGTAAGGGGATTGATGGACAGCTTGATGAACAATGATTCGGGTTCTACTGTTGCCGACTTGCATACCAAGAGATATTATCGCAATCATGGAGAATTCCTTTGGGTTGATCGTCATGGAATAGATCATCGTGCAGATACGCTGCTGACCTATCTGCAGAAGGTGGATGAAATGGGATTCAAGACTAAGCATTTCTATGTGAATCAGATTACGCAAGATCTGGAAAGACTTCACAACTTGAATCTGGGAGAAGGCAACGAGGATATCAACCATGTGATGGCTCGTCTGGAATACAGGCTTACCAAGTCGTATTTGAGATATGTAGGCGGTCAGAGGTTTGGATTCGTCAATCCTTCATTCATCTTGAATCGTCTGGACAGCATCGATCCCAATCCATACGATTCCATCAGGCGACCTGTGAGATACCGTGGCCTTTTTGATGTGAAGATGCAGCATGCCAGTGATGCTTTTTTTCATCTTGCTCTTCAGCAGTTGAGAAGTAGGGTGGAGGTTGATGGCGAAGAAACTGAGAAAAGCAGATTGGCGGCATTCTTGAAGGATGTTCAGCCAAAGTCTCCTTTCTATTATACGTTGCAGGAAAAATTGAAGTCGGAAGGTCTTGACAGAAATCAGAGAATGAAGATTCTTGTGAACATGGAGAGATGCCGGTGGAGGGAGGCAGACAGTCCTGCCAGACATAAGAAGTATGTGCTGGTTAATATACCATCTTTTCATCTTTATGCCATAGATGAGCAGGATACGCTTGCGATGAAGATTGGATGTGGCTCTACCAAGACCAAGACTCCGATACTGAACAGTTATATCAAGCGGATGGATCTGAATCCGAAGTGGTTTGTGCCTCGCAGCATCATGCTCAAGGATATGGTGCATCATGCAGGGAATCCGGCTTACTTCAATGCGCGCAATTACTATATCTCGGATCGGTCAACGGGCAAGGAGGTAGATCCGGCTCAGGTTACAAGAGCCATGTTGCTTTCCGGTAAATATGGTGTGGTTCAGCGTGGTGGAAAGGGAAATTCTTTGGGAAGAATCATTTTCCGTTTCGATAATAACTTCTCTGTCTATCTGCACGACACATCAAGCCAGGCTGTTTTCAGCCGTGAAGACAGAGGCGTTTCGCATGGATGTATAAGGGTAGAGAAGCCTTTCGAACTGGCTAAATTCCTGCTTCATGAGAAAAACGAAAAGCTTATCCGGCGAATCAACTATTCGATGACTGCCGATTCTCTGAAGATTAAGAAATTAGTGGTCGGGTCTGTAAAGGTGGAACCGCAGATTCCTCTCTTCATCACGTATTACACGCTTTATCCATTTGCCAAGGGGGTGGTAAGCTATCCCGATGTCTATGGATTTGATGGTGTGATATTCGAGCAATTAAAAAAATATCTATAGCCGGAAAGTAGGCTTATAATAAGAATTAAAGAATTAGTTTTATTAATTTAGTAAACTTCATGATACTTAGTGATACAGAACTGGTAGAGATGCTTCGGGAACCACGCACCCGGCGAGAAGGATTCGCAGTGCTGGTTAAGCAGTATAGTGAAAAACTATACTGGAAGGTGCGTCGTATCGTGCTCAGTCATGAAGATGCTAATGATGTCCTTCAGAATGTATTCATCAAGGTTTGGAGTAATCTGCAGAATTTTCAGGGAAAGTCTTCGCTTTCTACTTGGCTTTATCGCATTGCTATCAATGAATCACTTGATTTCCTGAGAAAACAAAAACTGGCAGATAAGGTAAGTGCCGATGAAGATGTTTCCGTGGCATCCAGGTTGATGAGCGACGAATATTTTGATGGTGATGAAGTGCAGACCAGGTTACAGGAAGCGGTGGCAAGGTTGCCTGAAGTGCAGAGAACGGTATTTAATCTTAAATATTTTGAGGAAATGAAGTATTCTGAGATTAGTCAGATTCTCAATACCAGTGAAGGTGCCCTGAAAGCTTCTTATCATCTGGCAGTGAAAAAAATAACAGAATATTTGCATCTGTTTGATTAAACCTTCTGCGATGTAAATCGTCTATAAAAGTAAAAGAACAAAGGAATTTGCAATATGATGAACGAAGAGAAAAAAATAAATGATATTTTCGGCAAGGAAAACCATTTCAAGGTTCCTGAAGGTTATTTCGATAACTTCGCAGAACAAATGATGGCAAAGATTCCTATGCAGGAATTTGATTCTCCTGAAGAAACGGATAAGAACCGTCAGGAGAATAAGGCTAAGTTCATGCATTTAAGCCTCTGGAGGCGTTTGCCTCTCAGAAAGATTGCTGCCGTCTTAGCCGTGACTGCTATGTTGGGTGGCGGTGTGCTTTACCAGCTTCAGCAGGCAGGGAGAAAGCATCATGCATTGGCGCACAACGAAACTCCTGCCATTGAGAGTTCACACGTCACAGACGGGGAGGATGCTGCCTTTGAGCAGATGGCTGATTATACAATGATGGACACTCAGGACTTCTATGCACAGCTTGTGGCAGAGAACTAATGTTGAATCTATTAAAAAAACACGTATAAATGAAACAAGATAATAACAGTAAGCATAGAACAAGACGTCTGATCTTGGTTATAATGGCAGTTATTGCGATGACGATGATGGGAATCTCTTGTCATGCCGAGAATTCTCAAAGGCAGCGTCCGCCATTTGACCCGAAGCGTTTTGAGGCAGAATTGGAGCAGTATATCACAATCCATGCGAGCCTCACTCCGCAGGAAGCAAGTAAGTTCTTCCCGGTTTACCGCCAGATGATGAAGAAGATGCGTTCTTGTTTTGAAGAGATGCGTAGGTATCATTTCGTTAATCCGGCAGACGAGAAAGGTTGTGCTGAGGCTATCCGCCGCCAGGACGAGTTGGATATCGAGATGAAGCAGTTGCAGCAGGAATATCATAACCGGTTTATGTATATCCTGCCTGCCAGCAAGGTGCTTAATGTCATCAAGGCAGAAGAGAAGTTCCATCGTCAGGCGTTCAAGAGAGCCAGACAGTGGTGCAAAAATCCCCCCAAGCATGTGAAAAGATAATGTATAAAGTCGCAAAGGTGTTATTTATAGTAACATTTTTGCGATTTTATTTTGTTGTTTCCCCAAATTATAGTAACTTTGCACATCAGAAACAAAAATATATAATATAATAAGGTATGTACAGAACACAAACTTGTGGAGAGCTTCGTCTCTCTGATGCTGGCAAGGAAGTTACACTTGCCGGATGGGTACAGCGCTCAAGAAAGATGGGTGGTATGACATTCGTTGACTTGCGCGACCGTTATGGTATCACACAGTTGGTTTTCAACGAGGCGGATGATAAGGCCTTGTGTGATGCTGCCAATAAGCTGGGTCGTGAATATTGCATCCAGATCAAGGGTACAGTTAGTGAGCGACAGAGCAAGAATCCTAAAATGGATACAGGTGATATTGAAATCCTGGTAAAGGAGCTGAATGTGCTCTCTCAGAGTCAGACTCCTCCTTTCACTATCGAAGATAATACTGATGGCGGTGATGATATTCGCATGAAGTATCGCTATCTCGATTTGCGCCGTCCTGCGGTTCGCAAGAATATGGAGTTGCGTCATCGTATGTGTATCTTGATTCGCAACTTCCTCGATTCACAGAACTTCATGGAGGTTGAAACTCCTATCCTCATCGGTAGTACACCAGAAGGTGCCCGCGACTTCGTTGTTCCTTCTCGTATGAATCCTGGTCAGTTCTATGCTCTTCCACAGAGTCCACAGACTCTGAAGCAGCTCCTGATGGTAGCAGGTTTCGACCGCTACTTCCAGATTGCCAAGTGCTTCCGTGACGAGGACCTCCGTGCAGACCGTCAGCCTGAGTTTACTCAGATCGATTGCGAGATGAGCTTCGTAGATCAGGATGATGTTATCGATCTTTTCGAGGAAATGGCTCGCCATCTCTTCAAGGAGATTCGTGGTGTAGAGCTTCCTAAGCTGGAGCAGATGACATGGCATGAGGCTATGCGCCGTTTCGGTAGCGATAAGCCAGACCTTCGCTTCGGTATGGAGTTTGTAGAGTTGAAGGATGCTTTCACAGGCAAGGGTAACTTCTCTGTATTCGATGAGGCTAAGTATATTGCTGGTATCTGTGTTCCTGGTTGCGCTGACTATAGCCGCAAGCAGTTGAACGAGTTGACCGACTTCGTAAAGCGTCCACAGGTTGGTGCCAAGGGTTTGGTATATATCAAGTATAATGCTGATGGTACCGTGAAGAGTAGCATCGATAAGTTCTACTCTCCAGAGGAGCTTGCTGAAATCAAGACTGTGATGGGTGCCAAGGATGGCGACCTCGTTTTGATTCTGAGTGGCGATAATGCCAATAAGACTCGTGTTCAGCTTTGCTCTCTCCGTCTTGAGATGGGTGACCGTCTGGGCTTGCGTGACAAGAACGTGTTCAAGTGTCTCTGGATTGTTGACTTCCCTCTCTTCGAGTGGAGTGATGAGGAGCAGCGCCTGATGGCAACACACCATCCATTCACTATGCCAAATCCTGATGATATCCCATTGCTCGATGAGCATCCTGAGCTGGTTCGTGCCAAGGCATACGACTTTGTTTGCAATGGTATCGAAGTAGGTGGAGGTTCTCTCCGTATCCATGATACTCAGTTGCAGGAGAAGATGTTCGAGGTCCTCGGTTTCACACCAGAACGTGCTGAGGCTCAGTTTGGCTTCCTTATGAACGCCTTCAAGTATGGAGCACCACCTCACGCAGGTCTTGCTTTCGGTCTTGACCGCTTCGTGAGCATTATGGCTGGTCTCGACAGCATCCGCGACTGCATCGCATTCCCTAAGAATAATTCAGGTCGCGACGTGATGCTTGATGCTCCTTCAGAGCTGGATCCAAAGCAGCTTGATGAGCTGGAGATTAAGCTTGATTTGAAGGATTAATGATTAATTGCACCGTATTTATCTTGATGTAAGTCAAAAAATGCGGTGCAACCACTTGTGTACAAGCACTTTTCTGCTTTAAAATGCTAAAATTTAAATTATTTTTTTTAATTTTGCATCAGAATAATTAAGAAATGCTTACGAAACAAACATTTCTCAGAACAAATTATTACTAAAGACATGGTAGAAAAGAAAGCAACAACTAAGACAGCTGCCAAGAAGACAGCTACTAAGAAGGCTACAGCAGCTAAGACTGCTACAGCTACAAAGAAGACTTCTACAGCTAAGAAGGAAGTTATCTATTTGACTGCTGAGAACGCAGGTTTCCGTGCTGGTGATGTTTACCAGGCATTGGCTGCAGCAGAACAGTCTCTCTCTTTGGAGGAGATTGCAAAGCAGGCAAAGATTAGTGTTGAGGATGCTATCCTTGGTATCGGATGGCTCTTCAAAGAGGGTAAGATTAAGGAAGAGGACAACAAGGTAGCTCTCGCTTAAATAAGAACCTTAAGAGCCGCAGTTTCTTAACTTAGTGGAAGAAACTGCGGCTTTTCTGTTTTTTATTTGCTCTTCTTTCTGGTCACTCTTTTTGCTGTTCTCTCTTCTTCCTGTTTGCTCTTCTTCCTATTCACTCTTCTCTGTCTTTATTTAAATTTCTTTTCACCATAACCATCTAGCATTATTTATATGAAATTAGAACAAGAAATATTCAGCGTTTTGGTACAAGCCGGCAGTCAAGGTCTCAAGTTGGAGAAGATTGTCCGTCATGTTTATAATTCTTGTAATTCGATTTTTACCCCTCTAGATTATAAATATGTGTATGGTTTTGTTTCTCAGTATCTTATTAAGAATTCCAAGAATCCAAGTTCTATCATAGAGAAAGGCAAGGGATATGGAGTTTATCGTATCAACTATAAGAGTTCGGCTATGCAGCAGCTGATGCTTGATTTCTCTTCTGCCTCTATACAGAAAGAGGATGATGACAGCGAGAACAGCAAGCAATCGCAGGAGCTTGATCTCTTTGGTAATTGATAGAAGTAAGGTTAGTTATCTAACGAAGTTAGTTGCGTGGTCTAACGAAGCTATGTAAGTTATCGAAAGGAGCAATAGAAGTTGTCTGAAGAAGCAATGGAAGTTGTCTGAAGAATTAATTCTTGTTTTCGGGTTCGTAGGCTTTTCAAACCGCACAACAGCTGTTGTGCGCTTGCATAACAGCTGATATGCGCTTGCACAACAGCTGATGTGCGAGTGGAACACACCTGTTGGGCACCAATTTATTTGATTGCTTTTTTATTGGGGGGAATCTATCTGTTTGTTCGTATTATATTTGTATGATGAGTAATGGAAAGAGCATTTCTATCAAATGCATTTCTATACTTTAGATTTAGTAATAACAAACAATTTTAAATAACGGACAAATGGCTAGAAGATATTTATTAGGTTTTGATGTTGGATCAAGTTCTGTAAAGGCATCTCTTACAGATGTGGATAGTGGTGAGATTGTTGCTTCTGCATTCTATCCTGATCATGAAGCACCTATCATGGCAGTAAAGACAGGATGGGCTGAACAGGATCCGCAAATGTGGTGGGACAATGCCAAGTTGGCTCTCAAGAAGATTATGGCGGAGTGTGGTGCCAAGGGTGAGGATATTCTTGCTATCGGTATTTCCTATCAGATGCATGGTCTGGTTTGTGTGGATAAGAACCAGCAGGTTCTGCGTCCATCTATCATCTGGTGCGATTCCCGTGCAGTTCCTTACGGCGAGAAAGCGTTCCATGATTTAGGTGAGGATCTCTGCTTGCGTAATCTGCTCAATTCTCCAGGTAACTTTACCGCTTCCAAACTGGCGTGGGTTAAGGAGAATGAACCTGAGCTTTTCGATAAGATAGATAAGATTATGCTCCCTGGTGATTATCTGGCGATGAAACTATCCGGTGAGGCTCAGACTACTATCAGCGGACTTTCTGAAGGTATGATGTGGGATTTCAAGGCAAAGAAACCAGCCAAGTTCCTGCTTGATTATTTCGGATTCGATGAGAGTATGCTCGCCGATATCGTTCCTACCTTCTCTGTACAGAGCGTAGTCTGCAAGGCTGCCGCTGAGGAACTTGGTCTGAAGGAGGGAACTCCTATCTCTTATCGTGCAGGTGACCAGCCTAATAATGCTGTCAGCCTGAATGTGTTCAATCCTGGAGAGATTGCCAGCACCGCAGGTACTTCCGGAGTTGTCTATGGTGTGCTCGGTGAAGTCAATTACGATCCAAAGAGTCGTGTCAATACCTTCGCACATGTTAACTATACAACGGAACTCGACCGTCTGGGAGTGTTGCTCTGTATAAATGGTACTGGTATCCTGAATGCTTGGGTACATCGTAACATCACGCCAGATGTAAGCTATGCAGATATGAACGATATGGCAGCCGGTGTACCTATTGGCAGCGACGGTGTGAAGATTATTCCTTTTGGAAATGGAGCAGAGCGCGTATTGGAAAATCGTGAAGTGGGCTGTTCTATCCGTGGCTTGAGCTTTACCAAGCATAATCGTGCCCATATCGTAAGAGCAGCACAGGAAGGTATCGTGTTCAGTTTCTGCTATGGTATGGAGATCATGCAGCAGATGGGTATGGACATCAAGAAGGTTCATGCAGGAAAGGCAAACATGTTCCTCAGTCCTCTGTTCCGTGATACCCTGGCAGGTGTGAGTGGTGCAACCATTGAACTTTACGAGACCGATGGTAGTGCTGGTGCTGCCAAGGGAGCTGGTATCGGTGCGGGTATCTATAAGGATCACGATGAGGCATTTGCATCTCTTAAGAAATTGGCGGTAATTGAGCCTGATGAGGCAAATCGCAGTGCTTATCTTGAGGCTTATGCTGACTGGAAGGCTGAACTTGGAAAGCTCTAAGTTTTGCATTGATACGGGAAGTGCTCGAATAACACGAGTTTTTTCAAAATATGGTAAAGGATGGAATAATTTTCCATCCTTTATTTGTTTAAACCAATTATTTTTATTACTTTTGCGGAATATTATATAAAAAGGTATAAATATGGCTCATAAAAATAATCATTTGGTAATTATGGCAGGTGGAGTAGGCAGTAGATTCTGGCCTATGAGTACCGTGGACAAGCCTAAGCAGTTTATTGATGTCTTAGGAACAGGTCGTACTCTTTTACAGCTTACATTCGATCGTTTTGAGGGTGTTTGTGACCCGGAGAATGTTTGGGTAGTAACCAATAAAAAGTATGCAGCCCTGGTTCACGAGCAGTTGCCTGAAATTCCTGAGGGTAATATTCTGCAGGAACCATGCAGAAGAAACACAGCTCCTTGCATCGCCTATATCAGTTGGCGAATCAAGGAAAAGGATCCTCATGCAAATATTGTTGTATCTCCTTCTGATCATATCGTTACCAATGCCAACGAATTCAGAAGAGTGGTAACATCTGCCTTGAAGTTTACTGGTGAGACTGACAGCATTGTTACTTTGGGAATGAAGCCTACTCGCCCAGAGACAGGTTATGGCTATATTCAGGCAGATCTCCGTACCCCTTCAGCCCGTAACAAGGAAATCTTCCGTGTTGACCATTTCAAGGAGAAACCAAATTTGGAGACAGCTACTCAATATGTTCAAGATAAGAGTTTCTTCTGGAATGCCGGTATCTTCGTGATGAGTGCCGCAACCATCGTCAATGCCTTCCGTGTTTACCAGCCAAGCATTGCCAAGATTTTCGAGAGCATGCGCAGTATTTATGGTACAGACAAGGAGCAGGCTGAAATTGATCTGCGTTATCCTGAGTGCGAGAATATCTCTGTTGACTATGCTATCATGGAGAAAGCGGAGGAAATCTTTGTGATGCCTGCCGACTTTGGATGGAGTGACCTCGGTACATGGGGAAGCCTCCTGGCACAGAGCCATAAGGATATGTATGGCAATGCGCTGATTGGTGATAATATCCAGATGGTGGAGTCCAAGAACAATATCGTTCATACCATGAATGAGAAGAAGGTTGTTATCCAGGGCCTGGATGGCTATATTGTAGCAGAGGAAGACGGAACGTTGCTTATCTGCAAATTGTCTGAGGAACAGCGAATCAAGATTTTCTCAGGTAGTGAGAAGTAATGATTGATATCTATATATACAAAAAAACTCTCCATTGAGGTTCAACCTTCAATGGAGAGTTTTTTTGTATATTTGTGCTTCTGAAAAAAGCTTATTTCTTCTTGATACCCTTATAGGCAATAAAGGCTACGACGACTACAGCCAATGCTAAGATGACATAACCAATCTCGTGGCTATACTGTACTGCCTGCTGATAAACGTCATGAGTTGTCTTATAATCGGTGTATTCGTAGATACCCCAACCGATGGCTGCCAATACGGTATTCCATACGCCTGCACCGATAGTGGTGTAGAGCAGGAACTTGCCCACGTGCATTCCAGCCAATCCTGCAGGAATACTGATGAGCTGGCGAACGGCTGGCACCAATCTTCCAAAAATGGTAGAGGCAGCACCATGCTTGCGGAAATACTCCTCAGCTACTTCCACCTTTTGGCGGTCGATCAGGCACATGTGACCGATTCGGCTGTCAGCAAAACGATAGATGATTGGGCGACCTACCCATTTAGCCAAATAGTAGTTGATGAGGGCACCCAGGTCTGCACCGATGGTAGCAAACACGATGACCAGAATAAACGACATTCCGCTGTTTGGATCCATCGCTTTCCAGGCTGCAGGCGGAACAACCACCTCAGATGGGAAAGGAATGAAAGAGCTTTCGATTGCCATAAACAGTGCAACCACCCAGTAATTCAAGTTATCCAGAATCCAAAGAAAAAGATCTGCTGTATTCATAATTATTAATTATATTACTTATTCTGCTTTGCCCAGGTATCCTTCAATCCCACTGTCTTGTTGAATACTGGCTTCTCATCTGTTGTGTCGAGGTCTGCCATGAAGTAACCGATGCGCTGGAACTGGAGATACTCTCCCGGCTTCTTGGTTGCTGCATACTCCTCTACATAGCACTCCTTGAAATCGTGGTAGCTCTCTGGGTTGAGCAATTCACGGAAGTCGCGATCGTCTGCAGATGGGTTTTCGATGGCGAAGAGACGGTCGTACTCGCGTACTTCTGCCTTTACGCAGTGGTCGGCAGATACCCAGTGAAGAGTACCTTTTACCTTGCGGTTGGCACCTTCCATGCCGCTCTTGCTGATAGGGTCGTATTCTGCCTGAATCTCTGTGATGACACCGTTCTCGTCCTTGGTGCAACCAGTACACTTTACGATATAAGCGTTCTTCAAGCGAACTTCCTTTCCAGGAGTCATGCGGAAGAACTTCTTCGGAGCATCCTCCATGAAGTCGGCACGCTCAATCCAGAGGTTCTTTGAGAAGGTAATGGTATGTGTGCCATCTGCCTCGTTCTCTGGGTTATTGATAGCCTCCATCTCCTCGCTCTCACCCTCTGGATAATTGGTGATGACGAGTTTCACTGGGTCGAGTACGGCACTTACACGGCAAGCCTTCTTGTTCAAGTCCTCACGAACTGAAGCCTCCAGAAGAGCCATATCATTGAGGGCATCGAACTTGGTATAACCGATGCTGTCGATGAACATGCGGATACTCTCTGGTGAATAACCGCGGCGACGCATACCGCAAAGTGTAGGCATACGAGGATCATCCCATCCATTTACCAGGTGCTCATCTACCAGAGTATGGAGCTTACGCTTACTCATTACTGTATAAGTGAGGTTCAAGCGGTTGAACTCAATCTGGCGAGGACGGTTATCGTTCAATACGTCATCGCTGCCATCCATCTCCTTCAGGAAGTCGACGAACTTGTCGTAGAGTGGACGGTGAGGAACAAACTCCAAGGTACAGATAGAGTGGGTAACACCCTCGAAATAGTCGCTCTGTCCGTGTGCGAAATCGTACATTGGATAAGCGTGCCACTTGGTACCTGTACGGTGGTGAGGAGTCTGGATGATGCGGTACATGATTGGGTCGCGGAAGTGCATGTTTGGATTAGCCATGTCAAGCTTCGCACGAAGTACCATACTTCCTTCTACAGCCTCAGGAGTGTTCATTTTCTCAAAGAGAGCAAGGCTTTCCTCGATAGGACGGTCGCGATATGGGCTGGCAGTACCAGGGGTAGTAGGAGTACCCTTCTGGGCTGCAATTTCCTCAGCAGTCTGCTCATCGACATAAGCATGTCCCTTCTTGATCATCCATACAGCAAACTCCCACAACTTCTCGAAGTAATCGGAAGCATAATAGATGTTGCCCCACTTAAAGCCGAGCCACTGGATGTCTTGGAGGATATTTTCTACGTATTCGTTGTTTTCCTTACTTGGGTTGGTGTCATCAAATCTGAGGTTGCAGACACCCTTGTATTTTTCGGCTACACCGAAGTCCATGCAGATGGCCTTGGCATGACCGATGTGAAGGTAGCCGTTAGGCTCTGGTGGAAAACGGGTCTGGATTCGACCAGCGTTCTTACCTTCCTTGAGGTCTTCCTCAACCAACTGTTCTACGAAAGAGATGCTCTTTGTTTTCTCCTCGATTTTGTTTTCTTCATTAATTGCCATATTCTATAGAATTACTTTATTATTTTCTAAAACCAGTATTTTTCTCGTTTGATGGTGCAAAGATACAAATTTTATTATAAGTACGGAAATTCTTAGGCTCGAAATTTAAGAAGAAATGTAGGAAAGTAAGAAAAAATGTTTTCTGAGGGGGAAAATATAGTGAATAACAGTTAAAGAAAGCGCCCAAAAATACAAAGAAAGCGCCTCCACAATGGTGTGGAGGCGCTCAACTTATGATGAATATGTATCAGATGGAAGAATTACTTCTTCTCTTCTACAGCCTTTCTGTAAGTCTCATTCTTGACGATGAGGGTTCCTTCTTCTGTATCAACAGATACTATGTCTTTTACTTCTGCATCGAGACCCTTGCGGATGAGGTTGATGCTGGCAGATGGACCCTGTGGCTTGACATCCATATCCCACTTGAAGTAGTCCTTGTCAAGACCAGTGGTCTTTACTGTAAAGTCTGCGTTGACAGTAATGATGCGCTTTCCGTCAGCACTCTTGTATTCACCAGCAACAGCCTGCTGGAATGCTGAGTCTGTAACCACCTCTTCTACCTGAGCTGCAGGGGCAGCAGCTGGTTTTTTCTCTGTGCATGCTGTGAAGGCAAGCATACCCATGGCAATAGCCATCAATGTAAGTTTCTTCATAATCTTGATCTTTTAATTATTGATGTTTTGAAAATATTACTTTCTTTAGGATGTGAAAAGCATGATCAGACTTGTAGTAAACATTGTTGCTATGCTGATCAGTCCTACTGATATGGGGAGATAATCATACTGGATGTTTTTCTTGCCGTTCTGAAACTCCTGGGTGTATGATCTTGCCCAATGGTTATAGGCATAGAATACAATCGATGCCATAACGAAGCCAATAAAAAATCCTACCAGCAAATCGCCAGGATAATGTACTCCCAGATAGGCACGAGAATATGTTACCAGTGCAGCCCAGAACGCCAGGAATATATTCAGCTTTCTGTTTCTTACCAGATACATGGCGAATATGGCTACTCCCCACGAGTTGGCGGAGTGGGAGGACGGAAATCCGTATCTGCCGCCCCGGTATCCATCAACCACGTGTACCATATAGGATATGGAGTTGTCCAGGTTGCTTGGACGGAGGCGTCCTACCAATGGCTTGAGTAAGCCTGATGCTGTCTGGTCACAGAGCAATACGAGGAGCGCTACTGCTAGAATAGTGACTATCGTTACCTTCCAGTGGAAATTCTTAATCATCACGAAGATGAACGCTGCATAAAATGGAACCCATGTGAATCGGTTGCTCACCAAAACCATAAAGTAATCGAATAGTTCGCAGTGCATGCCATTGAAAAATAGCAATATTGCTGTGTCTATCTGTTCCATATAATGAATGAGATCTAGCATAGTTGCATTAACTATTTTTGTTGATATTTATATTCTCGTTTTTACTATCATTCAATATTTTGCCTATTTTTTAGCTAAGTCATCGTATAGCTTCTGGAGATAGGCTTGACCTCGCTTCAGATTAAAGCCTTTATCGCCTTTGTCATATACGATTCGCTTGGCTCTGTTGTCGTAGATGAGCGAGTTCTCTTCTGAAACAATGCCAAATGCATCGTTCACCGCAAAGAATGCGAATTTAGGTGTGGCATCACTCATCATGTTCTTACTGAAAGTGAATTCCCTGTGCTCTACTCCCAACTGACCGAGCAGGGTGGCTGCAATGTCATGCTGTGAACCGATGATGCCCACTTTCATAGGGCGCGAGATGGCTCCACCTGCCAGGATGAGTGGAATCTGGTAACGGCTACGGTCGTGGTCGTTCAGCTGTTCCTTATATCCTCCTACATGGTCTGGTACAAACACGATAAGCGTATTCTTCCATCTAGGCAGTTTGCGGTATTCCCTGACGATAGCACCCATTACGCTGTCGGTGTAGGCGAAAGCATTTAGACGCTTGTCTTTCAATCTGTGATAAGGCACCTCGAAAGGCTCGTGGCTGCTGGAAGTTTGCAATATCCTCAGCATAGGATGCTTCTCATTCTGCTGTGCCTTGATGTCTTCTATCATTTTGGCTGCCAGAATATGGTCTGGTACACCCCATTTGCTCAGCTTGTCTTCTATCGGGAAGTTGGCATCAGAAATGATATGCTGATAACCCTGAGAAACAAGATAGGAGCGCATATTGCAGAAATCTGCATCTCCACCATAATAATAGGTGGTCTTGTAATTCTTGTATTTCGCCAGGTTGCGGGCTATGGATGGCAACTGGCTAGTCTTGCGTGGATAGCGCATGATGCTGGTTGTGGGCTGTGCAGGATAGCCGCTCAATATGGAAACCAAACCTCTGTCCGTGCGGAAACTGTTGGCATAGAATCTTGTAAATAGAATACTCTGCTGGGCGATGGAATCCAGGCATACGGCTACATCCTTGTATGAACCCATGGACGGCATGATGTCGCTGGCAAAACTTTCCATAATGACAATGAGAATATCAGGAGTTCCCTTTTTGAAGGTTGCCTCATTGAGCAAAGGGTAGGTGTTCTCGTCGCTTGTACTTGTCATCGTCGCGAATATCTTGTCAGCCTCTTTATCCTTCATGAAGCGATACTGTGAGGCGAAGTCCTCCTGGTGAGTAATCGATTCCATGAGGCTGAACAGCGGATTCACGGCTGAGTGGTTCAGAAATGCGTTCTGGCTGTAGTATGCCTGTCCCGTGTTCATCGTAGAAACGGTGATGCCACCTCTGATAGGCAAGAAGAGTAAGCCTGTGAGCAGGAGGAGTATGATGGATGTACGACCACGATGGCGGTCGAAGTCATCGAATCGATTTCTTTTACCACTTCCGAGTCTTCCATATCCGTAGCCGTAGCGACTGTATTGCTGGCGTTTCTCGCCTCGCATTCGCAATGTGAACCAAACTCCAATGGTCAGAACAATCAATATGACAATTGAAAGAATCACTTGCCAGATGCTTACACTGGCGATGGCATCAGCCGGTGAAGTGAAGAAGTAGAAGAGTGGAGTACTATCCAATGGATACTTCCAGTATGGATAAAGACTTGTGTTAAGCAGGAAGCTGCAAGTGATGAAGAGTGAGGCAATTATGAAGTAGATGTTCATAATTGGTTTAACCAGGTCTCTTTTCAGCCATACCACGGCAATGGAAAGTAAACCTGGAATCACAGATAAGTATCCTGCCATCGATAAATCGAGTGGAAGTCCATGCCAGATAACAGCAGGCAACTCCGTGAAGATATTGTCGACAGGTTGTGTGGCAGAACCCTTTTCCAAAAAGAGGAACAGCGGCTTCTGCAAAACAAACAATACTACAAACGTAGCATAAGTCTTAACAAACCATATAATTTGCTTCATACGAACGTTGAACTTTTCAATATTTAATGTTTAAAATTTCTATATTAATAATGTATCTGTATGCAAAATTAGGAATAATTTTCGAGATAGACAATTATTTTTATAGTTTTTTTCAAAAAAGTGCCAAAAAATTTGGTAGTTTGATATTTTTGCCGTACCTTTGTTGTATTAATTTATTACGCATTATGGCTAAGTATAACATTCAACCCAAAAAAGAGAAGTCAGCGAGATATCAAACCTTGCTGAGTGAGGAGACTAAAGACCGCCTCCGTGATGAGATTATCCGTCTGATTGTAACGGAGAGAAAATACAAGGATCCTGAGTACAACTCTAAGAAGTTGGCTGAGGACCTGAGCACGAACTCTCGTTATATTTCGGCAGTGTGTGCAACTCGATTCCACAAGAATTATTCAGAGTTAGTTAATGATTATCGTGTAAACGATGCAATGTCGCTTCTCACAGATAAGCGCTACGCAAAGATGAGCGTGGAAGATATCAGTGAGATGGCTGGATTCAGCACTCGTCAAAGTTTCTATGCAAACTTTTACAAGCGTTTGGGCATAACTCCACGTCAGTATCGCCTCGAACATTCACAGCCAAAGTAACTGCGTCTTATTGAAGCAATACCGCTCATATAAAAATGGCTGTACAGGACAATTTCTTGTACAGCCATTTTTATTTTGTATTACAATCTATATTCTCTGGAATTTAAGAGAGATAATCATCTGACTTTATTTCCTAAGAAAATGCTTGAGCACCTTACTGGTTGTATTCTTTGATATCTGGCGTATCGCCTTGTCTCTGATCTGGCGCACACGCTCTCGCTTCAGCTGCAGGTCTTCTGCTATTTCTGCCAGTGTTTCATGTGCCATTCCTATACCATAGAACTTAGAAATGACTATGCGGTCGCGTTCTTCCAGTTCTCCAACGCAACGTTCCAAGTCGTTGAGCATCTGGGTGAAGGCTGTATTGTCGTCTGCTGGCTGGGCATCTTTGTTGATAAGGATGTCGAGTAGGGTGTACTTGTTTCCCTCACTGATAGGGGCATCGATGGAAACAGCTTTTGTAGCATTGCGTGGAGCATGCTTCTTCTGATCCTTTGGTACACGATAGAGTGCTGCCTGCTTGTCGATTGTCTGCTGCATCGCCTTGCGAATGAAAGGGGATGCATAAGCCACAAACTGCGAACCGCGTTCGGCATCGTATTTTTGAGCTGCCGTGAGCATCGCCAAAGTTCCTTCGCTAACCAAGTCATCGAAGTCAACACCATTACCACGATAGTGGTTGGCTACCGATTTTACGTAGTTGATGTTATCGCTTACCAACTTATTGATTTCTTTCTCTGTCATATCTCCTTTGGGTCTTTTAATTCATGAATGATGTTTTTGATGCAATTTTCTGCCGAGAGAAACTCTTGCGTGATTGCGCAGTGTGCTCTCTCTACTGCAAAAATACAGAGAAATATTTGAAGAAACAAATTTTGCTCCCAAATATTTCTCATTTTAACATTCTGCAATACCTATTTGCATAGTCCGGCGTACGGGCAATACTCGCAGCGTTTCTTGTCGCTGGTAGGGCGCAGTGGCAATGCAGGATTGTAGATGTCGGCTATCAGACTGCGGAGATGCGTCATGAAGTCTTCTTCATACGTTGCAATATCTTCTATCTTTTCCCTGCCTAGTTTAAGGGTTGGGTCGTAGTCTTCTGCGCCTGCATTCTGTATAAACAGCAAGCCTGGTGACACGGGTTCCTGTGCAGAATTGTATCTTTTGCTGTTCTTGATGATCATCGAGTAGAGGAAAGCCTGCAGATAATAATCCGTATGCTTGCTCAGTGCCTGGGGAGTTGCCGAGAACATCTCAGCTATAGCCTTGGGATGTGTGGTCTGTGCTCTTCCCGTCTTGTAATCGATAACTCTGATGCGTTCCGAGATGTTCGATATAGGAGATATGGCATCCAGACGGTCGATGAAACCACCAATCTTGAACTGCTTTTCGCCTCTGCTTGTGTTGACTTTCAGTATATCTGAAACTACCAGTTCCATACCGATGATGGTAAATGGTGTCTGGCGCCTGTCTATGGAGATGAGCTGTCGCAAATAGCTGGCTATTACCTCTTTGTTGATGAGTTGCAGACCGTTGTATTTCGGATGATAGTCGTTGTTGCCTACCTTGAAGAGTTCTTCTCTGAAGGCCTGATCTACCAGTCTATCTACCAGCATCTTATCCTTCATAGCCTGATCCAGGTTGTCTGCTGTGATGACGATTGGGCGGATGAGCTGCTGCTTGCCTTTCTCATCTGTCTGGATATCGCTCTTGCTGGCAAAGCCATAGTAGAAGAGTTCTGCTGCCCGATGGAAAATGTTTCCGAAGATGCGGTTATCTACTTCGTCTTCATCTATTTCATCCGGTTCCAGCAATCCCTTTACATATTTATAATAGAACTGCTTCTGGCATCTCTGGTATGTATTGAGAAAAGTAGGTGTGAGCATTCTTACGTCGTCAAGTACCTTCATCACTTCTTCGGTCTTTGGCTCTTCGTCGTATGCCGGGCGAAGGGGTTTCTGACCGGCGATGAGAGTCTTCCGAACGATAGGATGCTGACTTTCTACCATCAGCTGGAGCATGAATCTGCTCATCTCGCCCGATTGACCATCTTCCGTAGCATTGTTGTAGGTAAGCGTGATGTCGTGGGCACGCTGCAGCATACTGTGAAAGTAGTAGGCAAAGATGGCTACCTTGTTTTCTACGGTGGTGAGACCGTAAGCCTTGCGCAGGGAGTAAGGGATGAATGAAGAATCGTTCACACCCTTTGGTATTTTGCCTTCGTTGCAGGATAGAACCAGAATATGGTCGAAATCGAGGTTTCTGGTTTCGAGTACACCCATTACCTGTATTCCTTCTGCCGGCTCGCCATGGAATGGTATGCTTGTGGTCTGGATGAGCTGCTGTATCAGTCGCTCCAGAGTGATGGGATCTACCTCAAGGTCACCGGATGTGATGAGTTCCTGCAGGCGGTTGAGTAGGGTGTAGGTTCGATAGAGTGATTCGTGAAATAGCGGATCATTCAAATCCTTCGCCTGGGTTCCTATCATGCGCAGAATATCAAGCAAGTAGCTGATGAGCTGCTTGTTGTAGCTGCTTTGCGTGGCTTCTGCCGTCTGCTCTTCCAGGTTTCTGAAAAGCAGAGAGAGTCCTTCGTCTCCATCCATGCTGAGGAAATCGCGCGATGGGTAGAAGCGTTTCTGTTCTTCCAGCTTTTCAAGCAGGTCGGCATACCGTGAGCTGATGAATCTCGTATAGGGATGGCGCAATGCTGTAAGCACATAATGAAGACGGTAGGTCTCGCTATGCTGTGGATGACCTGTTCCCTGCAACTGGATGAGCTGCTGGATGAGACTGTAGAAAGGTGTTTGCTGCAAAGGATAGCCTATCGTGATATTGACGCTTTTCACCTCTTCCGGAAGTGAATGTATCACACTCTGCAAGAGGTTTTCATCGCTCAGAACGATGGCTACATTGCGCCCCATCTTGTAGCGGTTGTGCTCCTTGAGCCAGGCGTTTACGTATCTGGCCTGGATGTTCTCTGTTGGTGCGGATATGTAGGTGATATCCTTGTTCTTCGACATGTTGTCGTAGATGTCTTTCTGCGGATAGCTGGCAAGTTCGTTGGGATAGTGCTTCAGATACTGACGGATGTAGTGGCCGGCTTCATTTTGTCCCTCCATATAGTACTTGTCGTAATCCCAGTAGAAAAGGGCTTTGCCCTGTTTCAGCAGTCGGTCGCATAGTGTCTGTTCTACTATCTGCATCATATTGAAACCGATGAAGAGATACTTCTTGTAATGGAAGTCTATATCTTCATCGTTTACTACCTTGCGATAGAGTGCTCCTTCATAAGCCAGTTTCTGTTTGGCCAGTTTCTGGTTGAATCCTACGTAGATATCGTAGAAATGTGACCATAACTGCAGGAATCGCTTCTTCAGTTCTGTATTGTGATCATCAGAGAAATTGCTGAAGAATTTCTTGATCATAGCTTTCTGATAGTCTGTGAGATAAGAAACATCGTCGAGTTCGTGGATGTCACTCAGATTGGCAAAGAGCAGTTTGGCATCTACCATATTCTTATCTACATCGTCAAAATCGGCAAGAAGGAGCTGCCCCCAACCGTAAAAGTGGTCGAGGGTCTCATCAATGCCTGTGCATGCTACGAATACCTTGTGCAAGTCGCAGATAGACTTGATAGGGTCAGCAACCTTCAGGTCGGAGTGTCGGCGGAAGAGGTCGCTGATGGTGATGTATGTGGGAGTCCAGATCGGCTTGCCGGCCAATTGCGCCAGATAGGTATTGAGGAAGAGCGCTGCACGTTTGTTTGGAAAAACCACAGCGATGTCGCTCATGTTGGTGCCGTATTTTGCCAGCATATCCTGGGCTACTGTTTTCAAGAATGCTTTCATTGTATATTGTTTTTTATTATCTTTGCATTTCTTTTATTCATCTATAATACTTCTTCTATTTTGTTCGGATAAACATACCAGAGGTAGCCCTTGACATGAGCGTGTCCCATACTTTCGAGCAGCTTCATATAGCCTTTTATCTGGTCGTGGTACTCCGGCTTCGGTTTACCGAATTTGAAATCTACCACCACGGTTTCGTGCTCATCTTTCATCACTCGGTCTGGGCGGTGCTCTACCATATTCCCGTTCTTGTCTGTGCTGATGATGGAACACTCATTGAAAACCTTCCATCGGTCAGAGAACCAGTCGCTTACCTTGTCTGATTCCAGACGTTTGCGAATCATCTTCTCAACTCTCTCGCGCGAAATGTTTTCATCGTAGAGAACTCCATCAAGTTCCAGCTGTTTCAGTGCTCCTTCTATATCATCTCTTGTGCGGATGGTAGAGAAGAGACTGTGCAGTACTGTACCCATCTTGATATAGAATTTCTGCTGCTCTTCCTGTTCATCTCCTTTGATGAGGTCGCGGCTCTTGTTACTCTGTCTGAATTCTGGCAGCTTAGGCGAAACATTGATGTCTATGTGCATCATTTCTGCAGGCATCGTAAAGACATTTCTGTTGATTTTCATGTCCATTACTATTTTTTGCTTCGGTACCACCGGTTCGCCATATTTAAAGATGATGTCGTTGGTCTTGCTATCTGTACTGATGCCTTCCAACTCTACATTTACCGCGTCGGTAAGCATTTCGTATGCTTCTTTCTCTGCATTTTGCTTCAGCTTCTCAGCAACTGTTTCCAGTGATTTTTCGATGATTCCCGAACGGTAGGCGGTAGATGCGCGTTTGCCGAAGACATAGAGATTATGACTGGCTCTGGTGAATGCCACATAGAGCAGGTTCAGATTATCTACGATGTTCTGCAGATGCTCGTGATGGTAGTCATTTTCATAGATACTTCCTTTCATCTGTTTGGCACTGAAATCTACAGGTACCAGAGGGAGTTCGTTGTAAGGAGCTTCCTGAGGGGTACACCAGATGGTGTTGGCTTTCTCCAGTTGCCAGTCGCAGTATGGCATGATGACATGGTCGAATTCCAGTCCCTTACTCTTGTGGATGGTGATGAGTCGGATACCCTCGATGCCGTCACTATGAATGCTTTTTTCGTGAAGATTGTTTTCCCATTCCTGGAGAAACGCCTCGATGTCGCTGCTGTTGTCTGTCAGGAAGGAATTCAACTTGTCGTAGAAGGCACATACGTAGGCACTTTGCGCTTTCATATCTTCTATCTCGCCAAGGTGAAGTTCCGTGAACAATTTTTCGGTCAGGTCGAGTAAAGGCATCTCCTGCAATTTCTGTCGATTCTCTGTGATCAGTTCAACCACCTTTTCATCATTCAGATAAGTATGGGCAAACTTCAAGAGTGTGGCGCGGGCAATATCGTTGGCAGGGTGTGTCAGCAGCTTCAGGGCTGTGATGAGTATTTGTACTGCCTGCGAAGCGTCGAGACGGAATGCCTCGTCTGAAACCATCTCATAGTCTGAATGCTCCATAAAGTATGCTGCGATATCCTGGATGGTGCGGTTGTTGCGCACGAGAATTGCGATACGATGGGTTGGAACACCACGTGCAGTCAACTTATCTACTGTTTGCAGACAGAGTTGCATCATGCGGTCTTCTTTATTTTCTGCATCATTTTCATCGTCCTCTTCCTGTGTCTTGAGGAGTCGCACTTCAACATATCCCTGAATCTTTTTCTTCTCCGGAACTTCCTGTTCTACATCGGCATAGGCAGTAAGCAGTTGCTTGGCTGTTTCCGGTATCGTTGCTGCCAGTTCGTTATATTCCTGCTGGGCAGCTTCAACGAAGAAGGCATTGTTGAAGTTGATGACATTGCGGTCTGAGCGATAGTTGGTGGCAAGGGTCTCTACATCCAGTTGTTTCTTCGGATTGTCAAACTGATCTTCTATGTTGTTGAGAAGTCGCCAGTCGCCCGAACGCCAGCGGTAGATACTCTGTTTTACATCTCCTACAATCAGGTTGCCTGCATCTTCTCGGCTCATCGTTTCTTCCAGCAGCACCTTGAAGTTTTTCCACTGTATGGTGCTGGTATCCTGAAACTCGTCTATCATCACGTGGTTCAGCTGGGTACCGATTTTCTCGAAGATGAAAGGTGAGTCGCTGCCTTGGATGAGTGAGTGAAGTAATGTCTGTGTGTCGCTGAGCAGGAAGCGGTTAGCCTCCTGGTTCATTTCTCTCACCTTCTTGTCTATGCTGCCCAAGAGGCGCAGCTGGTTGAGGTGTCTGATGGTGAGGTTGGCGCTCTTGTACATTCTTTCGAGCATGTGGCGATGCTCTTCCGAGAACTGGAGGATTGGATAGAGAGTATTCACCACATGCTGATAGAGTGGAGAATTGTTCTTGACTTCCGACTTCTTGACCCAGTTTTCCGGACTATCCATACATTTATCTAAAGTCATGTTGCTGACGTCATCGTCTCCGTATTTTCCATTTCTCAATTTATTGAAGTAGCTCCAGATACCCCTTGTCTTGTTGTTGAGGTCATCAGCCGAATATCCTTCCTCTTCCAGCGCATCGAAAAAGGAAGATGCGATTTCTTCGAATTTTTCTTTAGCCTGGTTTCGGGTATCCTTCATCTTGTCTTTGAATGCTTCGAAGAAGCCTTCTTCTTCCATTCGCTTTGACAGCTCGTCGGCGTGCTCCTTGTAGTAATCACGGAAGATGTGTTCACCGAACGACTTGATCTGGCCGATCACATTCCAGCTCTTGTCGTCTGCGATGTTTTCCTTGATGTAATCCATGATCCAGAAAAGCAGTTTGTCGGTGCTTTCCAGGCTTTCTATCAGTTCATCCACAGCTTGCTGTTCCACCTGATAATCGTTCAGCCCGATACGCAGGTTGGCTGTGAGGTCGAGTTCTCGTGCCAGATTTCGCAAGACACTCTGAAAGAAGGTATCGATGGTTTCTACTCTGAAATAGTTGTAGTTGTGGATGAGCAGGCGCAAAGCCTCTTCCGCATTCTTTCTGATCTGTTTTTCCGAAAGATGGGGGAGTGCTGCATGTATCTGTACAAGATACTGATCTGATTCGGGAAGCTCGTGGGCAATGCCATAGAGCTGTCCGAGAATACGCAGTTTCATCTCTTCTGTAGCCTTGTTGGTAAAGGTTACAGCCAGGATGGTGCGATAGGCGTGGGGATTGTCTATCACCAGGGTCATGTATTCGCGGGCAAGGGTAAAGGTCTTACCCGAGCCCGCACTTGCCTTGTAAACGGTGAGTTGTGATTTCATATATTGTTCTTTTTATTTCTTGATTGATTGGGGAATATCCCGTAGCGGATTCTACCAGTTTCTGAAGAGTTCGAAGCCGAAGCGGCAGCCTACGCCATCAAACTTTCCCTGTCTGAATGCTGCGAAGAAGCCGAGCGACATCAGACGCGTGCTTACACCATAGCCCCATTCTGTATAAGGGTAGAGGTGTTTTACCACCAGACCGCTGGTATAGAGTCTTTCTGATTCTACATATCTGCCTATCAGCGGAAGCCAGGCGGCAAGAATCATCGGAGATTCATAGGTGAAGTTGGCACGCAGGTAATAGTTGCTGGCATTATACCAGTAAGACGACAGCAGTTCGAAATCGCCCGACCATTCATCGTTCCAGCCTCCCGGAATGTTATTGTCGTGGAAGTTGGTGTAATCAACGAAGTCCCAGTGTGCTCCTCTTCGGGTATAGAAACCTGTTCCGAAACGCATCGAGTACGATTGCCTGCGGGAAGAATAGAGTATCGTCTGGGCATCAAACTCTGCTCTTCCGTAGTCGATGTTGCTGCCCAGCAGGTTTTTGAAACCTTGCTCATAGTCGAGTTTCAGCACGATGCCTTTCTCTGCTTTCGGTCTCCATTCTATTCCGATGGCAGGAGCCACAGACTTGTATTTATCCGGATAGCCTATGGATTGATAGAAGTCCGGACGGATGGCAATGCGGTTGTGCGCTACCATTCCCAGTTCCATCGCCCAATGTGGGGAGATGCGCCAGTGATTGGTGAGTCGCATGTAATTATCCTTGAATTCCGTAAAGGTGGATTTTCCTAGCAGAAGAGAAGGTATCTCCGCTGGCGAGAAACCTCCGATGCTGTCTTTCGGATCCATGTATCCCAACGCCTGGCGAGCCAGCTTGTTGGTATTGATGCGGTTGCCGTTACCGATTTCCAGCTGCAGATAACCCTCGTGACGGGTATTGTAGCTGAATTTGACAGGAATTCTGTAGTAGAAACGATGCTGGCGGAAACTGTAACCGCCTTTTATTCCGGCAGAAAGCTTGATGTTGTCATTGAAGGCATACTGTGCGTTGATCTTGAACTTATACACCACACCCTTGGATTCCGAATATCCCATATATAATGGATTGAACAATGGGTCGATGCGGAAATAGCCCTGTTGCTTTTTGCCGAAGTCGCTGGAAATTCTGTTCAGCAGGTTATCGCCCACGATTTCCCAGAGCACATCTTTTGCGAAATCTTTCTTTTTTTCTCCCAGTGCTGCGGCTTTCCTTTTTCGCTCTTCCTGTCTGCCGTAATAGATGCGATAGATCATTTCCTCATCGGTATTCAGCTTGATGGGGCGTACTTTTGACATCATGGCGGTATCTGCGCTATTCCTGATAGTATCTTCCAGAACTTTTGGCAGATCATATATGGTGGTGTATTTCCCGGTAATCTTATTGCCCATGAAACTGAAGTTGGCGCGCATGTCACACTTGACAGGTCCCAGCGACTTGAAGCCTTCCTTGCCCATCGTTACGGAGATGTAGAAACGGGTCATATCGTATTCTCCCTCGAAGTCGCACATCTGAATCTGTCCGTTTTGGATGCGGACGATCGCCCTGGTCTCTACCAGCTGGGTGTTTTTGATGCGTGGGTAGGCGTAAACCTGAGCCATACCATAGAGCAGTGGCGTGACGGAGTACTTGTAGTATCGTCTGTTGGAACGATGGAAAGGGGAGAGGATGTTCTCCTGAAAGAGGTTTTCTCCATACACATTCGGCGTCATGTAGTTGAGCGCGGCGCTCATCGTACTTTTGCGGTGTGGAATGGTACTGAGATTGAGCAGTCGGTGGATGACAGGTGCTCCCTTCTCATTCACTTCGATGCGGTTGTAGAATTCGCTGATGAACTTTCTGCCTGCTCCGTAGGAGATGGCGTACATGGTAGGAACGAGAGCCAGGGTGGCGTTTCGCTTGTTGGTACGCATCTGGAATTTGGTGTAGGCATAGCTCGAATGGCTTCCTCTTCCCGTGGTATCTATCTTTTGGGCATAACAGAAGATACGCTGCATCACAGAGTCTGTGATGGCGTCTTTAGTCTTCACTTTTCTGGCATCTGTTGCCAGAGGAAAGCTGATAGTCAAAAGGATGATAGCCGCTATGATGCGAATCAGTTGTATCTTCATATTTATCTTTATCCCAGATATTTCATCAGGATACCAATCTTGCCGGATTCTCTGAGCTTGGTGATGCTCTTCTCTCTGATCTGTCGAACTCTTTCGCGTGTCAATCCCATCTTGTCTCCTATTTCTTCCAGCCCCTTCTCGGTCTCGTCGATACCGAAGCAGGCGCATACGATCTTGCGCTCTCTTTCCTTCAGACATTTGTTGAGAACCTGTTTCAGCTCCTGAGCCATACTCTCATGATCCACGTGCTTGTCGGTACGGCTGTCATCTCCGCTCGACATTACGTCTGCCATCGAGTTGTCATCGTCTTCGCCGAATGGTGCATCGATGCTTACATGATGACCGCTAGCCATCATACTCTGAGAGATTTTATCTTCATCTACACCGGTGCGGGCAGACAGTTCCTCTACGCTAGGGCGGCGCTGGTTTTCCTGCTCAAATCGGTTGATTTCCTGGTTTACCTTGTTGAGCGAACCCACCTGGTTCAAAGGCAGTCTCACGATGCGGCTCTGTTCTGCTATTGCCTGGAGGATGCTCTGGCGAATCCACCATACAGCATAGGAGATGAATTTGAATCCGCGGGTCTCATCGAAGCGTTCTGCAGCCTTGATGAGTCCGATGTTGCCTTCGTCAATAAGATCGGTGAGTGTGAGTCCCTGATGCTGATACTGTTTTGCCACAGACACCACGAATCTCAAGTTGGCTTCTACCAATTTGTTCTTAGCTCTTTCGCCAACTCTACCTCCCTTTCTTATCTGCTGTGCCAGCTCTATCTCTTCCTCTATAGAGATCATTGGCGCTCTGCCGATCTCTACCAGATATTTATCAAGTGCTTCACTATTTCGATTGGTTATGCTCTTTTGTATCTTAAGTTGTCTCATGATGATCCTACCCCCAAATTTTGTTACTAAACTCCACAAAGTTAGTAAAAAATGTGATAGGTTGTATTTTTCTACAACATAATTTAACTAAAAATACTTGATTTTTCGATATTTTATCTAACTACCTCATTTTGAGAGAATTTTGTGAATGCATCTTGATAGCCATTGAATACATTGATATCTACGGCTCCGTGGATGCCTGCCACACGGCCATCCGGGCATAGCTGCCAATATACCAGGTGGATGTCTGGCTTGTATTCGCCATAGCGGGCAATCCATATTTTATAGTCACGTTTCAGGTCAGGTGCTGCAGGCAGATACCGGTTTACGAAGATCTGACTGATGTAGAGGATTGGTTTTACGCCCGTGGCTCTTTCCACCAGTCTTAACCAGGTTCTTACTCTTGCGAAGAGAACGCCCGGACCTCCCATCTTGCTGATCTGGCTATGCGATGGCTCCAGGTCGAGAACCGGCGGGAAATCTCCTCTCCTGATGCAGCTGTGTCTGAGGAAATGATTCGCCTGGGCAGCAGCTGGAGTCCTGGTGCTGAAGAAGTGGTAAGTGCCTACTTTATAGCCATGTGCGCGAGCTGCGCTATAGTCTTTCTTATAGTAAGGATTCACGATTGATTTACCCTCTGTGCTCTTGATGTAGATGAAGCGGATCGGGTAGTTTACGTTGCCTGCCACGGTCTTTCTGCTGATGTTTCCCAGATGCGTGATGCGCAGTTTCTTCCAGTTTATCTGATATCGCTTTCTGCCCTTGATGTGCTGGTATTTCGAGATGTCGATGCCATAGATTCGCTGTGAGGTATATACCAGTCGCTCTCCCTTGTATTTGTCTTTCTTCCATTCGCCCACTCTCAGAGGCTTCTTGGGTGAGATGCTGAATCCCCATCCGTTTCTTTCTCCATTCTTCCATTCTCCTTCGTAGTAGGAACCGTCGTGGCCTATCCAGGTGCCGTAGCCTTCTGCCTGGTAGAGACTGTCGTAGCTGCCCGAGAAATACCCCAGTGAGTCATGGCGCTGTTCATAGTTGATGGTGTCTCGGTGGGTAGCTCCCTGCAGGGTTACGATTCCGATGGCTGTGCGGGGGGCAATGCCGTAGATACCGTCAGGGGTCGTTTCTGATGCCAGCTGAAAGAGGTGGCAGTACTGTCTGCCTTTTCTTTCATCTGTATTTGTCTGGATGAGCTTGCAGTCTTCGCTTCGGGGCTTGCCGTTTTCATCGGTGTAGAATGCCTTATATTTAATAAGGTGTACCAATACCAGTTTGCCGTCTTTCTGGTTTGACTTGTCAGAAGGCGTTTTTCCCTGGATATGATGCAGCGAGTCGAGCATCTTCTTGGCAGAATCTCTCAACACCTTCTCGCGGTTTTCGAAGGCGCAGATTCTGTTGTATCCCAGATCCATTACGCTGTGGGAGTGGATATAGTATGCCAGCTCGCTTTCTTTCCATTTCGAATCCTTGTAGAGACTGTCGAGTGAATCCACTTTCTCTACCAGCACACTGTCTGCATCGAGTCCCTGATAGCGGTTTCGGGTGATGTCGGTATTGTTGGACGCAGCGAGTCGTCCCTGGCATGAAGGAACGAGTGCCCAGCGGTTCATGAAGGTTGCTGCCAGTGTGGTGGTATCTTCGTCGAATCGCAGCATGGTTTTGCCGTTTCTTCTTATTTCATAGCAGCTGTAGGCTTCTATTCTGGCTTTGGCTGCCTGCACCTGTTCTCTTGTGGGATTCAGACAGCGGTAAGTCCAAAATCCCAGGGCGCAAAGTAAAATGATAAATAGGGCACCAGCTATTCTGATGCCTTTCTTTCTGTTGTTTGTCATTGTTTCAATTCCTCCTATATTTCTTTTCTCTCCCTTATCTTCTATATATCTATAGTTCTTGTTTTATCTGTTGTTTTATTAGACTTCTGGATTTACCTCCAGTTCTATCTTCAGGATGGATTGGGTGTCGGGGGTGATTCTGCAGTGGTCTGATGTTCTTTCTCCGATGAGCCAGATGATTTCGCCTGTCTTGTCGGTCAGTACATGTTGACTCATTTTCTCCATATAGTTTCGCTTGCGGTCTGTCAGATAGTCGCTTACCAGCTTCGTTCCCTTCATGCCGAAAGGTTTGAATCTGTCGCCCTGTTGGGAGAGTCGATAGGTGAGCGGGAAACTTACCTGATTGGCATCCAGGGTGATGCGATGGCTTTCCTTGCTTGGCGTAAAGTCGGCTGTGCGAGGGTAGCGTCGGATCCTGATTCTCGTGTTTCCTGCAAGACTGTAATTTCCTTCTTCCGGAAGGCGGAAAGCTCTTTCTTTCTGCAGGTTATCCATTTCTTTCAGGGGTGTAACGAGCAGCTTTTCGCGGTCGATGCAAAGCATGTATTCGTTGCTTTTCCAAATCTTGCCTATTCCACCGTCCTGGCTGTTCATACTTTCTATGATGCCGTCGATGGTATCACCATGAAAACCATAGCAGCCGATGAGCTGATGGAGCATGAACTCCGGACTTGCCGCCTGCATCACGAGTTGCTTGCCGATGGTTATGATATTGCCGGAATCATCGGGCTGTGATGTACTGGAATCATCTGGCTGCGATGGTACGCCCACAGCATCATCGAGCATCATCTTAGCCTGTCTGAGGTATCTAGCCGATTGGGCGATGTTCTCCCTGGCAGCAGGGTTCAGCGTTTCCAACAGCGGAATCACGTGATGGCGGATCTTGTTGCGCAGGGCATCATCTTCCAGGTTGGTGGAGTCGGTCATGTAGTCTTGCCCCTTTTCTGCGAGATAGTCCAGGATGTCCTGACGGCTGATGCAGAGTAGGGGGCGCAGGATGTTTCCGTTTTTGGGAGCGATGGCAGCGAGTCCATCCACCCCCGAACCTCTCAGCAGATTGAGCAGGAGCGTTTCCACGTTGTCATCTCTGTGATGTGCCACGCAGATGCCGTCGGCTTCGATGTCTCGGGCGAGTTGAGCGAAATAGCGGTAGCGCAAATCCCTGGCAGCCATCTCGATACTCACCTTGTGCTTTTCGGCATAGGTGAGGGTATCGAAGTGGATGCGATGCAGGCAGATGCCTTCACGCTCGCAGAGATCTACGCAGAATTGTTCGTCGCGCTCGCTTTCTTCGCCACGCAGGTGAAAGTTGCAGTGGGCTGCATGGATGGGCATCCCCAGGTTCTTGAGAATCAGGAGCAGAGCCACACTGTCTGCTCCTCCCGAGAGGGCAACAATATAAGAGCCGTCGTGCTTTCCCATTCCGTGGCGCACGATATAGTTTCTGACAATCGTTTCTATCTTGTTCATTTCTATATTCCTGAATCTTTTCGACCTGTACGGTTGAAATTGTTTTTAAGGCTAGAAGAAAGTTCCGTTCAAAATCGTTGAACCGACATTCAACGTCGCTGAACGTGCATTCAACGACGCTGAATGGAGATTCAACGTCGCTGAACGAAGATTTTTACTAACTCTAGAAACATTTTCCTTTAAAGGTAGAAAGTAATTCCTTTAAGGGAAGAATTATTTAATGTCCTTCTTTCAGAAACTCCTCAGCGCGCTGGAGATCTTCCGGGGTATCGATTCCCACGGTCTCAACGTCTGTGGTTCCCACCTTGATCTTGTATCCGTTCTGCAACCAGCGCAGCTGTTCCAGGCTTTCTGCAATTTCGAGAGAACTTTGTGGTAGCTGGGTTACCTCTCTGAGCACTTCCTTGCGATAGGCGTAGATGCCCAGATGCTTGAGGTAAGGGAAATGCTGGAGCCACTCCTCTCGCTCCTTGCCACGTACGTATGGGATGACGCTGCGGGAGAAGTAGAGAGCGAAGCCCTGGTTGCTGACTGCGATTTTCGGACTATTTGGATTCTCTACCGCCTCCATAGATGTGAACGCTTTGCCCAAGGTCGCAATCTGGGTGGTTGGGTCATCGAAGCAATGGCAGATGGTTTCCAGCTGGCTCTTTGCCACGAAAGGTTCATCGCCCTGTACGTTAACGATGACATCCCAGTCGCCGCCTATCTTCTCGATGGCTTCCTCTATACGGTCGGTTCCGCTCTTGTGGTCAGTACGGGTCATTACCGCCTTACCGCCAAAAGCTTCCACAGCATTGAAAATGCGCTCATCGTCAGTAGCCACGTATGCTTCTTCTAAAACAGCAGCCACCTTTTCATATACATGCTGAATAACAGGCTTGCCACCAAGCATGGCAAGAGGCTTGCCAGGGAAACGCGTTGAAGCGTATCTTGCTGGAATAATACCGATAAATTTCATAAGCTTCTTTTTTATTATCGCTTCAGAGCGATGTTGTAATTGTAATAATGTGTATTGCCGGTGATGTCTTCGAGCACCTGGATGAAAGGAGGAAACTTCACGCTCTCGCGTTTTGCGATGCCTTTGGTTTCCAGGATCATCAGGTCTTTTACTGGCTCAGAGAATGAATCCAGCTCGAAGTACTGGCCTTTCCAGATAAAGCTCTTGCGGTGCTTGCGGATGGTAGCACGGTAAGGGTCAGCCTGCTGGAGCATATTCTCGTAGAGATTGGCGCTGATCTGTCGCTCGGTCTCAATCTGTTCGTTGTCGGCTACGCGCTTCTTGGTGGTGTGAACATATACGTATTTGCCACCTTCGAATCCGCGGCGACGGAGACGGATCTCACTGCCTGGTTCTCCCGAAAGATAGGTCTGAACGATATCGCTGTCGATGGCGTTTGGCACTTCGCCGGTCAGTTTCACGATATACTTTCTCTCCTCCTCGATAGGTTGCGGAATACCCAGCACATTGCTGATCTCCTTGAGCACACGGTTCAGCTTGTTGTTGAAGTCCTCGTGGTTGTTGATTACTCTCAGATGTGGATGGCCCTTCCAGGCGGAAACGATTCTCTTGTCCAGTTCCCTGGCTATCTGCAATCCCTTTTCGTCAGCCTTTTCCACTCGCTGGGCATTGTTGGCTGTGGTGTAGAATTGTTCAGCGCCATCTGCGGCAGAAACCAGATGCAGTACGGCATCGTAGCGTTCACGCAACTGGGTGTTGGTGTATCCCTGCTCGGAGATAATGCGGTTCCAAAAGTCTTCTGTCAGATAGGTGGAGATATCCATCGTGCCACGGTCGCAGACGATGATGACCGGCTTGTCGATGGTTTCCGCCATTTTGGTGAAGCTTTCTTCCAGTCCGATCTGAGTCAGGAAGGTAGCTTTTTCTCCCTCGAAGAAGAACTTCTCGTTTTTGGTGAGATAGTTCATACCTGCCTGGGTGAACATGGTAGGAACCTCAGGAATCGTAAACACCTTGTATCCAAGGCCAGAGAAGTGGTCGATTATTTTTACCAGCGCAGTGGTTTTACCTGCGCAAGGACCACCTGTAAGTACAATTTTCTTAATTGTATTCATTATCTTATTTTTTGTTATTATCAGATGCGTCTTTTTTGTTATTATCAGATGCGTCATGGGATGCGTCAAGCGCCCTCATTCCTTTTATGGGTGCAAAGATAGCAATAAATTCTTTAAGAAAGAAAAAAACTTTCGGTTTTATTTTGTATTCTAAATGAATTAATGTATCTTTGCAAAGTTAAACGACAAGAAATAAGACAAGAAATAACAGATGATTTACTTCATTTCAAAGAAATTAGAAATATCAGCAGCCCATTCGCTTGCCCTCAGTTACGAGAGTAAGTGCAGCAGTCTGCATGGTCACAACTGGCAGATAGAACTCTTTTTTGTGGGCCGAGAGTTGAACCAGGATGGCATGGTGATAGATTTTACCCATGTCAAGAAAGCGGTGCATGGCAAGATGGATCACGCCAATCTCAATGAGGTGTTTGATTTCAATCCTACCGCCGAGAATATCGGAAGATGGCTCGTGAATCTCTTCCCAGAGTGCTATAAGGCTACGGTGCAGGAGAGCTTCGGCAATACTGCCGTGGTGGTTGACGAGGAGAAAATCAGAGGAATCGAGCATCTGGTTCCTTAAAATCGGAGCTGGTAATTTGTTGAACATCCCCAAGTGCTTTTGCAAGTGGTTCCCCAAGTGGTTCAAGAACGGGCTGAAGGCCCAAAAGCTCCTAGCCCAGGGCATCGCCCTGGGTAGAGTCGCAATCAGCAATGCGCCCTGTAAGGGCAAAAGCTTTTTAATATTAAGGAAAAATGTATAAAGTTAACGAGATATTCTATTCCCTTCAGGGAGAAGGAAGATGGTCGGGCAGGCCAGCCGTGTTTGTTCGTATGAGCGGCTGCAATCTGAAATGTCCTTTCTGTGATACCGATTTCAAGGGATATAAGGAGATGAGCGCAGAGGACATCCTGGCTGCGTGCCTGGAAAAGGGTGGCGATTGCCGCTTCATCGTTCTTACCGGTGGCGAACCAACCCTGCAGGTGGATGCGGAACTCATCCGTCTCCTGCATCAGCAGGGATATTATCTTTCGATGGAAACCAACGGCACCCACGTGGTTCCCGAGGGCATCGACTGGATTACCTGTTCGCCTAAGTTGGACTTCACGGAGGGCGGCGAACTTGCCTTGAAGAAGGTGGATGAGCTGAAACTGGTCTTTGATGGCGCCCACGAAGTAAGCAATTATGGATTGGAAGCCACCTATCAGTATCTGCAGCCTTGCGATGTGGGCAATGATGCCCGCAACCGCTTTATCCTCTCCGGCTGCATCGACTATGTGAAGCGGCATCCGGAATGGCAGCTTTCACTCCAGATGCATAAGATTGTGGGTATCCGATAAATCTCATAAGATCATAATAAAACAACAATAATAATATAATGGAAAAAGTAAAGACTTTGATTATAGGTAGCGGTCCTGCGGGATATACTGCTGCCATTTATGCAGGTAGAGCTGGTCTCAATCCTGTATTGTATTCTGGTATGCAGCCAGGCGGTCAGCTTACCATCACCACGGAAGTAGAGAACTTCCCAGGTTATCCTAATGGCGTGGATGGCACTCAGATGATGATGGACATGAAGGAGCAGGCTGCCCGCTTCGGTGCGGATCTGCGTGACGGAAGCATTTCAAAGGTGGATTTCTCTTCCCGCCCTTATCATCTTACCGATGAGAGTGGCAACGAGATCGAGGCTGATACCGTGATTATCGCTACTGGTGCTTCTGCCAAGTACCTTGGTCTGGCTGATGAGGAGAAATATCGTGGACAGGGCGTTTCTGCCTGTGCTACCTGCGATGGCTTCTTCTATCGCAAGCGTACGGTTGCCGTAGTAGGTGGTGGTGATACTGCCTGCGAGGAGGCGATGTATCTTTCCGGTCTTGCCAAGAAGGTGTATATGATTGTGCGCAAGCCTTATCTCCGTGCTTCTGAGATTATGCAGAAGCGTGTAAAGGAGAAGGAGAACATCGAAATTCTTTTCGAGACCAATACGCTCGGCTTGTTTGGAGAGAATGGAGTAGAGGGAGCTCATCTGGTTCGCCACATGGGTGAGGCCAACGAGGAGAAGTTTGATATTGCCATCGATGGTTTCTTCCTGGCTATCGGCCATAAGCCTAACACCGATCTCTTCAAGGATTTCATCGATTTGGATGAGCAGGGATTCATCAAGGTGGTTCCTGGTACTGCGAGCACCAATCTTCCTGGCATCTTTGCTGCCGGCGATGTTGCCGACCCGGTTTATCGTCAGGGCATTGTTGCAGCCGGCTCTGGTGCCAAGGCTGCTATCGAGGCAGACAGATATTTGCAGCAGTTGTAATCACGGAAGTTATAAAAGTTAGATAAAAAACAAATCCGCAGGAGTTTAGAATAACTCTCTGCGGATTTTTTTGTATGGAGAAAAGTTTCGCGGAAGATGAGGGATTCAAACCCCCGATACCCGGAAGAGGGTATACCGGATTTC
>USRA01000007.1 GCA_900557035.1 uncultured Prevotella sp. | reverse complement strand
CTCGGCGCAAGATTGTGGCTTACGTCGAGAGCTATGATGATGTCTTCTTCTGGCGGTCGGTGCTGGGAAAGTTTGAGGATGAGACCCGCTATTTCGAAATCCTGCTTCCTACTCGCAACAACCATCTCGACCGCGGCAAGAAGGCGGCTATCAGCAATATGCTCAAAGGGGTGGGCAAGGATATGATAGCCTGCGTGGATGCCGACTACGATTTTCTGCGGCAGGGTACTACCGAGGCTTCTCAGTTGATGCTGGAGAATCCTTATATCTTCCATACCTACGCTTATGCCATTGAGAATTTCCAGTGTTACTCCAAGGGGTTGCACGAAACCTGCGTGATGGTGACGCTGAACGATACCCATATCTTCGATTTCGAAAGATTCATGGAGGCATATTCCCGTACGATATGGCCGCTCTTCGTGTGGCATCTTCTCTTCTATATCCGTCATCGCAAGATGTCGATGCATTTTGACATGGCAGAGTTCGACAAGGTCATCGTATTGCCATCGGTCAGAATCCAGGACCCTCAGCAGGCCATCAATTATCTCGCCAAGAAGGTGAGGGCGAAGCTTTTCCAGCTGGAGCGCCGCTTCAAGACGTTCAAGGATGAGCTGCCGGATATGATCCAGTATCTGAATAATCTGGGGGTAAACGAGCATAACACCTATTTATATATACAGGGTCATCATCTTTTCGATCTGGTGGTTTGCCCTTTGGTGCAGACAGTCTGCGATACCCTTCGCAATGTCAGGGAGAATGAAATCCGTGATAGGGCGGTTCATTCCGAGCAGGCACGCACCGAGATGGCATGCTATGAGAACAGTCTGGGCAAGGTGAAAATGATGATGAAGAAGAACACCTTCTACCAGTTCTCTCCGGAATTCCAGAAGATTCAGGCGGATGTGGAGAAGTATTTGAGTGAAGAGTGAAAAATTGAAAATCGGCGACCGAGAGGAAGCCAACAGAAGAGTGAAGAATTTATGTGCAATGCCTATTGAATTCTTCACTCTTTTGCTATAAGTATTAGCTATCTGCTTTATCTCTGTCATCGGACAATCGTTTCCGCTCTCTTTCAAAGTTTTCTAGGAAGTGAATTTCTACAGGAGAAAGGTCATTCTTTGTTCGTTCTTTGAATTTGTCGTATTCAGTATCAGCCTTTTCCTTTGCCAATTTTGCAGATATCTTACCTGCATGGGTAAGTATGTCTTTCCGAGAAATACGGAGGAAGTCGTCTAGGATGTTAATCCAGTCCTTCATGTACATAGGGCGATGCTCTTCTGCCTGCATTTCTGCAAAGTCAAGATAGAGGCTCACGATGCGATTCAGTGATGTAATCTCGGCTTGTGTGAGATAATTCTTCGCAATCTCGGCTTCTGGCTTTGTAGGCATAGCACCTGACCAAGTGGTGAGTCCCATGAAATCTTTTTGGGCATCTGCACGTTCATAGATGATTTCCGCTGCGGTATGCCCATGTACAGAATAGTGCATTTTGTTTTGTACCGTCTTGAAGAACTTTTGGGTCATTTCCACACGAGGGTCATAGTCGATACTGAGTGCATAGATTTCCAGAACTTTGCGATAGAATACCTTTTCACTAGAACGGATGTCCCTAATTCTTGCTAGAAGTTCATCGAAATAGTTGCCGCCGCCTGCACGTTTCAATAAGTCGTCGTTCAAGGCAAACCCCTTCACGATATACTCCTTTAGCACCTTGGTTGCCCAAATTCGGAATTGTACACCGCGATAAGAATGGACACGATAGCCTACGCTGATAATCATGTCGAGGTTGTAATATGATACAAGATGTTCTTGGGTCTTGCCCTCTATAGCACCATGTTTAGTGGTAGTTGCAAATTTTGCAACTACCATATTCTCGTCTAATTCCCCCTCCTCCAACACATTCTTAATATGTCTGGAAATGGTGGATTTGTTGCGTTGGAAAAGCTCTGCCATTTGGTCGAGTGACAACCAAACGGTATCGTCTTGCAACTTTACCTCTATCTTTGATTCTCCATCGGGAGTTTGATATAATAGAAATTGTCCTTTGTCCATGTTCGTTTCTCCTTTATTCTTCAAAGTTGAGTTTTGGCAGAGATTCAATAGTTTAATAAAAAGGTTCGCAATGCAATAAAACTTGCGAGCCTTTTTATTTCTTTTCATTTTTATACGTATGTCTCGAGGAACTTCAAGGTTCCTTCTACCTTCAGCGTCTGGGTGCTGGCTGGCACTACGATACTCTCGCCGCCCTGGAGCGTAATCTCGTTACCCTCGTTGTCGGTAATCTTAGCCTCACCCTTCAAGCCAATCAGAATTACGAAGCTGTCCAACTCTGAATAATCCAGAGTCATTGGCTCATTGAGATCATAAACGGCTGTGGTGAAGTAAGGGCACTGTACCATGCTGACACCCTGGTTCTTGGCAGGAATGTAGTTCTGGCGATAGTCTGCCAATACGGTGTAGTCGATGCACTCGGCAGCCTCCTTGGTGTGGAGCTGGCGATAGTTGCCATCCTTGTCCTTGCGCTTGAAGTCGTAGATGCGATAGGTAACATCGCTGGTCTGCTGAATCTCGGCAACGAAACAGCCTGTTCCGATGGCGTGAATTCTGCCGGCTGGGATAAAGAAGCAGTCGTCCTCCTTCACGTTATACTGAGCCAGAGCATCGGTGATGGTATCATTCTCCACCATCTCCTTGTACTGCTCAGGAGTAATCTGCATCTTTAATCCATTGTAGAGCTTGGCATCCGGCTCGCTTGGCAGCGCATACCACATCTCGGTCTTGCCACGCTCCTTACCCTGCTTCTTGGCAATCTCGTCATTAGGATGTACCTGGATAGAAAGGTCGGTATTGGCATCGATAAACTTGATGAGCAATGGGAACTCGTTGCCAAAACGCTTATAGTTCTCTGCTCCGAGGAAGTTCTCCTTCAACTCGGCAACAACCTCATTGAGTTTCTTGCCCTTCATCTCGCCGTCGGCTACGATGCTCTCGTTGCCTGGAACACCAGAGATTTCCCAACTTTCGCCAACTTTCTCCTGCTTGATGTCAAGATGCTTGAAGGCGATGATCTTGTTGCCACCCCAGATGGTGGACTTCAATAGTGGTTCAAATTTTAATGGCTTCATAACTTTATTGAATTAGTTGATAAAATTTATTATTGTCTAGGATTTCCTGTACCTGCCTCCTGCGGAAACTAGTTTTCTCTCCAGAAGGCAGGTGTAAAGATCACCAGTACGCTGAATATCTCCAGACGACCGATGAGCATCATCAGTGAGCAGAACCATTTTGCCACATCCGGCAGTTCGCTCCACGACATCGTCGGACCAATCTCCGTACCCAGCGTCGGACCTACGTTGCCCACACAGCTCAGGGTGATGGTGATGGCATTGGTGTTGTCGATGCCCATGGCTATCATCGTGAAAGAGATAACCAGGCAGATGATGAGATAGGTGGTGAGGAAGGCGAGCAAGGTGACTCGCTTCTGCATCGGAACGTTCACACCGTCAATCTTCAATGGAAGTACCGCGTTAGGGTGCAGAATCTGGCGGAATTCATTCTTCACCATTCTCACCAGCATCACGCCACGGATGCATTTCAAACCTCCACTCGTACTGCCCGAGCAGGCTCCGAAGAACATGCAGGTTGCCAATACCACCCAGGTGACATGAGGCCAGAGGGCAGCATCATCATTAAACAATCCCGTGGTGGTGATGAAAGAAACCACCTGGAAGACCGCGCTGCGAAAGGCATGCTCTATATCGTAGTTGCGCATCGCTATCAGCTCTACCATGATGAAGGCTGTGAAGGATGTAACGAGGAACATATAGAACCTGAACTCCGAGTTCTTGAACAAATCCTTGATCTTGAACTTGATGACTGCTGCATAAAGCAGGGTGAAGTTCACACCCGACAGGAAGCAGAAGAACGTACAGATGTATTCCACCGCTGGCGAATGGAAGAACTCGGTACTGCTGTTGTGGGTAGAGAAACCACCCGTAGCCGTCGTGGTCATCGCATAGTTGAAACTGTCGAAGAGATTCATTCCCGCCACGTAGTAGGAGGCGATGCAGGCGGTGGTGAGCACCAGATAGATGCTCCAGATCCATTTTGCCGAAGTGGAGAGGCGGGGATGCAGCTTGGTCTTGATAGGACCCGTAGCCTCGGCTGCAAACACCTTGGTCTGTCCTCCTACAAGTGATGGCAGCAGGGCGATGGTGAAGAACACGATACCCAAACCGCCTATCCACTGGGTGAGCGATCGCCAGAAAAGCAATCCGTGCGGGAAGCACTCTACATCATCTAGAATGGTGGCACCCGTAGTGGTGAATCCCGACATCGTCTCGAAGTAGGCATCCGTAAAGTTATTGATGTAACCGCTGACCATAAAGGGCAGGGTGCCGAAGAGACTGAAGATGATCCATGAGAGCGATACCACGAGGTAGGCGTCACGGCGCGACATAGAATTGTCTGCTCCGTGTCCCTTCCATTTCAGAATGAGTCCGCCGCCGATGGTGGTCAGTGTGGCTACCACGAAAGCGAAGATGTCGTCTTGCTGGTAGTAGTATGCCACCAGCAGACTGACGAAGAGCAGGAATGCCTCGATGAAAAGCAACTGTCCCAGTATCTTGTATATCAACTTACTGTTTATCATTCCCTCTTGTCTTTATACCTTATTATATATATCATATCTGTCTATACCTTATTATATATATAGACTAAATGAAATATTTCTCAATTTTCTTCATATTGATGTTGTGGCAGAACACCATTACCGAGTCGCCCGCTTCTATCTGGGTGTTACCCGAAACCAGCATTCCTTCGCCGTTTCTCACCAGACCACCGATGGTAACACCGATAGGCATTCCCAAGTCTTTCACCGGTTTTTGGGTAACCTTGGAATCTTCCTTGGCGATGAATTCAGCCACATCAGCGTTGGCACTCATCAGGAATCTGACGTTCATCACGTCGGCATCGAGCATCATCTGATAGATGTAGCTGGCTGCAATCATCTTCTTGTTGATGATGGTACCGATATCCAGACTCTCTGCCATGCTTACGTAATCCACGTTTTCTACGGCAGCCACGGTCTTGCGCACACCCAATCTCTTGGCGGTGAGGCATGCGAGGATATTGGTTTCCGCATTTCCCGTCAGTGCCACGAAAGCCTGGGTGCTCCTGATACCTTCCTCTGTGAGGAGAGGAATGTCGCGGCCATCGCCGTGGATGATGAGGATATGATTGTCGTCAAGGATATCGTTGAGATATTCGCAGCGATTCTCATCTTTTTCGATAATCTTGCACTCCATGTATTCCGGCATTTTCTTCACGGCTCTCACGGCAGTGCGTCCGCCACCCATCACCATCACGTTCTTCACATCCACATAATGCTCCTTTCCCACAATCTTGCGGATGTAGGGAATGTAGTTGCGGGTGGTCATGAAGTAGGCGAGGTCGTAGAGCTTCAGCTCATCGTTACCACCCGGGATGATGGTTTCGCTGCCTCGCTTGATGGCTACCACGTGGTAAGGGTCGTTGGGACCGCTGATGTTCTTGAGGGGCTCGTTGAGAATCTCGCATCCCTCACGCAGCTTGATGCCGAGCATCACGAGGGCGCCGTCGTGCACATCCCAGCGCTGGCGCACCCAACTCATCTTGAGTCCGTTGTTGATATCTACGGCAGCGAGCATCTCCGGATAGATGAGCTTGCTGATACCGAGTTCCTTGAAGAATTCCTGTGCCTGCGGTTCCATGTATTCCGGATTATCCACACGAGCCACGGTGCGCTTGGCACCGAGATTCTTGGCAAGGATGCTGGAGGTGATATTGGTACTCTCCACCGGGGTGACCGCGATGAAGAGATCCGTATCCTGAACACCGGCATCCCTCAAGGTCTGCAGACTGGTAGGTTTTCCTATCATGGTGAGCAGATCGCAGTCGGAGCCGATACTTGCCAGGCGCTCTTCGCTTTCATCTATGAGTGTAATCTCCTCCTGGCTGCGCGACAGGAGTCGCGCCAGGTGGGTACCGATGGCATAGGCGCCAGCTATGATGATTTTCATATTGATGAATATTTAAATATAGATGCTCTATTTTCCGATAATGGCATTCTTGATGCTCTCGTGGTCGAGATGTACAATCTCGCGCAGCTGTTCTACGGTTCCATGCTCCACAAATTCGTCTGGCAATCCCAGGCGGGTTATCTGTGGCTGATAGCCGTGGTCGCTCATCCATTCGAGAACGGCAGCTCCCATTCCGCCCATTCTTGCACCATCTTCTATGGTCACGATGCGCTTGAATTTCTTGCCCACCTCGGTGAGGATGTTTTCATCCAGCGGCTTCACGAATCGCATATCGTAGTGTGCAACGCTCATCTTCGTTTCCTTCTCTACCTCTTCGATTGTCTGGATGGCATCGTTTCCGATAGGACCGAGGGTGAGCACGGCAACATCTTCTCCGTCTTTCAGCTTTCTGCCTGTACCGGTCTTGATTTCCTCCATCTTGTTGCGCCAATCTACAAGCACACCGCAGCCACGAGGATAACGGATCACGTAGCTTCCGTGGTCTGGCAACTGGGCAGAATACATCAGGTTGCGCAGTTCGTGCTCATCCATCGGCGAGGCGATGGTGAGATGCGGGATAGGGCGCAGGGCTGCCAGGTCGAAGGCGCCATGATGGGTAGGACCATCTTCTCCTACCAGTCCGGCACGGTCGAGGCAGAGCACTACCGGCAGATTGAGGAGTGCCATGTCGTGGATGATATTGTCGTAGGCACGCTGTGCAAACGAACTGTAGATATTGCAGAAAGGAATCAGTCCGTCCTTTGCCATACCACCCGAGAAGGTGACTGCGTGGCCCTCGGCGATACCTACGTCGAAGGTGCGGTTTGGCATCGCCTTCATCATGATGTTCATAGAGCATCCAGTAGGCATGGCTGGTGTCACACCTACGATCTTAGGGTTCTGCTCGGCAAGTTCCAGCAGGGTCTTTCCGAAGACATCCTGGAACTTAGGAGGCTTGTTGCTGTTGTCGGCAATAATTCTCTCGCCGGTTTCCGGGTCAAACTTGCCTGGTGCATGCCAGATGGTAGCACTCTTCTCGGCAGGTTCGTATCCCTTGCCCTTGGTGGTATGCAGGTGGAGCAGCTTAGGGCCTTTCATGCTTCTGAGCTGCTTCAGGATTCTTACCACTTCCTTTACATCATGACCGTCGAATGGTCCGAAGTATCGGATGTTCATTCCCTCGAAGATATTCTGTTGATGGCTCAATACCGACTTGAAGGCATTGTTCAGCCGGATGATGCCGTTCTTGCGGTTATCATTGAGAATACCCTTGGAGTGGAGCCACTGCGAAGCCTTGAAGCGAATCTTGTTGTAGGTCTCGTTGGTGTCGAGCTGGAGGAGATACTTCTCCATGCCACCCACGGCACGGTCGATGCTCATATCATTATCGTTGAGGATGATGAGCATATCGTTTGGTGTACTTGATACATTGTTGAGTCCTTCGAAAGCTAAACCACCGCTCATCGCACCATCGCCGATAACGGCTACTACGTGGCGGTCTTTATTGCCTGTTTCGCGTGCTGCCACCGCCATACCCAGGGCTGCCGAGATAGAGTTGCTGGCATGTCCGCAGGTGAAGGTGTCGTATTCACTTTCCAGCGGTGTTGGAAATGGACGGATGCCATGGAGCTTTCTGTTGGTGCAGAATGCCTCACGTCTTCCGGTCAGAATCTTATGTCCGTATGCCTGATGGCCTACATCCCAGACGATGCGGTCTTCTGGAGTATTGTACACGTAGTGTAAAGCTACGGTGATTTCCACAACACCCAGAGAGGAAGCAAAATGGCCAGGGTTTACAGCCACTTCGTCAATAATGTCTTCTCTCAATTCTTTGCATACCTCTGGCAACTGATTAATGCTCAGTTTGCGCAAATCATTAGGATATTTGATGTTGCTTAACAGACTAAACTTACTTTTGTCCATAATTTAATAATTTTATAAGTGCAAAGGTAATGCTTTTTTTCATAAAATAACATTTTTATGGGGAGAATTTCGCTTTTTTCGATAATTCTTTGTATTTTTGCAAAAAATTAGGAAGGAATCAGCAAAAGGAGGGGACCTTTCGTTCTCTCCGGTTGCGCTTTTCCTGTAAATAAGTAACTAAACATAAAGATTAAATAAATGAAAAAGAACCTATTCTTTGTGGGAGCCTTGATGATGGCTTCCCTCTCGATGATGGCGCAGACCAAGAATGGCGGCATCAATCAGACTATGCTCCAGCAGATGGAGAAAAGCCAGACTGGCGGTGTGACCAACAAGGCATTGTTTAACGCTATCGCTGGCAACAACATCGATGATCTCGTGAAGAATCATGCTAATGAGGCTCCGGTAGATACTCATTTCAGCATCGAGACTCCTTCTCAGAGCATCCATAACCAGAAGAGTTCCGGCCGCTGCTGGATGTTCAGCGGCTTCAATGTACTCCGTTCCAACTTTGCTGTCAACGACAAGCAGGGTAGAGTAGTGGAGTTCTCTCAGGACTATCTCTTCTTCTACGACCAGCTGGAGAAGGCTAACCTGATGCTCCAGGGTGTCATCGACCTCGGCAAGAAGAGCCTGGAGGATCCTCAGGTGCAGTTCTTCTTCAAGAATCCGCTCAATGACGGTGGTACTTTCTGCGGTGTTGCCGACCTGGCTAGCAAGTACGGTCTCGTACCAATGAGCGCTCAGCCAGAGACTTATTCCAGCAACAATACTTCCAAGATGAGCCGTCTCATCAGCAGCAAGCTCCGCGAGTATGGTCTCGAACTCCGCAAGATGGTAGCCCAGGGCAAGAAACCTGCTGCTATCCAGGCTCGTAAGACCGAGATGCTCGCTCAGGTTTATCACATGCTCAGCCTTACTCTGGGTGAGCCGGTGAAGGAGTTTACCTATGCTTTCCGCGACAAGGATGGCAAGCAGATTGGTGAGGCTAAGAAATATACTCCTAAGAGTTTCTATGAGGAGACTGTTGGCAAGGACCTCAACGGTACCTTCATCATGGTGATGAACGACCCACGTCGTCCTTATCACAAGACATACGAGGTAGAGTACGACCGCCACACCTACGATGGTCATAACTGGAAGTACCTGAACCTGCCTATGGAGGAGATTGCGCAGCTCGCCATCGCTTCCCTGAAGGATGGACATAAGATGTATTCCAGCTATGATGTGGGCAAGCAGCTCGACAGAAAGCGTGGCTATCTGGCACTCGACAACTTCGATTATGCCAGCCTCTTCAATACTTCATTCCCAATGAACAAGGCAGACCGTATCGCTACTTTCGAGAGCGGTTCTACCCATGCCATGACTCTGACTGCGGTAGATCTCGATGCTGCCGGCAAGCCTGTGAAGTGGAAGGTGGAGAACAGCTGGGGTGCTGATAATGGTTTTGGTGGATGCTTCATCATGACCAACGATTGGTTCAACGAGTACATGTTCCGCCTGGTAGTAAACAAGAAGTATGCTTCTGAGCAGCTTCTGAAGGAATTCGACCAGAAGCCAACCATGTTGACTCCAGACGATCCTTTGTTCCAGTTGGAGGATTAATACCAATTTTATTATGCTAGAGAAAAATAAGCGGGAGCGCATCATCGCGCTCGTCAACAAGGAAGTTGTGCCTGCCATCGGCTGTACCGAACCGATGGCTGTAGCTCTCTGTACAGCTCAGGCTGCTACCACTCTGGGTAAGCGTCCGGAGCGCATCGAGGTGCTCTTGAGTCCTAATATGCTCAAGAATGCAATGGGTGTGGGTATTCCTGGCACCGGCATGATCGGTCTGCCTATCGCAGTTTCACTCGGTGCCCTCATTGGAAAGCCTGAGTATGAACTCGAGGTTCTCAAGGATCTTACTCCTGATACCCTGGAGCTGGGCAAGCAGTATATCAAGAATGCAGACATCAACATCAAGCTGAAGCAGGGCGATGTAGATAAACTCTATATCGAGGTAATCTGCTATGCCGGCAACGGCAGAGCTACAGCTATCATTGCCGGTTCTCATACCCACTTTGTGTATGTAGAGCGCAATGGTGAGGTGGTTTTCGACAAGCGTGGTGGAGCTGCGGCTGATGTGGAGGATGACGATATCCAGTTGAATCTCCGCTTGGTTTACGAATTTGCAACCACCGCTCCGCTTGATGAGATCCGCTTCATCCTAAAGACCAAGGAATATAATATGAAGGCTGCCGAGGAATCTATCAAGGGCAACTACGGTCACTGTCTGGGTAAGACGATGGATCGTCCTTTGAGCCATGGTATCTTCGGCAACAACATCTTCTCGCATATCCTCTCCCGCACCGCTTCAGCCTGCGATGCCCGAATGGGTGGAGCCATGATTCCGGTGATGAGTAACAGTGGCAGTGGTAACCAGGGTATCTGTGCCACCAATCCGGTGGTGGTTTATGCCTTGGAAAACGAGAATACCGAGGAGGAGCTGATTCGTGCCCTGATGCTCAGTCACTTAACGGCTATCTATATCAAGCAGAGCTTGGGTAAGCTTTCTGCTCTCTGCGGTTGCGTGGTAGCCAGCACGGGTAGCAGTTGCGGTATCACCTATCTGATGGGTGGTGATTTTACCCGTATCTGCAACTCAGTCAAGAATATGGTGGCAAACCTTACCGGTATGATCTGCGACGGAGCCAAGCCAAGCTGTGCCCTGAAGATTTCATCGGGTGTGAGTACAGCCTTGCTTTCTGCTCTTCTTTCCATGGAGGGTAAGTGCGTAACTTCTGCCGAGGGTATCGTGGATGATGATGTGGATAAGTGTATCCACAACCTTACCTCTATCGGTGCCGATGCGATGAAGACCACCGATGATATGGTGCTTGATATCATGACGCATAAATAATTAGGTATCATGACGCATAAATAATTAGGTATCATGACGCATAAATAAATAGAAGTGTAGATTTTACGTTATTTATAAATGGAAGACCATAAAGGCTCGCAAGAATCTCTCTTGTGAGCCTTTTTTTGGAATGTTTTTCTACTTTTTTGCTTAAAAAGTCTTAAAATAATGAATTTTGTTTCATTAAAAACCAGTTCGTATTAAAATTTAATATATCTTTGCAGCGGCTAACTTAAATTAATAAGGATTAAATAACATTGGCTAACTTCAATAAGTAGGCCGAATAACATCGGCTGAATTAAATGATTGGACCAAATAACATTTTTTAAACTATATCTTATGATTAGACAACTATTCACAGTAAGTTCTATGATTATGGCTCTTGGTATGACTCCTTCTCTCGCATATGGGGGGGTGACTCACATCCAGGAAACTAATCAGTCCAAGAATGGACAGTGCACTGGTACCATTATTGACCCTACAGGTGAGCCAGTAATTGGTGCTACAGTTACAGTTAAGGGAAAGCAGGGTGGAACCATCACCGATTTGGATGGTAAATTCTTGCTTACTGACGTTCAGCATGGTGCAACAATCTGTATCAGCTACATTGGCTTCGAACCAGTGGAGATGGTATGGAAGGGTGGTGCCATCAATGTAACCATGAAGGAAGACAACAAGACTCTGAATGAGGTCGTTGTTGTCGGTTACGGTACACAGAAGAAGGTTAACGTGACAGGTGCTGTCAGTATGGTCAACAAGGACGTTTTGGAAAATCGTCCTGTTACAAGTGTAACACAGGCGCTGCAGGGTGAGGTTCCTGGTTTGAACCTTTCTGTCAGCAACTCTGGTGGTTCACTTGATGGTTCCATGAATATCAACATCCGTGGTACAGGTACCCTTGATAGCGGTTCTAACTCTTCTCCTCTTGTTTTGGTGGATGGTGTTGAAGGCGATTTGACCAACATCAACCCTAACGACGTTGAGAGCATCTCTGTATTGAAGGATGCTGCTTCATCTTCTATTTACGGTTCTCGTGCTGCATTCGGTGTGATCCTCGTTACAACCAAGAATGGTAACAAGGGTAAGGTGAATGTAAGCTATAGCGGTAACGTGAGATTCAATCATGGTATCGGTATCCCAGAGATGGCAAACTCTGTTGAGTATGCTAAGATGATGAATGCTGCCCAGATTAACGGTGGTGGTCAGGCTCACTTCTCTGATGCTCAGATTCAGAAGATGCAGGATTACATGGATGGCAAGCTTCAGTATCCTACAGAGAGAAACCCTAACAGTAATACTTGGAACTGCTGGGATGCTTCTTATGCTAACACCAACTGGTTTGACGTATATTACAAGGATTGGGCTACTTCTCAGGAACACAACCTCAGCCTCAATGGCGGTAATGACAAAACTCAGTGGTATATCAGTGGTAACTTCATGGGACAGAACGGTTTGCTCAATGTGGGTAAAGACCGTTTGAACCGTTATACTTTGAAGGGTAAGATTACTACAGAGCTTGCTAAGTGGGCTAAGGTAACTTATAATACAAGCTGGACCCGCCAGGACTTCGAGCGTCCTAGCTATATGAACGGTTTGTTCTTCCACAATGTTGCACGTAAGTTCCCTACTCAGCCAGTAACAGATCCTAACGGTCACTACATCAGTGAGAACGAAATGGAGCAGATGGAGAATGGTGGTATTCAGACCAAGAACAAGGACTTCTTCACCAACCAGCTTGTATTCGTTTTCGAGCCTATCAAGGATTGGCACATCAATGTAGAAGGAACTCTCCGTGTATATAACAACTGGGAGCACTGGGATGTATTGCCTGTATTCTACTACGACTGCGACAACAACGCTATTCCTATGCCTTGGAGTATGGGTAGCAGCGATTATGCAGCAGGTCAGACCCGAGTAAACGAGTATGTTTATAAGGAGAACTACTACGCTACCAATATCTATTCTGATTACTCTCATTCATTCGGCGACCATAACTTCAAGATTATGGGCGGTTTCAATGCCGAGAAGTATGCTGTACGTAATATCAGCGGCCAGAAGGATGGTCTTTACACACCTTCTCTTCCTTACTTGTCAACAGGTTCAGCTGCAGACCAAGTAAGTGGTCATCCAGATGAGATGGCTGTAGCCGGCTTCTTTGGTCGTTTGAATTACAACTATGCTGATAAGTATATGCTCGAGGCTAACATCCGTTATGATGGTTCTTCTCGTTTCGTAGGTGGCAAGCGTTGGGGTACTTTCCCTTCTTTCTCTGGTGGTTGGAACATTGCTCGTGAGAAGTTCTTCGAGAAGATTTCTGATGCTACTACTATCACCAACTTGAAGTTGAGAGGTTCATGGGGTGAGCTGGGTAATACCCGCTTGAAATCATGGCACCCTACATATAGCTCTTTGGGCGTAGGTACCAAGTATGGTTGGATTGTTGGTGGTGCATTGCCTAACTGGGCAAGCAATCCAGGTCTTGTAAGTGCTAGCTTGGGTTGGGAGACTATTCGTTCTTGGAACGTGGGTCTTGACTTCGGTCTCTTGAACAACCGACTCACTGGATCATTCGAGTACTTCGTACGTAGTACCCTCGACATGGTAGGTCCTGCTCCTGAGCTTTCTTCTGTATTGGGTACAGGTGTTCCTGCTGAGAACAACTGCGATATGAAGTCTTATGGTTTCGAGTTCCAGATTGGCTGGCGCGACAACATCAAGGACTTCAAGTATGGTGTTAACTTCAATATTTCAGATGCACAGCAGGAAGTAACACGTTATCCAAATGAGAGCAAGTATCTCGGCAAGTATTATAAGGGTCGCAAGTTGGGTGACATTTGGGGTTACACAACTATCGGTATCGCACAGGATGATGCAGAAATGAAGGCTCATCTGGCAAAGGTTAATCAGAGCGCTCTTGGTTCTAACTGGGGTGCTGGTGATATCATGTATGCTGACCTCGATGGTGACGGTTATGTAAACAGTGGTGCTTACACATTGGAGGATCATGGTGATCTTCGTATCATTGGTAATGATACTCCACGTTTCAACTTCGGTCTGAATCTTGATGCAGCTTGGAAGGGATTCGATATCCGTATGTTCTTCCAGGGAACTATGAAGCGTGATCTTTGGTTGGATGGTATCTACTTCTGGGGTGCTCAGGGCGGATTCTGGCAGTCTAACGCATTCAAGGAACACTTGGATTACTGGACACCAGAAAACAAGGGTGCATACTATCCACGTCCTCTCTGGGATGGTCGTAACAGACAGACTCAGACACGTTATCTCCAGAATGGTGCTTACTGCCGTCTGAAGAACTTGACATTCGGTTATACATTGCCTAAGACTATCACTTCTAAGGCTGGTATGCAGAGTGTACGTGTTTATATGTCTTGTGAGAATGTCTTCACAATCACAAGCTTGAGCAAGATTTTTGACCCTGAGAACATCGGTTCTCTCTATGGTGGTTCAGGTAAGACCTACCCATTGCAGAGCACTGTATCATTCGGACTTAACGTAAACTTCTAAAAATGTCATGATTATGAAACTATCATATAAGAAATTATTTTCTGCCGCATTGTTAGTGAGTGCTACTGTTGGCTTCTCTTCTTGCGATGATTGGTTGGATACCCCACCACAGAATGCGGTAACAGCAAATGATTATTTTGCTAATGCAGACCAGCTCGGTGCATATGCTATTCAAAATTACGGTGGTCTTTTTGGCCGCGGTGGTGCTTGGAACATCGGTTCTCCATATTTGGATGATAACAACACTGATAACTCTATTGGCAACTCCCCTTCGCAGTCACGTTATACCGTGGATAACTGGAAAACAGGCAATAGCGGTAGCTTGAATACAGACCTGATTCGTAACTGCAACTACTTCTTTGAGCAGGTGTTGCCTAAGTACGAGGCTGGTAAATATACTGCCAATGTGGATTTGGTGAAGCACTATATCGGTGAGATGTATTTCACACGTGCATACACTTATTTTGCTCGCTTGAAGACTTACGGTGACTATCCTATCATCACAAAGGTTCCTGTAAACAATCAGGAAGACTTGTTGTCTGTAGGTAAGCGTATGCCTCGTAATGAGGTGGCTGACTTCATCTTGCAGGATCTTGATAAGGCTATCGAGATGTTGAAGGATAAGGGTTTTGCTAACAACAACCGTATCAACAAGCAGGTGGCTCAGTTGGTTAAGTCTCGTGTAGCTTTGTATGAGGCTTCTTATGAGCGCTACCACAAGGGCTCTGGTCGTGTGCCAGGTGATGCTGAGTGGCCAGGAGCAAAGGTTCATCCAGGTTATACATTTGATGTTGACGCACATGTTAAGGACTTGTTGGGTCAGGCTATGGATGCAGCTAAGGCTGTAGCTGAGAATATCACTCTTGCTCAGAACACTGGTGTTCTTGATCAGGTAGATCCAGCTTCTCCTGTTGCAGGTATCAACCCATACTTCGAGATGTATGCTTTGCAGGATATGTCTGGTGTGGATGAAATCCTGATGTGGAAGGCATTCGGTGAGATTGATGGAAAGGCTATGACCAATGGTATCGCTTCATTTATCACCAGTGGTTCTTGCTATGGTTTGATGAAGAGCTATGTGGATAACTTCGTGATGGCTAATGGTCTTCCTATTTATGCTGATGGCTCTGGCTATCACGGCGATGAGACTATCGACAAGGTAAAAGAGGATCGCGATGGTCGTTTGCAGTTGTTCTTGTTCGGTGAAAGCAACTGGTTGCCATTGTTCAGCACTCAGACAGAAGGTGTGAAGTTTACTCCTTATATCGGTGCTGCTCATGAGCAGCAGTTGGACGTAACTGGTTATCGTATGCGTAAGGGTGAGAACTTCGACAAGACACAGAACGTAAATGGTAAGATGATCGGTACACAGGGTATCTTTATCTTCCGTGGTACAGAGGCTTTGCTTAACTATCTGGAGGCTCAGTACATGCGTGACGGTAATCTCGATGCTACTTCTCAGAAGTACTGGAAGGCTATCCGTAACCGTGCTTTGGTTGACCCTGACTACAACAAGACTATCGCTGCTACTGATATGACTAAGGAAGGCGAGACCGATTGGGGTGCTTACTCTCATGGTCAGTTGCTTACCGATAAGACTCTCTACAACATCCGTCGTGAGCGTCGTTGCGAGTTCATCGGTGAAGGTATGCGTTGGGACGATCTCGTTCGCTGGTGCGCTATGGATCAGTTGAAGACCAAGAAGTATATCCCTCAGGGTGTTAACTTCTGGACAAGCATGTTCGAGACTGCTACCAATAATGGTTTGGATGATTCTAAGGTTACTTGGATTGAGGGACCTGTTGATGAGAAGGCTAACGTTTCATCTCGTGAGGATGGTAAGTATCTCTGTCCATTCCGTGTACGTGGTAACAACCCGGTTTATGATGGTTATACATGGATGGAGGCTCACTACAACTCTCCAATCGCTATCCGCGAAATCGAGCTGCTCTCTCCTGATGGTTCTATTGAAAATTCTGAGTGCTATCAGACATGGGGTTGGTCAACCAAGCCTAATGAGCCTGCGTTGAAGTAATAATGAAGCTTTGAATAAGCAAAGAACAAGCTTTTGATAAAATATAGATAAAGCTGATATAAATACAAAAAAGGCTCGCAAGAAGTTTCGATTTCTTGCGAGCCTTTTAAGATTAAGAAATATTAAAAAACTGGCTTTTCCTTGGAGATAATCGCGGATATGTGTATATTTGCACCATCCGATAATCGCGGATAGGTGTGTATTTGTGCTATCCGATAATCGCGGATAGGTGTAAGAAACGGAAAATATTAATCGCGGATAGGTGTATTTATCCGATATTATTAATCTAGGATAGGTGTAAATTATGAGAAGAAAAGTATATGATCAACTCAAGAAATGGAAAGAAGAACAGAACGGAGAAAGTGCTGTTCTTGTCAATGGGGTGAATGCCGCAGGCTGTAGCTAAATTTGTAGAAACCAGAGATTTCAATAAGGTGGATCGTGTGAAGCGCCAAATTCTTAAGAAATGGAATGGTAGTTTATATGAATAACAAATGCTGCACTTATGATAAAAAACGGCTCGCAAGATGGTGCAATCCATCTTGCGAGCCGTTTTTATCTTTTACATCACCAGGCTATCTGGATTCATCAAGAAATCCAACAGCCCCATGGTGAGGATGCCGTTCTCGTCTCGCCATAGCTTGATGTCATCTTTTACGATGATAATCTTCTTGAACGAATCATTGATTCTTAACAAGGAAGCCATCTCTTGCTGGCGTTTTTCCTCATCTGGCAGAGCTAGGGCAGACTGTATGTAATATCTTTGGCTTCCTTCGTTCACCACAAAGTCTACTTCTAGCTGCTTGCGTTGCCATTTGCCATCTTTGTCCACGAAGCGTTGTTCCATCATGCCCACATCCACCTTGCATCCACGGCGGCGCAATTCATTGTATATGATGTTCTCCATGATGTGAGTCTCCTCTTGTTGGCGCAGTCCTAATATTGCATTTCTGATGCCAAGGTCGGAAAAATAGAATTTTGATAAGTTGCCTATGTACTTCTTGCCCTTGATATCGAAACGGATAGCCTTTTCGATGAGGAAGGCATCTTGCATGTAGTCTAGATACCGGTCGATGGTGGCAGGGCTGATGCCTATCTTCTTTACGCTCTTAAATGTGTTCGATAGTTTGGCAGGATTGGTTGGTGCGCCGATACCTGAAGCAATGATTCTTATCAACTCCTCAAACTCAGCCTTGTTCTTAATCTTATGTCGCTCAAGAATATCTATCAGATATACGCTCTCGAAGAGGTTGGTAAGATAGTCTAACTTCTTCTTCTCAGTATCTAATGCTAGAACATGTGGAAGACCCCCATAGGTATAATAGTCTTTCCAAGCATCTCTAGGATTTTGTCCTGTGCCTTCACAATATTCTGCCAAGGAGAGAGGGTAGAGGTGTATCTCATCGCCTCGACCACGAAACTCGGTGATGATGTCGCTCGACAGAAATTTGGAGTTGCTGCCTGTTACGTATACGTCAGCATTCTCAATGCGGAGCAGGCTGTTGAGCACTTCCTCGAATCTAGGAACCAGCTGTACTTCGTCGAGAAGAATATAGTACAAGTCATCATCAATCATCTTGGCTTTGATGTATCTGTAGAGTGTGAGTGGCTCTCTGAGTTCTGCATTTTCGATGTCATCGAGTGCTATCTGGATGATGTGGTCTTCGAGCACAGCATTGGCAATCAGATGTTGCTTGAAAAGCGTAAAGAGTAGATACGACTTTCCACATCGTCTGATGCCGGTAATAATTTTTATCAGCCCATTCTGCTTCCCGCTGATGAGCTGTTGTAAATAGAAGTTTCTTTTTATCTGCATATTCTTTTCTCTTACGTCATTTTTTTGGCAATGTTGCCACTTTTTCGCTGCAAAGATACGGTTTTTTCCCTTAAAAATGGCGATCTTACGTCATTTTTTTGGCAATATTGCCACTTTTTCTCCGCAAACGAAAAGGTTGTTCCTTTAAAAATATGCTTGGATTAGGGCGATAACTCGTTTTTTTAGGAGCTATCGCCCCAGTTCAGATGTTAATACACAAAACGGCTCGCAAGAAGTTTCGATTTCTTGCGAGCCGTTAATGTATATATTTATTTCTCAATAATTACACGAGTGTAGCAACGACTTCTTCACGAGTACCTGGCAACATATCGATGACAGGAATCTCTGGCATGGTGTAGCAACCTGGCTGGAGACGGAATGAAGCGCGAGCCACGTTAACCAGAACCTGAGCGGTGAGGGCAGGGTTGTTGATGCTCATGTTGAACTCGAAACGCTGGTTCTGGGTCTTGCCAGATACACCCTTGCGAACGAGGTTCACACCATGACCCATATCCTTTACATCATCTACTGATGCTACGGCGAATACGTGAGTCTCATCGTGAGCGAAGTATGGGTCAGCCTTGATCTCTGCAGTAACATCCTCAAGCTTGGCACCTTCCTCCAACTCTACATAAACCATACGGCGGTGGATACCCTCGCCCAATGGGATAGTAACAGAGAGCGCTTCCTTGACGCCCTTCTTGCTACGAACGCAAACAGAGTGTCCCATGCTCATACCAGGACCGAAGTTGGTATAGGTCAATCCCTTTGGAGCCAGACTTTCCATCAATACACGTACGATAGAGTCTGAACCTGGGTCCCAGCCGGCAGAGATAACGCTTACCTTGCCAGCCTTCTTGCAGTTCTCCATCTGCTTGGTGCGATAGTCAAGGATGCTGGTGTGGATATCGAAGCTATCTACGGTGTTGATGCCGAGTGCAACGATCTTCTCTGCATACTCAGGGCAAGAACGGGTAGGAGTTGCGAGGATAGCAACATCTACATCCTTCAACTTGGTGATGTCATCTACTACCTCATAGTTAGCCAACTCAGCTGGTTTGTCCTTAGCACCCTGGCGACGAACGATACCTGCAATCTCGAAATCAGGAGCTGCTTCGAGAGCCTCTACTGTAAACTTACCGATGTTGCCGTAACCTACTACGGCTGCTCTAAACTTTTTCATTTGATGTATTTATTTCTTTTATATTGTTGTTTATTTTGGATAATTCCTTCTAGATATCTATTTCCGGTTGCAAAAGTATAGCTTTTTCTTGAAATACGTGACGTTTTAATAGATTTTTAACTCATAAAACTTGCAAAAGGTAATAAAATCATAGTTTCTAGGTAGAATGACGGGGGAATTGTAAGGGTTCTGGAAGAGATTCCTTACAGTTTCGTGATTTCAAGGATTTAAGAGAATGCCTTAGTTCTTCCTATTCTGTTTGTCGATGGATAATGAGTGATTTCTTTCCGCTCCTGATTAAATTAGCTCCTACTCTAAGGGAAAATTGTTTCTACCCTTAAGGAAAAATAATTCTTCCTTTAAAGGAATTACTTTCTACCCTTAAAGGAAATTGTTCCTGTACCTAATAGAATTCTTCGTTCATAAGTTTTGAATGTAGGTTCAAAAGTATTGAATGTACGTTCATAAGTATTGAATGTCGGTTCAAAACTTATGAACGGAGATTTCTTCTAGTTCTAAAAACAATTTCCATAGGGGATAAAGGCTTTTTCTTATAGGGGCGTCAGCAATATAATCCTATGCCGGATACAATAAATCCCTAATCCGTGCGTTCATATTATTATAATTAATTTATGAAAGAGGTATAACCAAGTGTTTAAATAGTAAGGAGAAAATAAAAATGATAGAATATATTCATGGCGATCTGACCGAACTGACTCCGGCAATGGCAGTAGTAGAGACTGCAGGAGTGGGTTACGGACTCAATATTTCGCTCAATACCTATACTGCCATTCAGGGCAAGCAGGAAGTAAAACTCTACGTGCATGAGGTTTTGGTGGCAGGTGGAAGAGATGACTCTTTCACCCTTTTCGGTTTTGCCTCCAAGCAGGAGCGCGAACTCTATCGCCAGCTCATTACCGTATCGGGTGTGGGAGGCAATACGGCGAGAATGATTCTCTCGTCGATGTCGCCAAGCGAACTCTGCAATGTGATTTCTACAGGCAACGACAAGATGCTGAAGACCGTGAAGGGTATCGGATTGAAGACCGCTCAGCGCATCATCATCGACCTGAAGGATAAGATCGTGAGTTTGGGCATCGCCGATGAGCTGCCGGCTAATGGCGGTAATGTGGTGATGGTGAACAATGATATCAAGGATGAGGCTGTCAGTGCCCTCACCATGCTCGGCTTCTCACCGGCACCTTCTGCCAAGGTAGTAGTGGATATCCTGAAGGCGCAGCCGGATCTGCCGGTGGAGCAGGTTGTAAAGCTTGCCTTGAAGCAAATTAAGTAACTTCAGGCTGAAGCAAATCCGGTAACTTTATGAAGGGGCAAAGAATCTTTTATTTTTTGATGGCTTGGCTGATGGTGGCAACCTTCGGCTACGCCCTCGCTTTGCCTTTTCCGCAGCAAGACAAACAGCAAGATAAACAGCAAGATAAACAGGAAAACAAACAGCAAGACAAGAAGCTTCCAAGGCACCAGCCCATTCAGGTAGATGAGGATACGATTCCTGATTCCCTGCTGCATCCCCGTTGGAAAATCCAGCTTACCCAACCTTATTCCCTGAGCGATCTCTATCAGAGTCCGCTCGACCTCAAGCGTCCTGATGCCCTCCGGTATCAGGTCATCTACAATGATACCCTCAACCGTTATGTCATCGGCAACAGAATGGGCAATACCTGGCTTTCGGCTCCCATCATGCTTACTCCGGATGAGTATATGAAATGGACGGAACAGAACGAGCGCAATGCCTTCTATCGCCAGAAAAACAATGAAATCTATCAGGCGAAGGGCAAGGAGAAGTTCGATTTCTCTGATATGCACTTCGATCTGGGACCTGCCGAGAAAATCTTCGGTCCCGGTGGAATCCGTGTCAAGACCCAGGGTACTGCCGAACTGAAGTTTGGTATCAACAAGAAGAATATCGACAACCCGTCGCTGCCTATCCGCAACCGCAAGACCACGATGATGAACTTTGATGAGAAGATCAATCTCAACGTGAATGGAAAGGTGGGCGATAAGATGAATCTCAACCTGAATTACAACACCGATGCCACCTTCGACTACGATGCCCAGAACATGAAACTGAAGTATGATGGCAAGGAAGATGAGATTATCAAGTTGGTTGAGGCGGGCAATGTATCCTTTCCCAGCAACTCCTCGCTCATCAAGGGTGCCAGCAGTCTTTTTGGTGTAAGAACCGATATGCAGTTTGGCAAGCTCAAGCTGCAGACGGTATTCTCGCAGAAGAAGTCGGCTTCCAAGAGTGTTTCGAGCCGGGGTGGCGTGCAGCTTACTCCTTTCGAGCTTAATGTGGCAGATTACGAGGAAAACCGTCACTTCTTCCTCTCTCAGTATTTCCGCAGTCATTATGATGCCTGGATGCAGAAACTGCCGAATCTGCTGACGGGTATCACCATCAACCGTGTGGAAATCTGGGTTACCAACAAGACGGGAACCACCACGAATACCCGAAACATCATCGCCCTGACCGACCTGGGAGAAAACGAGAAGGTGAGCAACCCGATGTGGGGGGCAGGAGGAACGATGGTGCCGGCTAACAATGCCAATACTGAGTATGCATCGATGACAGGTCAGTTTGCCGCTGCCCGTGACATCAACCAGACAGCCTCTGTTCTGGAAGGTGGCGGACTGATAGGCGGCAGCGATTTCGAGAAGCTGGAGAGTGCCCGTCTGCTCAGTTCCTCTGAATATACCGTGAACCAGGCTATGGGATATGTGTCGCTGAAGTCTGGTCTGCAGACCGATCAGGTTCTTGCCGTGGCATACGAATATACCTATGGCGGAGTGACCTATCAGGTGGGCGAGTTTGCCTCGGATATCACCGATACCAAGCAGGCTCTCTTCGTGAAGTCGCTGAAGAATACCGGTTGCAATCCACAGCAGGGCAACTGGGACCTGATGATGAAGAACGTATATTATCTCTCTTCGCAGGTAGAAAAGGATAAGTTCCGCCTCGATGTGAAATATCAGAGTGATACAGCGGGTGTCTATGTCAACTATATTCCGGAAACGCAGGTGAAGAACCAGCCTATCATCCGTGTGCTGGGTGCCGACCGGCTTGATAACAACAACAAGGCGCGCAGCAATGGTTACTTCGATTATGTAGAGGGCTATACCGTATCGAATGGTTGCGTCTTCATGCCGAAGGTGGAACCGTTCGGCAGTTATATGCAGGATTATCTCGTCAAGAAGGGCGTGTCTGAGGAGCAGGCTGAGAAGTATGCCTTCACCGAACTCTATGACAGTACGAAGACCATCGCCAAGCAGATAGCCGAAAAGAATAAGTATCTCATCGTGGGACAGTTTAAGGGCTCGGCAGCCAATGTCATCTCCCTTGATGCCTACAATGTGCCGCAGGGTTCGGTAGTGGTAACGGCAGGTGGCGTTACCCTGAAGGAGGGTACCGACTACTCGGTGGATTACAATGCCGGAGAGGTGACCATCCTCAACCAGAGCATCATCGATGCCGGTACGGCGGTCAACGTCTCCCTGGAGAGCAATACCGATTACGGGCAGATGAGAAAGACGATGGTAGGATTCAACTGGGAGTATGAATTCTCCAAAAATTTCCAGATCAGCGGAACCTTGCAGCATCTCTCGGAACAGGCGCTCACCAATAAGGTAGCGATGGGCAGCGAACCGCTGAAGAATACGCTCTGGGGCATCAACCTGAACTGGAAGAAGGAGAGCCAATGGCTTACCAACATGCTCGACAAGATACCGTTCCTGCATCTCACCCAACCTTCCTACATCTCCTTCAAGAGTGAGTTTGCCCAGCTTCTGGCGGGCGAAGCAGGAGGAGTGCAGGACAATGCTTCGTATATTGATGACTTCGAGAATACCAAGGGAACCATCGACGTGATGACTCCTACTTCGTGGGTTATCTCCAGTGTGCCGTCGCTCAACTTCAAGGATGATTACAATGACAAGACGGGGTTGACCAGCGGTTACCATCGTTCCCGCCTTGCCTGGTACACCATCGATCCGCTCTTCACCCGAAGGGGAAGTTCGCTCACTCCGGGCCATATCAAGAGCGACCTCAAGCAGTTGAGCAACCACTATGTCAGAGAGGTGTATGTAAAGGAGCTTTTCCCTCTGCGCCAGCAGAGCACCTATCAGGGAGCCACCAGCACCCTGAGTGTTCTCAATCTGGCTTACTATCCATCGGAGCCGGGACCTTACAACTTCAATGTTTCCGATCTGCAGTCGGATGGTACCCTTGCCAATCCGTCCCGCAACTGGGGTGGAATGATGCGCAAGCTGGATACCAACGATTTTGAGCAGGCAAACGTGGAGTATATCGAGTTCTGGATGCTCGATCCGTTCATCTATTCCCGAGAGCAATCGGATGCAGCCGACTATGGTGGCGACTTCTACATCAACCTGGGCGAGGTGAGCGAGGATATCCTGCGGGATGGCAAGAAGTTTTATGAGAGCGGAATGCCGGTGGATGGCAGCAACAGCTTCACCTATACGCAGTGGGGTAAGATTCCAACGCAGAGCACCGTGACATACGCATTTGCCACCACCAGCGGCAGCCGTGCCCTACAGGATGTGGGATTCAATGGTCTGACCGATGCCGAAGAGCAGGAATTCTACAAGAGTGCCTATCTCAACCAGATACAGGGAAAGGTGAACCAGGCGGTGTTCGACAGTATCTTTGCCGACCCAGCCCGGGATAACTATCACTATTTCAGAGGCTCTGACTGGGATGAAATGCGTGCGCCCATCCTTCAACGATATAAGTATATCAACAACCCTCAAGGCAATTCGCCTGACAGCGAAAGCCGTACCGAGAGTTATGATACCTCCTATAAATCGACACCGGATGTGGAGGACATCAACCAGGACTATACGCTGAACGAATATGAGAAGTATTTCCAGTATCACGTGAGCATCCGTCCGGAAGATCTCGTGGTGGGCAGCAACTTCATCGTGGATAAGCGCGAATACACCCAGACTTGGCGAGACAACACGAAATCCACGGTTACCTGGTATCAGTTCCGCATTCCTGTGGATGAGTTTGAGAAGCGCCAGGGAAACATCAACGATTTCTCCAGCATCCGCTTCATGCGAATGTTCCTCACCAACTTCAAGAAGCCTATCGTGCTCCGTTTCGGTACGCTTGACCTGGTGCACAGCAAGTGGCGTACCTACGACCAGCCGTTGGGTGCAGCCAGTGGCGGAACCTTGGAGGCGAGTGCAGTCAGTCTGGAGGAAAATGCCGAGAAGACACCGGTCAACTATGTGCTTCCTCCGGGTATCAGCCGCGAACAGGACCCATCGCAGCCACAGCTTGTCGAGGCAAACGAGCAGGCGCTGAGTCTGGTGGTGAAGGATCTGACCCATGGCGAGGCAAAGGCGGTATATAAGAACTCTACCCTCGATCTCCGCCAGTACAAGCGCATCCAGATGTTTACCCATGCCAATGCCCTGGAGCAGAACGCCACCAATCTGAAGAACGACCAGCTGGCGGTCTTCATCCGTCTGGGCAGCGACTATAAGAACAATTACTATGAGTATGAGATTCCGCTCAAGCTGACCGAACCTCGCAACAATTATAACCGCAACAGTTCTGCCGACAGAAAGCTGGTCTGGCCGGAGGAGAATATGCTCAATGTAAACCTGAGCGTATTTACCAGTCTCAAAAAGGAGCGCAACAAGGCGAAGGCTGCTGGCATGGCTTCCTATATGGCACCTTATGTGATGATGGATGCTGAACATCCGGGCAACCGGATCACCATCGTGGGCAATCCGAGCCTGGGAGAGGTAAAGACGCTGATGATAGGTGTGAGAAACAATTCGGATGAGGTGAAGAGCGGAGAAGTATGGGTCAACGAGCTTCGCCTTCTGGAGCATAACAACAAGGGAGGATGGGCAGCCAATGCCAATCTGAACGTGCAGCTCTCCGACCTGGGTAGCGTGAATGCCACCGGCCGCTATATGAGCGAAGGCTTCGGCGGTCTGGAAGACGGTGTGGCTAGCCGCAGTACCGATAATTATGGTGCCTATAGCGTGACCACCTCGTTGGAGATGGGTAAGTTCTTCCCCGACAAGGCGAAGGTGAGCATACCTTTATATTATAGTGTGACGAAAGAGAAGACTTCTCCGAAATACAATCCGCTGGATACGGATATGGAACTGAAGGATGCGCTGGATGCCGCCGGTTCGAAGGCTGAGCGGGACTCTATCGAGAACATCGCCGTGACCAAAGTCACCCAGACCAACTTCTCGGTATCCAATGCCCGGGTAGGTATCGCCACCCGACGTCATCCGATGCCTTACGATCCAGCCAACTTCTCGTTTACCTACAGTCATGCCCATCAGCATACCACGGGTGAGACCACGGTCTTCGAGAATCGGGACAACTGGCGCGGAGCCTTGGATTATTCCTGGACACCGGTCTATAAGGCGTGGGAACCTTTCAAGAAGTGGAAGAACAAGAGCAAGTGGCTCGACATCCTGAAGCGATTCGGATTAAACTGGTTGCCTCAGAACATCGCCTTCAATACGGAGATGACGCACGAGACTTATGAGCTGCAGGAACGCGATATGGAGAGTACGCTCAATTCGCAGCTGCCGCTCACCGTGAGCGACCAGTTCCTTTGGAACCGCGAGTTCTCTCTGCGCTGGGATCTGACCAAGAACCTGCACATGAACTTCCAGAGTGCCACCCATGCACAGGTAGATGTGCCTTATCCGGATGTGAATGCCGATCTCTATGCCGACCAGTATCATGCCTGGAAGGATTCGGTGTATCGAAGTTCGGTATGGCAGAGTGTGAAGAGTTGGGGTACGCCGCTCGACTATAGTCAGAATTTCACGGCATCCTATAAGTTGCCTATCCATCTGCTGCCAGTCTTCGACTGGGTGAATACCGATGCCTCCTACAACGCCAACTATACTTGGGAGCGAGGCACGGAGGATGAGAACGGCAACTCGTATGGCAACACCATCAACACCCAGCGCGAGCTGACGATTAACGGAAGCTTCGACCTGGTGCGCCTCTACAACCACATCCCATTCCTCAAGAAGGCGAATGACCGATTCAACCGCTCGATAAGCAGGAGTGAGATAGAGAGGAAGAAGAAGGAGAAGGAAGCCAGGCGGAAGCAGGCTTTGCTGAAGAATGCCCAGCAGAAGAACGATATGCAGAAGAATGGACTGCAGAAAGATAATATGCAGAAGAATGGGCAGAAGAATCAGGTAGATCTGGCGAAGGCGCTTCCGAAAAACCGGAAGGCTTTCGAGAAAGAAATCACCCTCCTGCCGGATACTACCCTGCTCATCAGGCATGGCAAGAACAGCAAGCGACTCATCATTTCTGCCAAGACGGAGGATGGAAAGGTGTATCATCTGAAATATAAAAAGGTGGATAACAACCAGATCCGTATCAAGTCGAAGGTGGATAGCATGATGAAGCTGAAGATTACGGTGATGCCGAAAGAGCCGCTCGATAACGAAAAATGGTATCGGACAGCCCAGACGGCAGCCCGACTGGCAATGATGCTGCGCAAGGTGAGCTTCACTTACCGCAACAACTATCAGATGCTTCTGCCGGGCTTTACTCCTAACGTGGGTGATGCCTTCGGACAGAAGAAAGTGGGAACGATGGCGCCGGGACTGGATTTCGCCTTCGGACTGGTGGATGACAGCTATATAGGAAAGGCAAGAGACAACGACTGGCTGCTCTGCAACGACTCGATTGCTACGCCGGCTACTACCAGCAAGACCGAGAATCTGCAGCTGCGTGCCACCCTGGAACCAGTCAGGGATTTCAAGATAGACCTTTCTGCCACCCGCACCATGACCACGCAGAAGAGCATACAGTATATGTATGAGGGTACACCGACCACCCAGAGCGGAACTTTCCAGATGACTACCATCTCGCTGAGTTCGGCTTTCGAGGGCATCGGAAATGCCAACGGTGGTTATCGCAGCAGGACTTTCGAGAAGTTTGTCAACTCGCTCGATGGTTTTCGCCAGCGGGTGGAGTCGCAGTATGCCGGAACGGTATATCCTGTGGGTTCTACCTTGGGTGGAGGCAAGTATGATGCTTCCCGCACACCGGTTAATCCGTATAGTGGTGATGTGATGATTCCTGCATTCCTCAATGCCTATACCTCGATGGGTGGCAGTTCGCTCTCCATCTTCCCGGCATTGAGCCGGCTCTTGCCAAACTGGACGGTGCGCTATAGTGGCTTGGGCAAGTTGCCTTGGTTCCGTGATCACTTCAAGAGTGTGAACATCAACCACGCCTACAAGAGCATCTTTGCCGTGGGCAGCTATAGCAGCTACAGTACCTATCAGGAGTATATGAATGGTCTGGGCTTCGTGACGGATGCCTCTACGGGCAATCCATCGCCTAGCAGCATGTTTAATGTTTCTCAGGTGAGCATCAACGAGGCATTCTCGCCATTGCTCGGTATGGATGTTACGCTGAACAACAATATGACCATCAAGGGTGAGTATCGCCAGACCCGAGTGCTGAACCTCAGCATGACGAGTGTACAGGTGAATGAGGCGCTGAGCAAAGACTGGGTGGTAGGTATGGGCTATCGCATCAACAACTTCAACCTCTTCGGTGCTCCAAAGGCACATAAGGTGAAGGGAAGAACGGGTGCCCAACAAAACAGCAGAAACGGAAGCAAGGGCAAGAATCAGACCCAGAACTACGGTCCTAATCACGATCTGAACCTGCGTCTTGACTTCAGTTTCCGCAAGCAGGCAGCCATCGTCCGTGATATAGCCACGATGACGAGCAGCGCCAGCAGCGGCAACAATGCCCTGAAGCTGAGTTTCACGGCTGATTATACCTTGAGCAAGATGCTCACCATGAGTTTCTACTATGATCGCCAGACCAATACGCCGCTCTTGTCGAGCAGCAGTTATCCTACCACCACGCAGGATTTCGGTCTGAGCATCAAGTTCTCGCTGACGAGATGATGTTTTAATCTCCCAACTACGGTGCAAAGGTGCGACAAAAAAAAGACATTGTGTTTTGCAAGGTTGTCGCTGGGAGGGCAGGTAACAAACCTGCGCTCCCAGCGCATTCTTACTTTATAAGAATGGGGTCATGTAAATCGGAATCAAGAGTGTTTGCCCATCTTTCTGTAGATCTTTGGTGTAAACCAAGTATGGATGTACTATCCTGTCGGAGAATTTTTGACAGAAAGCATCAAGCGAGGCATGCGTTTTGTAACCAGACGACTTGACCTCTATTGGGCACAACTTATTGCCGCGTGACAACAAGAAGTCGATTTCGTAAGAATGCGTGGCATCCTTTGGAAAAGTATAGTAAAAGAGTCTGTTGCCTGAGGCTCTCAGCATTTGGGCAACCAGATTCTCAAATACGTATCCCATGTTGGTGGATAGCTTGTCGCTCAACAGTTTCTGGTAGATGATGTTCTCCGTATAATCCTTGTCCCAGAAAGCCAAAGTTACGAATAGTCCCGTATCGCCTATGTACAGTTTGTACTTGTTGATGTTGGCTGTCAGTGGCATTCCTACATTCGGATCATCCGTGTGGTACGCAATGTTAACCGTCTTGCTGTCTTCTAAGTTGAGTATCAACTCATCTATTTTCTCAGCAGCCATTCTTCCTACAGCAGAAGTAGGCTGATAGCGGAGCTGGTTCTTGCTCAATTGGGCTGGGATAGACATGAATAGTTTGGATATTTTGCCCGATGGGTCTATCTTTCTGAAATCATCAGCATATAGTTGGAGAATTTGTCGCTTAACGGTATCTACTTGCTGTAGATTGTTAGTGTTAAGATAAACATTGACAGCTTGTGGCATTCCTCCTACCAACATATATAGGCGTAGTTCTCTCATCTTCAATCTGTTGACTCCCTCGCCTAGAGATATTTTCTTATCGAAAACTTGACGCAGCAGAGGCACGCTAGCCGTGTCCCCCATGGCCCATCTGAACTCTTCGTAATCCATCGGAAACATCTCGATACGATGTTCTTCGCTAGGGATACTAATGTCCTTAGTGCTCTTATGTATGCTGATAAGTGAGCCAGTCTCTATATAGTCATATCTACCGTCTTTTACCAAATACTTGATGGCTTGTCGGGCTTTCGGACATTGTTGTACCTCATCGAAGATGATAACCGACTTTCGCTCATGCAATGTTTTATTGTAAGCATTCTGCAGGAAAAGAAATATGAAATCCATATTCATAAGATCATCAAAGAGTGCTTTTACTTCCTTGGAAGCCTCATTGAAATCTATCAAAATGTATGATTCGTATTCATTCTTGGCAAATTCTTCTACGATAGTTGACTTTCCTATACGGCGAGCACCCTCTACAAGGAGGGCTGTACTTCCCTTGGAAATTTCCTTCCATTCAGCCATTTGGCTATATATTTTTCTCTTAAATACCATATTCTCCATATTTTCAATGTTTTATGGGTGCAAAGTTACATAAAAAATGTATTTTACCAAAATCTTTTTGGCGAAAATATGTCGTTTTACCAAAATCTTTTTAGTGAAAATATGTCGTTTTACCAAAATCTTTAGTGTTATTAAGGATTTGAACTTTCCTGTAAGCCGCTAGGATATCGTGTGAGAATATCCTGGCGGCTTTTTGCTTAGCTTCCCAGCTCCAACTGATTTCTGTTTTACAATCGGTTTATTTCCTCCCGAGCTGCGCCCTTGCCTCGATAACTCTTCTTCTTGTTGAAAGAATAGGTTACATTGAGAGATACATTGTGAACACCGCCCTTGAGGTTTTGATAGAAAGATACTCCATTGGTCTCAATCAAGTTCTTTTGACGCCAAAGCTTAAAGCTATCATTCCAGTAGATGGTAAATGCCCAATTGCCCAAGCTCTTGTTAAGTCCCATGTCAAGGAGAACATATCCCTTGGTATAGTTGGTGGCAGAATATCCTTTGCTAACCCATATTCCATCGAAATAAGCATAGATTCCCCAAGGTAAGTCAAAGCGGTTGCGCATAGTCATATTAAACAACGGCTTGTTGTATGACTTTTCGGGATTACCATATTCCAACTTCTGCAATCTCAGCACACCGTGTAGCGTAGGATGCCAGATGCCTATGTCCAATCTTTGCCCTGCCACCATCTGAAAATAATCATAGCTAGGTAAGTTTACATTCTTGATGATATTTACCTTCTTGGTTTCCATATATGAATAAGTTGTGGCAAGTTCTCTCATGCTATGTACATAAGAGAGGCTCAAGCTCGTCTTACGATAACTCACATCCAAACTTAGCTCTCTTTCTAGTGATGATTTCAGCAAAGGATTTCCAAGCATCCATGATGTATGCGAGGCATAAGAATAAGTATTGCTCAGCATACTATAGCTAGGACGGTCAACTGAAGTGCTGTAAGATAATCCCAAACTTAGATTGCCGTTCTGATAATCAATGCTTACGTATGGGAGCCAATCCGTAAAACTCTTAGATTGTTCAGCAACCTTCTCACCATTAAGTATATAAGCGAAGTCTGTATTCTCTACACGCAGTTCTGTTCTTGCGCTCCATGCAGAGCTAAGCTGCCAATTTACCGTAATGTATCCTGCTGTCAGATGCTGGCGTTCCTCATCACGAGAAGCGTCAAAGAGAGCCTCGTCATTAGAGGTGCTTCCCTCAAAAGATTGGCGAGTCTTGGTATACGAATATTGGACGCCTAAGTCTAGAGTTACAGCCTTCCATGTAGCAGTGAAATTAGCCTTGCCCGCTACCAGGTGATTGTTGCTATGACTTACTGTACCAATATGATTCGCATAGTTCTCACCTTGCTCGTTGACATCAGAGAGTTCATTGGAGAAGTTGTAAAGATAATCCACATCTGCCGCCAACAGATAGTTCTTCTTTTCACCGAATTTCAATATAGCATAAGAGTTGAGATAATGGCGTGTATTCTGCTTTGACTGTTCACTCGTTGACTCAAGCTGTGCATTCTCTGGCTCTACATTTGTCTGGATGTCATTTGTTGAAGAGTATTTTCCCTTAGGTTTTCTGCTAAATTCATAACGGATGCCCAGAGAATTGGCTCCAAAGTCGTAACTAGCACCTATATTGGCGTTTAACTTATGCGCACGATTCTCATAGGTAGTATTTGTTTTTGTTTCATACTCATTATTGCCAAACTTTTCCAGATAGTAGCCTGTTTGCTTTTCTCCGTCCCCGGCATAATTGGCTCCGGCATATACTCCAAATCCATTGCTGCCAGTCCAAGACAAGTCCAGACCCGTTCTCCCGTATGAAACATCAGAAAGTGTAGCACCGGCTTTTGCTAAGCCAGCCCATCCTGCATCCTGCTTTTTGGTATGAATGATGATGACCGACTTCACATCAGCCTCATATTTAGCTCCAGGATTGGTGATGATTTCTACTCTTTCGATATTCTGAGAGGAGAGTTGTTGTAGTTCAGAATTGTCTCTTACCTTTCGGTGGTTGATATAAATCTCAGGAGCTCCTTTGCCTAATACGGAAATGTTAGTACCGATACCACTTATCAATGGCATCTGCTTGATGGCATCCAAGGCAGAACCCAACTTAGACAAAGGGTTGCCAATCATGGAGACGTTTAATCCCATATTGTTAGACTTCACGTAGTTGCGATGTCCCTTCACCACGACTTCACCTAATAGCTTGGTATCTTCCTGCATGGCAATGATTCCCACAGAATCACTTTGGCAAGGAAGATAACTGGTCTTATATCCCATGGCAGACACTTTGAGTATGTCTCCTTTGAAATATCCATCTACAGAAAACACACCTGCTTCGTCGCTAACAGTACCCTTAATGAATGTTGAGTCCTGTTGATTTAGCAAGAATACATTCGCATAAGGCAAGGCTTCGCCCTGCTCATTGATAATTTTTCCAGTGATGTGTTGAGCCATAACAGGCATAGTTGCTATACACAGAAATGGCAATAATATCTTTTTCTTCATAATTTTCTCTTTTAAAATTTTAGTTAATGTGACCATGTTTTTATAATTATTTTAATCGGTTGCAAAGGTAATCAATGTTTTCCTTATAATTTCTAACAAAAATCTAATATTTTTCTAATAAGCAGATATTATTTGTTCCAAGTTCGATTTTTTTTTGTACTTTTGCAGTGTTTAAATAGAAGGATTATGAAGAAGGTTTATTATATTGCATTGTTAGCTATCATAATGATAGTATGCCTGCAAGGATACAATGTGCACTTGCAGTATTTAAATTACAAACTAGAATGTGTTGATAAAATCAATGATGTGTTAGTGCAATCAGTTGACGAAGAGTACCATAATAGAGCAAAAAGCAAAAAAGGGGGGATTAAAAAGGAAAAGCAACATATCAAATATAAAATATTTCATTCATTTAATCAAATACCTGGAGAAATTAAGAAAGAGCCGTTTTTTAACTTACGCACATTGAATATCGGTTCTTTGAAAAGAAAAGGCATTATAAGTAGCACGTCAGATGCGCTCACCTTATTGGAACAAGACCAAATAGAAAAAGAAGGTAAGCCGCTTAATTTAGCAAATCTGAATGAAATTGTTAGCAGAAGAATGGAAGACAAGATAGAGCGCTCCATATTCTTACTCGACAAAAATAAAAAGATAATAAAGGCAGAGGGAGTAAAGAATGTACCTTCCTCGTGGGTTTGCTCAAAAGATGTAGCAGTAAATTTAGCCAATCTCCGATTTGTAAGAGTTGCTATGCCTGTTCCACCTTCTAAGTTCATAGCACACTCTATATGGACATTGGCACTGTCTGTACTATTTGTGCTGATAGCTGTAGTTTGCATCGGCTACCATCTCTTGGTAATCAAGAGAAAAGAGCAGCTGCTAAGAAATCGAGAACTAGGCGTTAATGGTATCATCCACGACCTCAAGGCTCCTATCAATAGCGTTATCTCTGTATTGAGTTTGCTAAATATGAAGGTAAAGGAAGATAAGATATTGTTGGATGTAATTTCACAAGCAAGTGACAAGGCTAAGTTGCTGGTGAGCGATATAGAGTCTATATTGCTTGCAGCCAAGGGTGGCAATGACAGAATGTTACTCAATTTGAAGAAGGTCAGTCTTCTGGAATTAACAAATATCGTTAAGACAGATATGGACATATTATATAAGGTGAAGCCGCATACCATCGTAATTTCCGATGAGTCGCAAGGCGAAGGCATGGCATATGCCGACGAATTATATATACGTAATGTGATGAGAAATCTGGTGGAGAATGCACTGAAATATTCTGATGACGGAGTGAATGTTCAAGTGTTGATCAGAAATATAGACGAAAATATCGAGGTTAGCGTAACCGATGATGGATGGGGCATTGCCCCCAAGGACCAGAAGTTGATTTTCAGACAGTTCTACCGTGTGCGGCAGCATAAACAGGTTAAGGGATATGGCATCGGATTGGCTGTGGTGAAATATGTGGTGGAAGCACATCATGGAAGAATACGCATAAATAGTGAATTAGGAAAGGGAAGCTGTTTTACCTTCACTCTTCCTAAGGCACAATAAAAATGGCAAGAAAAATGGAAAAATTGAAAGTAATCATTGTGGATGACGATAAGTTGCTAGGCACTACACTGGTACTGGGCTTAGAAGGGTTAAGCATGAAACCTTACTATCTAGACTCATTGGATGGACTTTTGGATAAGATTTCTGAGATCCAACCTAATATATTGGTACTAGACGTTGAGGTAGGCATGGGAAATGGCATAGAGAAACTAAAAGATTTGAAGCTTCATGCCATCAACATACCTGTTATCATCATGTCCTCGCATATCCAGATGGAGTACATCGCTCAAGCCCTGGAGAATGGCGCTTTTCATTTCTTGAAGAAACCATTTGAGATAGATGAACTTGGCGCATACATCCAGCGTTTTGCAAAAACTGATGAAAAGTTAGGGATAGTGACCGATATCCAAATAGGCAGTCTAAACTTGCAAATGCAATTCCATGCTCTATTTACTAAAAATAACGATCAAATTCATCTTTCCCAGAAACAGTTTGAGGTGCTTAGTATATTAGCACAAAATCTAGGGAAGATTACGACTCGTCAAACTTTGAAACGTCAGTTATGGCCTGATGGCAACTATTCTGACCCCAGCTTAGATAACTACATCTCTCAACTAAGAAAAATCTTATCGATTGATGAGAGTGTTCAATTAGAAACAATCCCGAAAGTTGGCTTCCTGTTAAAAACGAACAAACGAGGGTGTGGCATTAGTGTCATTGGACATTAGTGTCATTAAGGATTTGAGCTTTCATATAAGCATAGAAAAAGCCGCCAGGATATCGTGTGAGAATATCCTGGCGGCTTTATATGATAGCTTAAAAAACTTTACTTCTTATCGTAAGCATGCACAGGGTAGTCGATGGTATAGTGAAGACCACGGCTCTCCTTGCGCTCGATAGCCATACGGGTGATGAGGTAACCTACATTGATCATATTGCGGAGCTCGCAGAGATCCTTGCTTACCTTCACACGCTTGAAGAGATTCTCGGTCTCTTCGTAAAGAAGGTCGAGGCGGTCCCAGGCACGTTTCAGACGGAGGTCGCTACGAACGATACCTACATAGTTGCTCATGCATTCGCCTACTTCCTTGATGCTCTGGGTAATCAAAACTTTCTCCTCGTTGGTCATGGTACCCTCGTCGTTCCATGCAGGAACCTTCTCATTGAAGTCGTATTCATCAACATGCTCCAGACTGTGCTTGGCGGCTGTCTCGGCATAAACCACAGCTTCGATGAGAGAGTTGCTGGCAAGACGGTTGCCACCATGCAGACCGGTGCAAGAGCACTCGCCCAAGGCATAGAGGCGGTTGATGCTTGAACAGCCGTTCAGATCTACCTTGATACCACCACACATATAGTGAGCAGCAGGACGAACCGGGATATAATCCTTGGTAATATCGATGCCGATGCTGAGACACTTGGCGTAGATGTTAGGGAAGTGATGCTTGGTCTCCTCCGGATTCTTATGGGTAACATCCAGACAGACATGATCCAGACCGTGAATCTTCATCTCCTTATCGATGGCACGGGCCACGATGTCACGAGGAGCCAGGCTCAGGCGCTCATCATATTTCTCCATGAAGCTTTCGCCGTTAGGCAGACGCAAGATGCCGCCGTATCCACGCATTGCCTCGGTGATGAGGAATGCAGGGTGGGTCTCTCCAGGATGATAGAGGGCTGTAGGGTGGAACTGTACGAACTCCATATCGGCTACGGTACCCTTGGCACGGTAAACCATCGCCTCGCCATCACCGGTAGCGATGACAGGGTTGGTGGTAGTCTGATAAACGGCACCACATCCACCGGTACACATCACGGTAACCTTGCTCAGATAGGTATCCACCTTCTGGGTGTCAGGATTCAGAACGTAGGCTCCGTAACAGTTAATATAAGGTGTACGGCGGGTAACACGGGCACCCAAGTGGTGCTGAGTGATGATTTCTACAGCGAAATGATTTTCCTTGATATCGATGTCTGGGCAGTTGCGTACAGCCTCCATCAGACCGCGCTGGATTTCAGCACCTGTATCATCGGCATGATGAAGAATGCGGAACTCGCTGTGTCCGCCCTCACGATGAAGATCGAACTTGCCATCCTGCTGCTTGTCGAAGTTGACACCCCACTGCACGAGCTCCTTGATCTGCTCTGGTGCCATGGTGACAACCTGCTTCACAGCCTGATAGTCGCTGATGTAATCACCAGCGATCATTGTATCCTGTATGTGCTTGTCGAAGTTATCTACTTCCAAGTTGGTAACTGACGCCACACCACCTTGTGCAAATGAAGTGTTTGCCTCATCGAGTGAGGTTTTGCAGATCATACACACTTTACCTTTATGCGCTCTGGCTACTTTCAGAGCGTAACTCATACCGGCAACTCCTGAGCCGATAATCAGAAAATCATACTTATAAACCATGTGAGTTTATTCTAATAATGCTTAATTGTTTGCAAAAGTACTAATTTCTCTTTAAAAAGAGTAATAAGAGAGGGATTTTTTGTAATTTTGCAGCGAATTTTAAGGTAATATAGTCTTTTAGACTATCAAATAGTAGCTGAAAACGCTATTTTAAAGATAAAAGAACGAGATATGGCAGATAGAACTTTTCATAAGCGCTTCAATGCGACGGCTCGTGTTGGAGTGGTGGTTTTCGCCCTCCTGGCAGGATATTTCTTCTGGGTCAAGATGGCGATTATTGGCATTTTCGTTGCCATCATCATTGTGGGCATGATCGAGCGTATTCTGAATACCACCTATACCTTCAAGAAGGTGAAACCTATCGACCGAGATGACGAGATGGAATATCTCATCATCAACGAAGGCAGGTTCTCTTCCAACAGGAATGTGCCGGTATGCGACATCACCAGCGTGCATACCGCCAAGACCTTTCTGGGATTGGATCATTGCCTGGTGATAGAATACGGACATCATAATATGGTAACGGTGCAGCCCGATAATGAAGAGGCTTTCGAGAAAGAAATTAGTAAAAGACAATGAAAAAGATTATATATATGATGATGAGCTTCATCGTGGCAACGCTCATGGCGATGCCGGTGCAGGCTCAGGATGTGATTGAAGGAGAAGTGGTGGAGCCGCAGGACGACACGGAAGTGACCGACTCCACGATGTTGGATTCCCTGGCTGCCGATACTTTGAAGCTGCCTTGGCCCGAATCGGTGCAAGTAGGTATCGGCAAACTCTTGGAAAGTAAGATGTTTGAGACATCGCAGGTGGGTATCATGGTCTGGGATATGGATGCTGATTCCTGCATCTACAAGCACAACGAGCGACAGTTGATGCGCCCGGCAAGTACGATGAAGCTCTTGACTGCCATCACCGCACTTGACAAGTTGGGCGGTTCCTATCAGTTCAAGACTCAGTTGAAATATACCGGAACCATCGAGGACGGTGTGCTGACGGGTGATGTTTACTGTGTGGGAGGTATGGATCCCCGTTTCAACAGTGATGACCTGACGGCATTTGTCAACAGTCTCAAGGATATGGGTGTGGATACCATTCGCGGTAACGTATATGCCGACCGTTCGATGAAGGATGCGGCATTGCTGGGCGAAGGCTGGTGCTGGGATGATGACAATCCGGTACTTTCACCATTGGTGTTCTCCCGCAAGGACATCTTCATGGACCGTTTCCTGGCTAAGTTGAAGGATGCTGACATCGAATATGAGGAGATGTATGCCTCTACCAAGACCTGTCCTGCCAATGCCTTTACCATCTGTACCCGTTTCCATACGATGGACCAGGTACTGCATAAGATGATGAAGGAGAGTGACAATCTCTATGCCGAGTGCATGTATTACCAGATTGCGGCTTCTACGGGCAACCGACCGGCAAGTGCCAAGAGTGCCCGTAACGTGGAACGGCAGTTGATCAATAAGTTGGGACTGGATGCTTCCCGCTACAGACTGGCAGATGGTTCTGGCTTGTCGCTCTACAACTATCTCAGTGCCGAGCTGGAGGTGATGATGCTCCGTTATGCTTTCCGCAACGACAACATCAAGCAGCATCTGATTCATTCCTTGCCTATAGCAGGTGTGGATGGAACCCTGAAGAAGCGTATGAAGAGCGGCAGTGCCCACGGCAATGTCAAGGCTAAGACGGGTACTCTGACCGGTATCATCTCGCTGGCTGGCTATTGTACGGCAGCCAATGGACATGAGCTTTGCTTCTCTATCATCAATAATGGAGTCATGCATGGCAGCAATGCCAGACATTTTGCAGACAAGGTTTGTAACCTGCTCTGCCAACCATAAATGGGAGTTGATAGATAAGAGTAGATAGTTAAGAGTTGATAGTTTACAGTTTATAGTTTATGGAAGAAATTCGTAGATTTGTAGATGAAATGATAACATGGGCAGGTGTCATTGGTGATTACGTGCCTATGCTTCGTCATATCCTGCTCACCGTCACCGCTATCTTGCTGGCGATGTTGAGCGATTTCCTGTGTCGTAAGATTTTGGTTCCGCTGATTTCGAAGATTACGGAAAAGACAGAGGTTTCCTGGGATGATGTGTTGCTGAATAAGAAGGTGCTCACTTCTGCCTGTCATATCGTGCCTGCAGTGGTAATATGGTCGCTCATGCCGCTTATCTATCTGGAATATCCTATATTCAAGGAGATTCTGGAGCGTGCTACGGGTATCTATATCGTAGTGATGTCGGTTCGCACGGTATTGGTGTTCATCGGTTCCTTCAAGGGATTGGAGAATAGCGGAGAGCGCCGCTCTTCGGCTCAGCAGTATTTCCATACCTTCTGCGGTGTGCTCAGAATATTGATGCTCTTCGTGGCAGGTGTGGTGGTGGTAGCCATCCTGCTGGGGAAGAATCCGATGACTCTGTTTGCTGGCTTGGGTGCCACATCGGCTGTGCTGATGTTGGTATTCAAGGATACTATCCTCGGTCTGGCTGCCGGTGTGCGACTCACCAGCAATGATATGTTGCACAAGGGTGACTGGATTACCGTGAAGTCGGTAGATGCCAATGGTATAGTTGAGGATATGTCACTTACTACCGTAAAGGTGCGTAATTTTGATAATACCATCGTTACTATCTCTCCAGCTACCCTGGTGAATGGTTCGTTCCAGAACTGGATTGGTATGCAGAAGAGTGGTGGAAGAAGAGTAAAGCGAATCGTTTATTTTGATTTCCGTAGCATCCGATTGGTGGATGAGGCTTTGAAGCAGGAGCTGCTTGCCAAGCATTTTGCCGTAGAGGATTCTTTCAAGTTGAAGGATTCTCTCCAGAAGGCGATAGAAAAGGATATTGCGGAAGGAAAGGATATTGAGGATTTGAAGAATCCGGCAGCCCTTGCCCCAACCAATCTTCAGCTTTACCGTAAGTTTATGGAGAAATATCTGCGTCAGCGCCCTGAGGTGAATACGGAACTTACCTTGATGGTGCGCCACATGGAGGCTACCCAGTGTGGTCTTCCGATCGAGTTCTATTTCTTCATCAAGGATAAGGTATGGGTTAATTACGAGCATATCCTTGCCGACATCATGGAGCATGCCTATGCGCTTGCCAATGAATTCGGTCTGAAGATTTACGAGCAATATCCGGAGCAGTAGTTACTTTGAACTTTGAGATTTGAACATTGAACTTTATGAATAGCTTTTCTGCTGTCATTATCCGTTGGTTTCGTGAGAACGGCAGAGACCTGCCTTGGCGCGAAACCAGGGATTCTTATGCCATCTGGCTGAGCGAAATCATCCTTCAGCAAACCCGCATAGCCCAAGGTTGGGAATATTGGGAACGGTTCATGCAGACCTATCCCAAGGTAGAAGACCTGGCTGCTGCCAGCGAGGATGATGTCTTGAAACTCTGGCAGGGCTTGGGGTATTACTCCCGTGCCCGCAATCTCCATACTGCCGCCAAGCAGATTGTGGCTCTCGGTGACTTTCCCAATACCCTCGAAGGTATCAAATCCCTGAAGGGAGTAGGTGATTATACCGCTGCTGCCATCGGTTCCTTTGCTTTCGGTATTCCGGCAGCTGTGGTTGATGGCAATGTCTATCGGGTGCTTTCCCGATATTTCGGCATCGATACTCCCATCAACTCAACCCAGGGTAAAAAGGAGTTTGCTGCTTTGGCACAATCGCTCTTGCCTGCTTCCGATGCGGCATCCTATAATCAGGGAATGATGGATTTCGGTGCGATTCAATGCACTCCCCAGTCTCCGAAGTGTCTGCTCTGTCCGCTTGCCGAAACCTGCGAGGCTCTGCGTTGCGGCAGGGTAGAGGAACTGCCTGTCAAGAACAAGACCGTGAAGGTGAAGACCCGCCATCTCTCCTATATATATATAAGGTGTAAATCTTCGGCAGCGGATGGTGCTGGGAATTCAGAACCGATGGTTGCCATCCATCGCCGTGGAGAAGGAGATATCTGGCAGGGATTATGGGAGCCTTATAATGTTTCGGATATCAAGGAACTGCCTTCTTTCGTCAAGAATCCGATTTTGCTGGCTAAAGATGTCAAGCACGTTCTGACTCATCGCGTCCTTCTTGCCGACTTCTATCTGCTGGAAACAGAAAGTCGTCCTCCGCTTCCGGATGATTACATCTGGATCAGGGAAAGTGAGATAGAAGACTATGGGGTTCCGAGGCTGATAGAAATCATGCTGGAAAAGATCAATCCTGCAGAATAGGATACGCATATAGGGAAGTTAAGTGAAGTTAAGCAAGCTATCACTCAATTCCCTCACTAGTGAAACTTGAATATATAATAATCTCTTCATATAGAATAAAGATGATTCAATTCAATAAGAAAATGAGAGGCTGGGTGCTGGCAGGAGCCATCGCACTGCTCTCTATTTTGGGCTTTTCATCCTCTATGGTGCCAGCTGCACAGGGGGATGCACCGGGAATGGAAATCCCGGTTTCAAAGAAAAAGGTATCGCAAACCATCAGAAAGCGTTTTGCCTATACCGTTTCATATAATCATGATACCCGTCAGTCTAACTGGGTGGCATGGTCATTGACCCGTGCTCATGCTTTAGGAAAGTTGAAGCGTGGCGACTTTGAGGATGATATGGATATGCCATCTCCTAAGGGAACAAAGGCAGATTACTACAACAGCGGTTATGATAGAGGACATCTCTGTCCGGCTGGCGATAACAAGTGGAATCAGAAGGCTATGGACGAATGCTTCCTGATGACCAATATGTGTCCTCAGACTCATGCCCTGAATGCAGGAATCTGGAATAGTATCGAACAACAATGCCGTACCTGGGCTAAGAAATATGGCAAGGTTTATATCGTTTGCGGTCCGATATTCCTGAATAAGCAGCATCGCAAACTGGGTAAGAACAAGGTGGTGGTGCCTGATGCTTTCTTCAAGGTTATCCTCCGCACCGGCAAGAATCAGCAAGCCATCGGCTTTATCTGTCGCAACCAGGGAGCTACCGGACTGCAGAAAAAAGACTTCGTCAACTCGGTAGATGAGGTGGAGCGTATCACCGGCTACGACTTCTTCTCCAAACTTCCTGATAACATCGAGAAAAAGATAGAGGCAAAAGCTGATATCAACCAGTGGTAAAAGAAAATCCCCTGATACATGTCTCATTGCATCAGGGGATTTTTATCTGGTTCTATAGGAACTCTTCTATATGATAGGTTCTATGTTATAATCCTATCCTATCGTTCAATTTCCTATAATAGAATCTTAGTAGTTCTGAGCCTCAATCTGGAAGTAGCTCTGTGGGTGGTTGCAGACTGGGCAAACCTCTGGAGCCTGCTTGCCTACTACGATATGACCGCAGTTAGAGCACTGCCAGATGCAGTCGCCATCACGAGAGAAGACGAGCTTGTCCTGCACGTTCTTCAAGAGTTTGCGATAACGCTCCTCGTGGTGCTTCTCGATTTCAGCCACCATCTCAAACTTGATTGCAATCTCCTCGAAGCCTTCCTCGCGAGCTTCCTTTGCCATGCGTGGATACATTTCGGTCCACTCGTCGTGCTCGCCATTGGCAGCAGCCTCCAGGTTCTTCTCTGTATCCTGGATAGCACCGCCCTCCAGGTACTTGAACCACAACTTAGCGTGCTCCTTCTCGTTGGCAGCAGTCTCTTCAAAGATGTTAGCTATCTGAACATAACCGTCCTTCTTAGCCTTACTTGCAAAATATGTATATTTGTTACGAGCCTGTGATTCACCAGCGAAAGCCTCCTGAAGGTTCTTCTCTGTTTTTGTTCCTTTTAATTCCTTCATAATGTATTCTGTGTTATGTTATTAATATGTTCTTTATTATTTTTCTTTTGCAAAGATATTGAAAAGTTCCTAATTATGCAAGAAAATTAAGGTTTATTTTACTTTCGACCTATTGTTTAGATAAAATAAAGCAAAACCAAGCATCGCCACACCGAATATCCACGAAATGATGGCACTTGTTACCATTCCCAGCGTATGGGTGAAACCTGCCACGATGAATGTCAGGAAGCTTACAGCAGCTACTGTAAGCGCGTATGGCAACTGAGATGAAACATGGTGTACATGCTTGCACTCGGCTCCGGCACTTGCCATAATGGTGGTATCGCTGATAGGTGAAATATGGTCGCCACAGACAGCACCAGCCATGCAGGCAGAGATGGAAATGATGCGCAATGGGTCGGCTCCTGGGAATACTGCGATACAGATAGGTATCAGGATACCGAAGGTTCCCCAGGATGTACCTGTGGCAAAAGCCAGGAAGGCTGCAACCAGGAAGATGATGGCTGGCAAAAGCATCTGAAGTTCTGAAGCACTGCTTGCCACCACAGTAGATACATATTCTGCTGCTCCCAGCGAGTCGGTCATACTCTTCAGAGTCCATGCCAGGGTAAGAATCAGAATGGCTGGTACCATTGCCTCGAATCCCTTGATCAGACTACTCATCCCTTCATCGAACGGTAAGGTCTTGCGAACCGTAAACATCAGAATGGTCAGAATCAAGGCTGCCAATGAACCAATCACCAGACCTATAGAGGCATTGCTTCCTGCAAAGGAATCTACGAAGTTCATATAGTTGGCATTGCTGGCATCGAAGAAGCCTCCCGAATAAACCATGCCTGCCATACAGAAGATAATCAACATGATGATTGGAATCACAAGGTCGCTCACAGAGCCTTTGCTCTTGGATGATTCTTCCTGCTTCGCTCCCACACCATGCTCCACGATCTGCAGCTTGGTATCGCTCACCTCGTCGAGCTTTCCTCCGTTGGTGCGCTCATACCATTCCTTCAGTCTTGCATCATACTTGCTCATCGCCTTGAAGTCGAAGCCCAAGATCACGATGCCCAGCATAAAGAGAATGGTGAAGAAGGCGTAGAAATTATAAGGTATCGCCTTGCAGAAAAGTGCCAGTCCGTTTTCGCCTCCAGATACGAAGCCCGATACTGCTGCTGCCCAACTGGAGATTGGGGAGATGATGCAGACTGGTGCTGCGGTGGAGTCGATGAGATAGGCAAGTTTCTCCTTGGTTACGCCGTTGCGCACTGCGATAGGGCGCATCACCGAACCCACGGTAAGGCAGTTGAAGTAATCATCGATGAATATCAGAATGCCGAGCAGTATGGTGGCTACCTGCACACCAATCTTCGACTTCACGTGCTTGGAAGCCCATCGGCCGAAAGCCGCAGAACCACCCGCCTTGTTCATCAGTGAAACGATGCTTCCCAACACCACCAGAAAAACCAGAATGCCCACGTTCCAAGGGTCGGAAAGGCAATGTATCAAACCGTATGCCTTGGCGTCATCGCCTTCACCTACGGTGTGGTTGGTCAGATGAACGAGGAATCCGTCGAAACCTGTTCCCATCGAAATGCAATATTGAACGGCACCCAGAATGATACCGATAAAAAGAGAAGAATAGACCTCTTTCGTCTTCAGCGCTAGAGCGATGGCGACGATAGGAGGTAGTAACGACCATGCGGTCCCAATCATGTTGTACTCCATTTTATTGTTTTTGGGTTAGAAATATTTTGCTGAGAAGCAGCTTATCTTATGCAAAGATAAGGCTTTTTTGTTATATATCCAAGAGTTACCTAAAGAAAAAATATCCTTTTGTTGATGAAGTAAGCTCTTTTAGCATATTTTATCATTGGAAAGACCCACAGAAAACATCATAACTTTCAAGCCCATCGGATTCCATGGGCTTGAAAGCTATGTTTTATGAATTTATAATGCGATCTCCTATAATACCATTTCTTCGTATTCCAATCCGAAGACATCGGCAACCGCCTTGAAAACTACCTTGCCATTCACGATGTTCAATCCCCGATACAAAGCCTTGTCTTCCTTGCATGCCTTTCGCCATCCCTTGTCGGCAAGAGCGAGGGCATACTTCAGGGTGGCATTGGTCAGGGCGATGGTAGAGGTATGAGGCACGGCTCCTGGAATGTTGGCTACGGCATAATGCACAATGCCATCTACCATAAATATCGGATTGGAGTGGGTGGTTGGATGAGAGGTCTCGAAGCATCCTCCCTGGTCGATAGCCACATCCACCAGCACGGTGCCTGGTTCCATCAGCTTCAGCATGTCCCTGGTAATCAGGTGTGGAGCCTTGTCGCCCGGAACGAGTACACTGCCTACTACGATATCTACATCTGGCAATTCCTTTCGGATATTGTGCTCGTTGGAATAGAGGGTGTGCGCATTGATAGGCAATTCCATCTCCAACTGGCGAAGACGAGGCAGGCTGATATCGGTAATCCACACATCAGCGCCCAATCCTGTTGCCATTCTTGCTGCAGCTTCTCCCACGGTTCCACCGCCCAGAACGAGAACCTTCGCCCGGTTCACGCCCGGCACACCGCTAATCAGCTTACCCTTACCGCCCTTGGTCTTCTGCAGATAGTAGGCACCATTGATAATCGCCATTCTTCCTGCTACCTCACTCATCGGAATGAGCAGTGGCAGATGATGGTTGTCGGTTTCTACCGTTTCGTAAGCCAGGCAGATAGCGCCGCTCTTGATCATGGCATCGGTGAGCTCTCTGTCGCAGGCTAAATGGAAATAAGTAAAAACAAGCTGGTCCTGATGGATGAGTGGATATTCCTCGGCGATAGGTTCCTTCACCTTGATAATCATCTCAGCCTCGCGATACACACTCTGGATGTCGGGCAGGATTCTGGCTCCTACCTTCACATACTCTTCATCAGCAAAACCACTGTTCTCGCCGGCGGTATGCTGCACCATCACTTCGTGTCCATGTCGAATGAATTCAGCTACACCAGCAGGAGTCATTCCCACACGATTCTCATTATTCTTGATTTCTTTTGGAATACCTATTTTCATGATGTTATGTTTTTAAAGGTTATACATCATTTTAACGGGATAAAGATAGTGAAAAAATCAATAGGTTGTATCGTTTGTATAGAAGATTTAACATATCTTTCTTGCCTGGTTAAGATTAGAACATAAAAAAGATTAAAAAAGATGGCTGCTATCATCTTTTTGCTTATCTTTGCCCTCGTAAGCATTTTAAACTTAATAAATGGAGGACTTATTATGAATGTCAATACAGGTATCAAGCAAGCAGTGATCTTAGCCATAGGCATTATCGTGCTTGGATTTTGTGTCAAGTCTGGACTTGAAAGTGTGATTGCCAAAGACCGCAAAGTGGTGGTGAAAGGATTGGCAGAAAAGGAAGTTGAGGCTGATAAGGTGACATGGCCTATCGTTTCCAAGGAGATTGGCAACGACTTGCCGCAGCTCTATAAGAAGATCAACGCTACCACCAGCACCATCCGCCAGTTCCTGCTGGCAAATGGAGTGAAGGCAAATGAAATCAATGTCAATGCCCCTGTGGTCATCGACCTCAATGCTGAGCGATATGGCGAAAACCGTCAGCCTTACCGTTACAACATCACGTCGATCATCACCGTGACTTCCCGGAATGTGAAGGTGGTTCGTGGCATCATCGCCCGACAGGGTGACCTGCTTCAGAAAGGTGTGGCCATCGTGGATGGTGGCTACGAGAATCCGGTGAAGTACGAGTATGTGGCTTTCCGCGAGATGAAGCCGAAGATGATGCAGGAGGCAATTGAGAATGCCGAGAAGACAGCTGCTCAGTTTGCCGAAAACAGCAAGAGCAAGATTGATAAGATCATGAACGCTGACCAAGGGCAATTCTCGATAGAGGATAGAGATTCCAATACACCTTATATTAAAAAGGTGAGGGTAGTGACTACGGTTACCTATTCTTTGAAAGACTAGTAATTAAATAAATATATAGTACGAAATGAAAAAAATGATTTACATGGTGATGGCGCTTGCCTCACTAAGCTACTCAACCCAGACTATGGCGCAGTCACAGGGATTGCAGAAAAAGGTGAATGCCTACTTCATGCAGTCGCTCAAAGCGCAGCAGAAAGCATTGGAGAAAGACGGTAAGGCGGAATTCTCTAAAAACACACCTCTTGACACCAAGCTCCAGGCTGCTATCGACGGCAAGGATATTGCCAACTACCAGAAGATGGTATGGACAGCCTGGTGCGATGCCAACAAGAACCTGCAGGAAGAAAAGCTCATAGAACCTGAAGATCTGACATTGGCAAAAAACAGCTCCTGGAATCTGCCTCAGTGTCTGGAGCCAAATGCGGTGATGCCTTATTATTATGGTAAGAAGGGAGTGGCTGCCGATGGTAAGTTCCCTCTCTTCCTGTATGTTCACGGATCGGGACCTAAGGACCATGAGTGGTCGAATGGTATCAAGCTCGGTCTGAGCTTCCAGGATTCTCCTTCCATCTATTTCATTCCTCAGATTCCTAACGAGGGTGAATATTATCGCTGGTGGCATCTCTCCAAGCAGTATGCTTTCGAGAAGCTGATTCGCCAGAACCTGGTAAAGAATGAGGTGGATGCCAATCGTCTCTATGTATTCGGTATCAGCGAAGGTGGTTATGGCAGTCAGCGTCTTGCTTCCTTCTATGCCGACTATTGGGCTGCAGCGGGTCCGATGGCTGGTGGTGAACCTTTGAAGAATGCGCCTGTGGAAAACTGTGCCAATATCGGTTTCTCTTTCCTCACCGGTGCTGACGATACCGGTTTCTATCGCAACGACCTGACCTGGTACACCCAGGTGGCTTTCGATTCTGCGCAGTTGGTTCGCCCATTGTCTGTAGATAAGACTCCTATCTTCCGTCATCGCATCCAGCTCTTGCCGGGTATGCAGCATCATATCACCTATGGTCTGACTACTCCATGGCTCAAGCAGTTTGTGCGCAATCCATATCCTAAGACCGTGCTCTGGGAGGATTTCGAGATGGATGGCAGACACCGTTCGGGTTTCTACAACCTGCAGGTGCTGGCTCGCCCATCAGAGCAGAGAACCTACTACGAGATGGATATCGACAAGAACGTGGTTTCCATCAAGGTGAGCAATGTGGATTACACCACTATCTTGAAGGATAAGCAGTGGGGTATTGACCTGAAGTTCAACCGCAGCTATTCTCCTGCCACAGGTGGCAAGCTGAGAGTTTATCTCAATGACCAGTTGGTCAACCTCAATGAGCCTGTAACCATCACGGTAAACGGCAAGCAGGTATTCCATGGCATTGCCAAGGCAGATTTGCAGGCAATGGTAAACAGTTGTGCGGAATACTTCGATCCATGTCGAGTATATCCTGTTTCAATCGATTTGGCTTATTAATTTTAAGGAAAGATTAGATGAAGAAAAACGTTTGTTTATATGCCATGATGGCTCTAGCCGTTATGGGATGTTCTCAAAATAACAAGAAACAGGAAGGCAGCTCAAAGGGGCTACCTTCTCGTGTTGAATCAGAGAGTAAGGCTGGGGCAGAGAAGGCAGATCAGTCAGTAGCTGGCAGTAGTAAGCAGTCTGCTTCTGATGGAAAGGTACATTCCCTTACCGCTTCCGATTTTAGGAAGAAGATTATGGATTACGAGTCTCATCCGGAAGAATGGGTGTTCGCCGGTTCCCGTCCTGCCGTCATCGATTTCTACACCACCTGGTGTGGTCCTTGCAAGATGATGGCTCCCGTGGTAGAATCTCTTGCCGGGAAATATGCCGGCAAGATAGATTTCTATAAGGTGGATATCGACCAGGAACCCGAACTGGCTTCCGTCTTCGGCATCCGCAGTATCCCTACCTTCCTCTTCATCCCGCTGAAGGGCAATCCCACCATACAGATGGGAGCCATGCAGAAGGAAGATTTTGAGAAGATTATCGGGAAAATGATGAAAAAGTAAAGAGGCCTTAAAGGAATATTCCATACCTTTTCTTCTTACCTATAAGTAGGTATTTTGGTGCGAATACCTACTTCTGATGA
>USRA01000006.1 GCA_900557035.1 uncultured Prevotella sp. | reverse complement strand
TCAGACAAAACGGGAGTCAAAATGAAAACGGTTTCGTATTGATTCATACTACTTTGTAAATGATTAAATATTAATATTAAAATTCTCTTGCAAAACGACGAAATGTGTGCGAAAACACCTCTATTTCACGAATTGCGGTGCAAAATTACAACTTTTTTTTGAATTAACCAAATATTTTTTGTACTTTTGCAGGAAATATTTGAAAATAGTAGGAATTATGAACAAAAAATTGAAAGATTCGCTCCGCGTCATCCCTTCCATGGGCATGACGTTCATTGTGCTGGGCGTTTTGCTGCTTGCTGCCAGCTTCGCCTTTTCCATGAAGAGCAACATCATGCTCTTCGCAGGATTATTCTTCGTTCTTGCCGGTGTGGCAGGATTCGTGTATTCATTGAAAAAGGGATAAGTCGGCTGACGACTTATCCCTTTTCTTCTTACACCTTATATAATATAGGCATTATTCTGCATCTGGCACGATGAGCTTATAGCCCTTGCCATGGATGTTGATAATCTCTATCTGCGGGTCTTCCTTCAGATGCTTGCGCAGCTTGGTGATATATACATCCATTGAGCGGGCATTGAAGTAGTTGTCGTCTATCCAGATGGTCTTCAGGGCGAAATCACGCTGAAGAATCTCGTTGGCATGAGCGCAGAGAAGAGCGAGAAGCTCATTCTCCTTGGTTGTCAACTTGGTCTGCTCGCCATTGATGGTAAGCAGCTGCTTCTGTGTATCGAAGGTGAACTTACCGATGTGATACATGGTTGACTCCTTAGACTTCTTGCCGCGTACACGGCGAAGGATAGCCTCTACACGGAACACCAGCTCCTCCATAGAGAATGGCTTGGTGATATAATCATCTGCACCAATCTTGAAACCCTCGAGGATATCTTCCTTCAGAGTCTTGGCTGTGAGGAATACGATTGGCATATCTACATTCTGCTGGCGGATTTCCTGTGCCAGGGTGAAACCATCCTTCTTTGGCATCATCACGTCGAGCACGGCAATATCAAACTTATTCTTGGAAAACTCCTTGAAGCCTGCCTCACCGTCAGGGCACAATGTTGTATCAAAACCCTTGGTCAACAAATACTCACGGAGCAACATACCCAAGTTTTCATCATCCTCGCAAAGCAGGATCTTTACTGTCTCTTCCATATCTTAATCTATTTAATTTGTTAATATTCTTTTTATTATTGTTGAATTTTAAATATTGAATGCTGATTTGGCATGAATTAATCATGAATCAATCATGAATCAATCATGAATCACAGGCAGCTTGATGGTAAAGGTGGTGCCCTTGCCCAACTCGCTTTCTACCTTGATTTCGCCATCATGCAGGTCCACTACCTTCTTAACGTAGGCAAGACCGAGGCCGAAGCCCTTCACGTCGTGCACATTGCCGGTATGAACGCGATAGAACTTGTCGAATATCTTCTTCAGGTTCTCCTTCTTCATTCCCATGCCCGTATCGTTGATAGAGAGATAGAGATGGTGCTCATCATTCCAGGTCTTCATCGTGATGAACAGCGGCTCATCCGGCTTGCGATACTTCACGGCATTGTCCATCAGATTGAAGATTACATTCTGGAAATGTACCTCGTCGACGAAGAGGGTGGAATCTATCGCCTCGATATCTACGTAAATCTTGCCGCCCGTATGCTCCACACGGAGTGAGAACGAATGGGCTGCACTCTCTACGATTTCGTTGAGGTCGAGCTCCTTCTTCTTGAACACCGCCTTCTTGCGGTCGAACATACTCATCTGCAGCACCTTCTCTACCAGGAAGCGGAGTCGCTTCGACTCGTCGTCAATGACGCCACCCAGATGTTTCTGCATCTGCTCGCTCTTGGAGACAGACGGGTCGTTGAGCATCTGTGCAGCCAGACTGATGCTGGCGATAGGCGTCTTCAGCTCGTGGGTCATGTTGTTGATGAAATCGTTCTTGATTTCCGTGTACCTCTTCTGACGGAAGATGACCACGATGGTGAAGATGAAGGTGATGAGCAGCACCAGCGTGAAGATGATGCTAGGAATCATGAAGCGCACACTGGAGAAAATGTAGCTGTTCATATCAGGGAAGTGAACCTTCACGACACCCATCTTCGACTGCGGGTCGTTGCGGAAGAGCACCTGGGAATAGCTGTATTCCTCACCCTCGTCGGTATAATCCGGGCAACGGTACACCTCCCGACCATCCTGGGTTGTCACCGTAAAGTGATAAGGGATATTGATTCCATTGTTCATCATCTCAGCCTTGAGGTCCTGATCCAACTGCTTGAAGTTGATTCGCTCCTTCAAAGGTTTATCGGATGCTGAATAGAGAATGGAATAAACCACCTCGTCGAGCAACGCTTTCTGATACACATAGCGATTCTTCACAATCTCCTGCAAGGACTTCTGAGTCTCATTAAGCGAGTTCTTGTCGCTGCGCAGAATCATCGCCTTCGGCTTGTTGGCTGGATTGGTAGCAATGGTCTTCAATTCGAAGGATGAATAGACCGTACCATCCTTGCCTATCACAGAATACTGATGAGAGTGCTGGATGGTTCCATCCAGCTGACCGCTGCGGGTTCCCACAGAATCCTTCCTACTAGCCTTGCGCTCTGTTTCATTGACATCCTTTTCAAGATAGCGCAAAGTTTCATTCAGCTCCAAGTTTCTTGAAGCTTGATATAGGGCTCTGTTGACCGACTCGTCAAACTGTTCCTTCTTCATATTCACCATCTCCTGGATGTAACTGAGCTGCAGGAATAGCAGCGCAAGGAACGAAAAGCCCATAATAACGGCTATGGTCCAAATCGTTTTCTTTTTCATAGGGGCAAAGATAGGAAATTTCTTAATTGGTTAACACAAAACAGTTAATTATTTCATTCTAATTTGCTCAAATTAACAAAAACAAATAATTATAATTGCATATATAAAAATAAAGAGGAGCCGACATATCACATGCAGGCTCCCCATAGGTCATATCAACATAAAATTTTAATTTATATAAGAGAGATAATTCGAAGTTATATTTCAAACAACAATTTTATCATAAAGATGAAATATCTTTTTTACTCTATTCAGCCTCCTTAGCCAGTTCAGCCTCATGCTCGGCAATCAGCTTGCTCTGGATATCGGTAGGAACCAACTCGTAGCTGGCAAACTTGGTGGTGAACGAAGCACTACCACCGGTAAGCGAGCTGAGGGAGATAGAATAGTTGGCAAGCTCCTTGAGTGGAATCTTGGCACTCAACTTCTGGTAACCTGCCTCAGAATCCATACCCATGATAAGGGCACGGCGTCCCTGAAGATCACTCATTACATCACCCATATAGTCAGCTGGCACGTAAACCTCCAGGTCATAGATAGGTTCAAGAATCTTTGGACCTGCCTGCTTGAAGGCATCGCTGAAAGCACGGCGGGCAGCCAGCATGAATGACAACTCATTGCTATCTACCGGGTGCATCTTGCCATCATATACGATGACGCGAACGTCGCGGGCATAAGAACCTGTAAGAGGTCCGTGCTCCATACAATCCATGATACCCTTCAGGATGGCAGGCATGAAGCGTGCATCGATGGCACCACCTACCACTGAGTTGAGGAATACCAGCTTGCCACCCCACTCCAGTGAAACTTCCTCGCGGCTCTTGATGTTCATCTTGAACTCCTGGCCGTTGAAGGTGAATGATGTAGGGTCTGGCATACCCTCTGCGTATGGCTCAACGATGAGGTGAACCTCACCAAACTGACCAGCACCACCACTCTGCTTCTTATGACGATAGTCGGCACGAGCCTTCTTGGTAATAGTCTCACGATATGGGATGCGAGGCTCCTCGAAGGTAACATTGAGTTTCTCGTTGTTCTCAAGACGCCACTTCAAGGTGCGGAGATGGAACTCACCCTGTCCGCGCACGATAACCTGGCGCAGCTCCTTGCTCTGGTCAACCACCCATGTTGGGTCTTCCTGGCGCATCTTGATGAGAGCAGCCATCAGTTTCTCTGTATCCTGAGCATTGGCAGCCTTGATGGCACGGGAATACTTAGGATTAGGATACTTGATGAAATCGAAGCGCCACTCGGCACCCTTTCCGTTCAGGGTATTACCCGTCTTCACGTCCTTCATCTTCACGGTACAACCGATGTCACCGGCATTCAACTGATCCACAGGCACACGGTTGGCACCAGCGCAGGCATAAATCTGTCCGATACGCTCCTTAGAACCACGGTCGGCATTGGTCAGGTCGTCGCCGCTCTTGATAGAACCGCTCATCACCTTGAAGTAGCTCACCTCGCCGATGTGTGGCTCCAGGCCAGTCTTGAAGAAGTAAACACTCTCAGGACCATTGGTATCAGGAGCAATCTCTTCACCACGGGTATTGTGCAGCTTAGGCATCTCGCTTACGAAAGGAACCACATTGCCCAGGAACTCCATGAGGCGGTGAACGCCCATTGACTTACCGGCGCAAACGCAGAATACAGGGAAGATGCTGCGGGTAACCAAACCCTTGCGGATACCCTCGCGGAGTTCATCCTCTGTCAAGCTCTCGCTCTCGAAGAATTTCTCCATCAGACCCTCGTCGTTCTCGGCAGCAGCCTCAACGAGTGCAGCATGAAGTTCCATTGCCTTATCCATTTCCTCTTCAGGAATATCCTCGATGATAGGTGCACCGCCTTCTGGTTTCCAGGAATATTTTTTCATCAATAAGACGTCAATGAGAGCATTGAAGCCAGGACCGGTCTCGATAGGATATTGAATCTGCACACACTTAGGACCATAGATGTCCTTCATGGTTGCAATGAGGTTATCAAAATCACACTTGTCAGAGTCAAGCTGGTTAACGAGGAAGATGACAGGCTTGCCCAACTTCTCGGTATAACGGAAGTTGTTCTGGGTGCCTACCTCAGGACCATATTGACCATTGATAAGGATCACTGCCTGATCGGTTACGTTGAGTGATGTGATAGCACCACCAACGAAATCGTCGCTACCAGGGCAGTCGATGATATTCAACTTCTTGTTGTTCCACTCCACGTGAAAAACGGTAGGGAACACAGAGTAACCATACTCCAGCTCAACTGGGAAGTAGTCGCTCACCGTATTCTTCGCTTCTACAGAGCCTTTACGCTTGATAACGCCTGCTTCAAATAACATACTCTCGGCAAGTGTAGTCTTGCCGCTACCCGCACTGCCCAGCAATGCAATGTTTTTAATCTCATTAGTCTGATATACTCTCATGACGCTTATAGATTTTTAAGGGTTATACTTAAATTGCTAGTTATTCTACAGTCCAATCATACGATTTTTCTGTTTCGTGCTACTAAATTACACATTTTTCGGCAATCCTGCAAATTTTTTCACAAAAAACTTGCTCTAAATTAAATTATATTAGTATTTTTGCATCTTGTTAAGACATTCTTTTGGGCTTATACCTTATTATATATAGAGAGAAAGATAAGGCTAAAAAGCCAGAAATGCCGATTAGGAATTCAGACTTTTAAAAAACATGGCAGGACTATACATACATATTCCATTCTGTGAGAGCCGCTGCATCTACTGCGGCTTCTACAGCACCACATCCCTCAGTATGCGGGATGATTACGTTGATGCACTGTGCAAGGAGATGAAGATGCGCCCCATCCAAACGGTAACTGATTACGATTACAGTTTAAAAACCATCTACCTGGGGGGTGGAACTCCCAGTCAGCTTACCCACGATCAGATCATCCGCCTTTTCGAAGGTATCAAGGAGGTTTATTTTCCTCTAGACCATCCGGAAGAAGATTTCTCAAAAATGGAAATCACGATGGAATGCAACCCCGATGATGTCTCAGAAGATTTCTGCAAGACTCTCCGGCAGCTGCCCGTAAACAGGGTAAGCATGGGAGCACAGACTTTCTCAGACCATCGCCTGAGCTTCCTTCACCGCCGCCACAAAGCTGCAGATGTAAAGGCTGCCATCAAACGGTTGCGCACCATCGACATCCACAATATCAGCATCGACCTGATGTTTGGATTTCCTGGCGAAACTCTGGAAGACTGGAAAAAAGACATTGATGAAGCCATCAAACTGGGAGTAGAGCACATCTCTGCCTATAGCTTGATGTACGAAGAAGGAACGACTCTCTACAGAATGCTGGAACAGGGAAAGATAGAGGAAATCGATGAGGAAACCAGTCGAGAGATGTATGAGCTACTCATCACCCAACTTACCTCTGCCGGTTACGAGCATTATGAAATCAGCAACTTTGCCAAGCCAGGCTACCGGTCACGTCACAACAGCAGCTATTGGCATGAAGTGCCCTATATTGGAATAGGTGCAGCCGCCCACTCCTACAGACGAGAGAATAAAAGAGGTGAAGAAAGCAAGATTGAAGCCACCAGAAGCTGGAATGTGGACAATATCAGGGAATACATCGCTTCCATTCAAAAGGGGAAATTGCCTAGCGAAAGCGAATCCCTGAATCTTTCTACAAGATACAATGACCTTATTACCACGGCATTACGAACAAGCGACGGCATTGATATCGAAAAAACGAAACTGGAGTTTGGCGACAATCTGGCTTCACAAATGATGCAGGAAGCAGAGAAGCATATTCTCAGAGGACTCATGAAGATAAACAACGGAAAGCTATCACTTACCCATAAAGGTCTCTATATATCAGATGACATCATGAGCGACTTTATGATCATATAAAAATATGATGTCATAAGACTATATAATCGCAAGAAAAATGGAGCCTTAATTCCAAGGCTCCATTTTATCCAGACCATATTTCTTATATCTTTCGTAGTAATACTGTTTTATCTGATCAGTTGCCTGGATGGTTGACTTCTTTTTCTGGAAAAAAGGCTTTACCATCTGCAAAAGAACAAACAGTACCACCACAATCAATAAAATAATTGCCCAAGCCAGCACCTCACTCTTCAGATTGACATAAGGCTGAATGAGAATACCTGCAGCCACAGGAAAGATATAACACACCCAATCCATAGGCGTATCTAATTTCGTTGATTCCAGGTATTCCTGTCTTAATTTACCAGGAGCATTCAAAAGCAATCTCTTGCTATGTGCGCTCCAATATTCTTCAAATTCTTTTTCCATTAACTATTATTACTCCTCTTATTTAGATATCAGTCTAATAGGCTATCTACAGACAACACCTATCCGCTTATACTCTTTTTATCATAACTGTTTACTATAGCTTATCTGAATGACAGGCATTCCGTTGCCAAAGATACTACATTTATCTGTAATCTGCAAATATTTTTCTCCAAACATCATTTTCTTAACTATCTTTCACTAAAATATTTTATAAAGAAGCCGTTTTAAAAACAAGATACGCTATTTAATATCAAAAATAAGACTACAGCCAGAAAGAAAAGCATATACCTATATACACACCAAATAAAAGGGCAATACTCATAGAAATATTGCCCTTTTTAAAATACTATGTATTTATTACTTAATGTAAATCTTTTATCTCTCACCCAATGGAGTATAATCCAGCTCACCCAGGATATTCTTGTAAGCAGGACGAATAATGCGGCGGCCCTCAAAATTAAGCTCTTCGATGCGATGAGCTGTCCAACCCACTATACGCGCCATAGCAAAGATAGGAGTATAAATCTCCTGTGGAAGACCAATCATCTCATAGATGAAACCGCTATAGAAGTCCAGGTTGGCACAGGCAGGCTTGCTGCCTCCGCGATGCTCCTGCAGGCACTTGATGCCCTCCTGCTCGATAAGCTTCAGGAAGTTGTACTCATCCTCTCTACCCTTCTCCTTGGCAAGCTCGCCAGCCAGTCGCTTCAGCTCTACGGCACGAGGATCGCTCAAGGTATAAACCGCATGACCGATACCATAGATAAGACCTGTCTTATCATAAGCCTCCTTGTTGAGCATGCGCTTCAGGTAGATATCAAGTTCATTTACATTGGTCCAATCCTTGATAGCCTCCTTCAGATGATGGAACATGTTGATGACCTTAATGTTGGCACCACCATGAAGAGGTCCCTTCAAGCTACCGATACCGGCAGCGATAGAGCTGTAGGTATCCGTGCGGGTAGAAGAAGTAACACGCACCGTAAAGGTAGAGTTATTACCACCACCATGTTCAGCCTGGATGATGAGGAGCAGATCGAGCATACGCGCATCCAACTCTGAGTAGTTCTCGTGCTTCATCATATAGAGGAAATTCTCAGCGATGGAGAGATTCTCGCGTGGATGACGAATGTGCAAGCTTCTGCCCTGCACAGAGTGACGATAGATGTTGTATGCGTAGGCGATGATGGTTGGGAACTTAGCAATCAACTCCACGCTCTGACGCATCAGGTTGTCGCGGCTGATATCGTCAGGGTTCGGATCGAAGGTGTACATTTCTAGCACGCATCGAGCCAGGATGTTCATGATGTTAGAACCCTCCAACTCGATGATGTGGGTGATGGTACGGTGGTCGAGCGGCATGTTGTCGTTCAGGAGTTCCTTGAAAGCCTCCAGCTCCTCCTTATCCGGCAGCTGACCGGAAAGGAGCAGAAAGGCAACCTCCTCGAAACCGAATCGCTTCTCCTTCAAGAGAGGAGTAACGAGGTCGTCAAGTTCGTAGCCACGATAATAGAGCTTACCCTCGGTAGGCATCAGCTTACCATTCTCATCGCGCTCGTAACCCACAACGTTACCGATATTGGTCAATCCTACTAGCACACCAGAGCCATCCTCATTACGAAGTCCACGCTTTACGTTGAACTTGGTGAATGCATCCTTATCAATCTTGCATGAGTTCTTTACCTCATCACTTAGTTTATATATTAAATATTCTTTATTCATAACTGTTACTTTTTAGCTGCAAGGCTATAGCTGTTACTTTTTAGCTGCAAAGTTCAATGCAGAACCAGCCTTAAACCATGCTATCTGTGTATCATTATAAGTATGCTCTACCTCGAAACTATCATCAGAACCATCCTTGTGCTTCAAGGTGACGGTGAGTTTAGAACCTGGAGCAAACTCCTTCAACCCGGTCAGAGAGATGCGGTCGTCTTCCTGTACCTTATTATAATCATCCTTGTTACAGAAGGTAAGGGCAAGCATACCCTGCTTCTTCAGGTTGGTCTCATGGATACGGGCAAAGCTCTTAGCGAGAATCACCTTCACGTTCAGGAAACGAGGCTCCATGGCTGCATGCTCACGAGATGAGCCTTCGCCGTAGTTATCTTCAGCCACCACGATGCTGCTGATGCCCTGCGCCTTGTAAGCCTTGGCCGCAGTAGAAACCTCCACATACTTGCCATCCAACTGGTTCTTCACCTTGTTGCTCTCGCTATTGAAGGCGTTGACGGCACCCATCAGCAGGTTATCAGAGATATTCTGAAGATGTCCGCGGAACTTCAACCACGGACCAGCCATTGAGATATGGTCGGTGGTACACTTGCCCTCGGTCTTGATGAGGAGAGGCATATCTACCAGGTTCTTTCCATCCCAAGGAGCGAATGGAGCCAGCTTCTGCAGGCGGTTGCTATCTGGAGCAATCACCACCTCAATGTTGGCATTCGCCTCGCTAGGAGCGATGAAGCCCTTGTCTTCTACGGCGAATCCCTTAGGAGGGAAGGTGAAACCAGTAGGCGCATCGAGCTTCACGCTGTTGCCATCCTTATCTAATAAGGTATCGGTGGCAGGATTGAAATCCAGACGGCCAGCGATGGTGAGCGCCACGGTGAGCTCAGGGCTACCGATGAAGGCAAATGTATTAGGGTTGCCATCAGCACGACGGCGGAAGTTTCTATTGAAAGAGGTGACGATGGCATTCTTGCGGGTGTTATCGTCGGTATGACGCTTCCACTGTCCGATGCAAGGACCGCAGGCATTGGTCATGATCAAGGCTCCAATCTTCTTGAAGTCATCGAGGATTCCATCACGCTCTGCTGTATAGCGAATCTGCTCAGAACCAGGGTTGATGATGAGCTGACCCTTCACCTGGATACCCTTCTCGTAAGCCTGACGGGCTACACTTGCCGCACGGGCCAGATCCTGATAGGAAGAGTTGGTACAGCTACCCACCAATCCTACTTCTACCACCATAGGATAATCATTAGCCGGACCCTTCGCCTTCATGTGAGAGATAGGAGTTGCAGCATCCGGAGTAAACGGACCATTAAGATGAGGCTCCACCTTAGAGAGGTCGATTTCTACAATCTGGTCGTAGAAAGCTGACGGATTGGCAAGCACCTCATCATCAGCACGAAGTTCGGCAGCGTTCTTCTGGGCAAGAGAAGCAATCTCCTCACGACCTGTCTTGCGGAGATACTCGCTGGCATTCTGGTCGAAGGGGAAGATAGAGCAGGTAGCACCCAGCTCTGCACCCATATTACAGATGGTAGCCTTACCGGTAGTAGAGATGTTATCCAGACCATCTCCGAAGTATTCAAGAATGGCATTGGTACCACCCTTTACGGTGAGGATACCCAGGATTTCAAGAATCACATCCTTAGGAGTAGCCCAACCAGAGAGCTTGCCTGTGAGATGCACACCGATGAGGCGAGGCATCTTGAGCTCCCAAGGCTGACCTGTAAGCACATCCACGGCATCAGCGCCACCGACACCAACAGCTACCATACCGAGACCGCCGGCATTAGGCGTATGAGAATCGGTACCTACCATCATACCTCCAGGGAATGCATAGTTTTCAAGCACCACCTGATGAATGATACCAGCACCTGGTCCCCAGAATCCTATATGATATTTCTGAGAGACCGACTTCAGAAAGTCATATACCTCCTTATTGGTCTTACATGCTTCAGGAAGGTCATGAGTAGCACCCACGTCTGCACGAATCAAGTGATCACAATGTACTGAAGCAGGAACAGCCACTTTGTCCTTACCAGCGTTCATAAACTGCAAGAGCGCCATCTGAGCGGTAGCATCCTGCATCGCCACGCGGTTAGGTCGGAAATCCACATATTCTATACCTCTTTTATATGGGCGCAACTCAGCAGGGTCGAAAAGATGCGCAAAAAGCACCTTCTCGGCATAAGTGAGAGGTCGTTTCACAGTAGCCTTGGCCTGTTTTACACTTTCCGAATACGAAGCATAAAAGCTTCTCAGCATTTCAATGTCCAGTATCATCTTATTCACTAATTATTTGATTAATTATACATTCGTGTGCGCACACCATACAACAGCATAATACGCACTACCGAACTTTTTTGTTTGCAAATATACGAGTTTTTCCGCAAATAGTAGCACATTTTATTGAAAATTTATCATTTTGCTAGCATTTTTCTTGTTTTTTTGATGAATTTGTTGCATATTTATGCGTAAGAATGGTATTTTTCCACTATAAATAAAGAATTCAAAGTAAAAATACAAGAAAGGCAAGAAAACAATAGTAAAAGCATCAGAAAATAAGAAAACAATTGCAGAAGAAAAAGAAAAACGATAAAACATTTGGCGCTATACACATTATTTATTATCTTTGCAGATGTTATGAGAATAGACATTATTACAGTATTACCAGAGATGCTGGAGGGATTCTTCAATGAATCTATCCTGGCACGTGCGCAGAAGAAGGGCCTCGCAGAGATCCATCTCCACAACTTGCGCGACTATACATTAGATAAATGGAAACGAGTGGACGACTATCCATACGGAGGAAGCGCCGGAATGGTGATGCAATGCGAACCAATAGACCGATGCATCACTGCCCTGAAGGCAGAGCGTGACTACGATGACGTCATCTATGTATCTCCGGATGGCGAGACCTTCAACCAGAAGATAGCCAACGAAATGTCGCTGGGTGGAAACCTCATCATCCTCTGCGGTCACTACAAGGGAATCGATCAGCGCGTGCGCGATCATCTTATTACCAGAGAAATCAGCGTAGGTGATTATGTGCTCACGGGCGGCGAACTGGCAGCAGCTATTATTTCAGATGCGGTAATCCGCCTCGTACCAGGAGTCATCAGCGATGAACAAAGTGCCCTCTCCGACTGCTTCCAAGACGACATTCTGTCAGCTCCTATCTACACCCGTCCTTCAGACTACAAGGGTTGGAAGGTTCCTGAAATCCTGCTTAGCGGCAATGAAGCAAAAATCCGCCAGTGGGAGTTTGACCAGGCAATGGAACGAACCAAGCGATTAAGACCCGACTTGCTTAAAGAATAATAGGCTAAAGCCAATCTGCAGGATGGGCATATATAAAAAATAAGCATATATATTAAAGGTGAGCATATATATAAGAATAGCCTGTTCTCTAAACAGAAACTCGTGTTTTGAGAACAGGCTGCTTCATAAAGAGTATTCCATATCAGGAATCCATAATGAGAACTTCATTATAGGAATTTCTCACAAAACTTTTCTCCCAGCATAAATCCTTCTTCATAGAGACGTTCTAACTTATCCGTATCCTTCTCTATGCGCCCTACTTCCATTGGACGAATCGGACGGATACAAGTTATTTTGCCAGCAGCCTCCAAATCATCAATCAGTTGAATCTGCTCATTATAAACCTTATGCCGATGACTCAAGACCACTCGCAGGCGCGGATAGTTCTTATATAAATAAGGTAGCTTTCTATCTTTGCCAGTATCTCTCCAACCTTTGTTGCGGGTCAAGACAACCACATTGTGCTCATAACCTTTGTCTATAGCTCTCATCACGGGAATACTGTCTGCTATTCCACCATCGAGCATTGGGATACCATCCACATCCACGATTTTACTCACGTATGGCAAACTGCTGGAAGCACGCACAATATCAAGGGCACGCTGCCGATCATGATTTTCCGAAAGATACATAGGCTTGCCCGTAAGACAATTCGTGGTAACCATCTCGAATCGGTCGGCATATTTAAAATAGGTATCAAAATCGTAAGGAAGCAACAGATTCGGAAACTTATCGTAAAGCAACTCACGGTCGAAAATACACCCTTGCGTTACCAGATGTCGGATGCCGATATACTGATACCTCGCCAAATAATCGATATTTGAGATACGGGCACGACGCGGCTGGCGACTGATGTACGACATACCATTACATGCACCTGCCGACACCGCCACCGTATATGGGAAATAAACATCATGCTTCATAAAAGCATCAAGTACGCCACTGGTAAAGACGCCACGCATACCTCCACCTTCCAAGACCAAACCAGTTTTTTCCAAATTCAACTTCATAACCTTTATCCTTCCACTGTTTTTTGATTGCATTACACTAATCAACATTCATACTCTTACAGATTATCACTCTCTGCATTACTAACGATTTGCACTCTGAGAAAACTCATTTTCTTACATTTTGTCCCTCAAAAAGAGCATTTTTATATTAATTATTTATAAATTCGCTAGTTTTTTCTATTTTTGATTGCAAAGATAATACATTTTTGCGAAATAATTGCTAACTTTGCAGCAAAATAAAGTAAAATTCTAAAAATATGTTTAGTAAGGACACTTATATCAGCCGCAGACAAGAGCTTAAGAAGCTCGTCAAGAGCGGCGTCATTATTCTTTTCGGAAACAACAATTCACCTTGTAATTTCCCTAATAACGGATATTACCCATTCCGCCAGGACTCAACATTCCTGTACTATTTCGGTTTGCAGCGAGACGGTTTGGTTGGTGTAATTGACATAGATAACGATATCGAAACTTTAATCGGTGATGATATCGACTTGGTAGATATTGTATGGTACGGAAGCGTAGATAGCGTCCACGATCTCGCAGAGCAGGTGGGCGTACATAATTCAGCACCAATGAAGAGCCTGAAGACCATCTGCAATGATGCTATGGCGAAGAAACGCAAGATTCACTTCTTGCCACCTTACCGCTATGATATCAAGCTTCAGGTATTTGACCTTCTCGGAATTCATCCAAACCAGCAGAAAGAGGAAGCCAGCATGGATCTCATCAAGGCGGTTGTCAAGATGCGTTCTACCAAGACTCCAGAGGAAATTGAGGAATTGGAGCGTGCTTCTGTTATCGGATATAAGATGCACACCACTGCTATGAAGCTCGTCCGCCCAGGAATCACAGAAAAATATGTAGCAGGACAGGTAAGCGGAATTGCTCACTCTTATGGAGCAATGGTTAGTTTCCCTACTATCTTCAGCCAGCATGGAGAGATTCAGCATGGTTATCCATCTATGAATCTGCTCGAGGAAGGAAGACTGGCACTTTGTGATGCAGGTGCAGAGACTATGAACAATTACTGTTCAGACCATACCCGTACAATGCCTGTCAGCGGTAAGTTCAGCCAACGCCAGTTGGAAATCTACTCTATCGTAGAGGCTTGTCACGACTACGCTCTGGAAGTTGCAAAGCCAGGTGTGAAGTGGGCTGATGTCCACTTTGCCGTATGCCGCTTGCTCTTCGACCGTATGAAAGAGTTAGGCCTTGCCAAAGGTGATACAGAAGAGGCTGTACGTGCTGGTGCCCACGCTATGTTCCTGCCTCACGGATTGGGACACATGATGGGTATGGATGTTCACGATATGGAGAACCTCGACCAGATAAACGTTGGCTTTGATGATGAAGTTCGCCCTAACCTGGAACAGTTTGGTACAAACTGCCTGCGTATGGGTCGCCGCCTTGAAGAAGGCTTCGTAGTAACAGACGAGCCAGGCGTTTACTTCATTCCAGCTCTCATCGACGACTGGAAGGCTTCAGGTCATTGTGCAGAGTTCCTCAACTTCGATAAGATTGAGACCTACAAAGACTTCGGAGGCATCCGTATCGAGGATGATGTGCTCATCACCAAGGATGGTTGCCGATTCCTCGGAACCGACCGTATACCTTACCATCCAAAGGATGTAGAGGATTATATGGCAGCCCACAGAGGAGAGATTCTTTAAATAGAAAAATCCATTCAAGCAAATGAACGAAGAACCCTCAAGTTTTTCAATACTTGAGGATTTTTCATAGAGAGATATAAGTATAGAATAACATTATTAATTTAAGAGAAAAATTTCATGAAGAAATCAATGATCGTTGCAGCCATGTTGGCCATGGTTGCCACTGGCGCAAATGCGAAATCAGCAACTGATTCTGCAACTATTGCAAAGAACAAGCCTGTATTCACAGTAGTGAAGCAGAATCCTATTACAAGCATCAAGGACCAGAACCGCAGCGGTACGTGCTGGGCTTACTCTACACTCAGCTACTTCGAAAGCGAGATTCTGAAGCATACAGGTAAAACCTACGACCTCAGCGAGATGTTCGTAGCTAACAAGACTTATATGGACCGCGCCACTATGGCAGTGAGAATGCACGGCGACGTAAGCTTCTCTCAGGGCGGTAGCGCATACGATGTACTTTATGCTTTGCAGCACTACGGAATCGTACCGGAGGGCGCAATGCCAGCTCCAGGTACTTTGACAGGCGACTCACTCGCTAACTTCGGTGAGTTCTTCGACGTAATGACTCCATACGTAGAGGCTGTAGCTAAGAGCAATGCTAAGAAGATTTCTTCTGCCTGGAAGAGCGGTCTTCAGGGTATCATCGACTCATATATCGGTAAGACTCCAGAGAAGTTCACATATCAGGGCAAGCAGTACACTCCACAGTCATTCTGCCAGAGCCTCGGCTTGAACCTCGATGATTATGTTACCATCACCAGCTACACTCACCACCCAATGTGGAGCAAGTTTGCTGTTGAGGTACAGGATAACTGGCGTTGGCCTTTGAGCTACAACGTACCAATGGATGACCTTTGCAAGATCATCGACAACGCTATCAACAACGGCTACACTATAGCTTGGGGTGGCGACGTAACAGAGGACGGCTTTACTCGTAAGGGTCTCGGTATCGCATACGACGTCAAGAAGGTTCGTTCTATGGCAGGTACAGACGCAGACCACTGGTTCAAACTCTCTAAGGACGAGAAGAAGGAGAAGTTCGATTCACTTGGTGTAAACGCACCAGAAGTTGTTCCTACCCAGGCTATGCGCCAGGAAGCTTTCGACAACTGGGAGACTACCGACGACCACGGAATGCACATCTATGGTATCGCTAAGGACCAGAACGGCAAGGAGTACTATATGGTAAAGAACTCATGGGGTGAGTATGGTGACTACAAGGGAACATGGTATATGACCAAGGCTTTCGTAGCTTACAAGACTATGGACTTCATGGTAAACAAGAATGCCATTCCTAAGGATATCCGCAAGAAGCTCGGCATCTAATTTATTCAAAATAAACAGAACCAAAGGCAGCAAACTCTGCTGTTTGCTGCCTTTTTGTTTACCTGCAAGTATTATTTTTACTTAAATCTAGGTATTTTTAAATAAAATACTTCATAAACATTTTCGATTGTCATTTTAATTTCGTAACTTTGGGGGCAGAAATAAAAAATAATTAAAATGCATTTTAAATGGAATTACGAAGAACCGACACCAGAGCTGGAGAAATCGGCTAAAGAACTCGCCGACAAACTCAGTATCAGCCCTATCCTAGCCAAGCTTCTCATCCATCGAGGCATTACGACAGAATCTGCAGCCAAGCGTTTTTTCCGCCCCCAGCTGTCAGATCTCATCAATCCATTCCTGATGAAGGATATGGATATCGCAGTAGATCGCCTCAACGATGCTATGGGAAGAAAGGAACGCATCCTGGTCTATGGAGACTATGATGTGGATGGATGCACGGCTGTAGCATTGGTGTACAAGTTTCTGCAACAGTTTTATTCCAACATTGATTACTACATACCAGACCGATACGACGAAGGCTATGGAGTAAGCAAAAAGGGAATAGACTTTGCGCACGAAACAGGTGTAAAACTCATCATTATCCTGGATTGCGGCATCAAAGCTATCCAGGAGATAGAATATGCCAAGAGTCTTGGCATAGACTTCATCATCTGCGACCATCATGTCCCTGACGACGTGATGCCACCAGCCGTAGCCATACTCAACCCCAAGCGCCCGGATGATCCATTCCCATTCAAGCATCTCTGCGGTTGTGGCGTAGGATTCAAGTTCATGCAAGCATTTGCCAAGAACAACAACATTCCATTCTCACGCCTCATCCCATTACTCGACTTCTGTGCCGTGAGCATTGCTGCCGACATAGTGCCTGTAGTGGATGAAAACCGAATCCTTGCCTTCCACGGACTCAAACTTCTCAATACCAATCCAAGTATCGGACTCAAGGCGATTATCGATATCTGCGGACTCAACGGAAGAGAGCTGTCTATGAGTGACATCGTCTTCAAGCTAGGACCACGCATCAATGCATCCGGACGTATGGAGAACGGCAAGGAAAGCGTGGATCTGCTGGTAGAGCGAGACTTCGGTCAGGCCCTGAAAATGGCAAAGCACATCAATGAGTACAACGAGCAGCGCAAAGACATAGACAAGCAGATGACAGAAGAAGCCAATCTAATCGTGTCGAGACTGGAGACCCAGAAACACAACTCCAGCATCGTACTCTATGATGAAGGCTGGAAAAAGGGTGTCATCGGCATCGTTGCATCCCGACTTACGGAAATCTACTTCCGTCCTACCGTGGTATTGACCCGTGACGGAGACCTAGCAACAGGTTCGGCTCGCAGTGTAACAGGATTCGATGTATATTCTGCCATCAAGAGTTGCCGCGACCTGCTTATCAACTTCGGAGGTCACACCTATGCCTGCGGACTTACGATGAAATGGGAAAACGTGAAGGAGTTTAGAGACAGATTCCACCAGTACGTGGCTGAACATATCGCTCCCGAACAGACGGAAGCGATGCTCAACATAGATGCGATGATAGACTTCAAGGACATAACGAAACAGCTGCACGCAGATTTAAAGAAGTTCTCACCTTTTGGTCCATGCAATAGCAAACCCGTATTCTGCACGCAGAACGTATATGATTACGGCACCAGCAAGGTGGTGGGCAGAGAGCAAGAGCATATCAAACTGGAATTGGTAGATTCTAAATCGAGTACCGTAATGAACGGAATTGCCTTCGGACAAAGCGCGGCTGCCCGATACATCAAAAGTCGCCGCAGTTTCGACATTGCATACACCATTGAGGACAATATTTTCAAGAAGAATCAAGTCCAACTTCAAATAGAGGCTATCAGGCCAAATGACTAAGAAAAAATGGCAGATCAATTTCAACTTATTCTGCAAAAGTATTGGGGGTATCCTGATTTCCGAGGCATTCAACGCAATATCATTGAAAGCATTGCCTGCGGACGGGATACCCTCGGTCTTATGCCTACAGGTGGTGGCAAATCCATCACATTCCAGGTGCCTGCCTTGGTCAAGGAAGGCGTATGTATCGTCATCACCCCTCTCATCGCCCTGATGAAAGACCAGGTACAGCATCTTAGAGAACGAGGCATTCTGGCTGAGGCCATCTATGCCGACAAATCAAGAAGCGAAATTCTCCAGACGCTCGACAACTGCATCTTCGGGGGCGTGAAGATTCTCTACGTTTCACCTGAACGACTCGCATCAGAACTCTTTCAGACCAAGCTCAAACACATCCATGTAAGTTTCATCACAGTAGATGAAGCCCATTGTATCAGCCAATGGGGCTATGATTTCCGCCCTTCTTACCTACAGATAGCCAAAATCAGGGAAATGATTCCCCAGGTACCTATCCTTGCTCTTACAGCGACTGCGACTCCAGAAGTAGTGGATGATATACAGGAAAGACTCCATTTTGCAGAAAAGAATGTGTTTAAGATGAGCTTCGAACGCAAGAACCTCGCTTATGTTGTACGCAACACTTCCAATAAGCAGGGTGAAATGGTGCATATCCTGCAAAGCGTGAAAGGCTCAGCCATAGTCTATGCCCGAAGTAGAAAACGCACCAAGGAAATGGCTGAACTATTGTCTAAGAAAGGTATTTCCGCCACCTTTTACCACGCCGGACTCGCTCCTGATGAGAAGGATGTGCGACAAAAAGCCTGGCAGGCAGACGAAGTAAGGGTGATGTGCGCCACAAACGCCTTTGGAATGGGAATAGACAAACCCGATGTGAGGATGGTGATTCACATAGACTGTCCCGATTCACTTGAAGCCTACTTCCAGGAGGCTGGACGTGCCGGAAGAGATGGAGAGAAATCCTATGCAGTTCTGCTTTTCGACAGAAGCGACGAGTCGAAACTCAAGAAACGAATAGATGATACCTTTCCACCTAAAGAAATGATACAGGACGTTTACGAACATCTTGCCTACTTCTACCAGATAGGTGTAGGTAGCGGATGTGGCAAGACCTTCGAGTTTGACATCGATAAATTCAGCATCACCTACAAGTTTTTCCCTACCAAAGTAGATTCTGCCCTCAGGATTCTTGAACGAAGCGGCTATCTGCACTACGAGGACGATCCAGACGGTAAAGCCCGCGTTATGTTTCTCCTGGGAAGAAACGAACTTTATATACTCGATCAGCTTCCTCCTACACAGGAGGCGGTCATCACAGCATTACTGCGCAGCTACGGCAGTCTGTTTGTGGATCTTACCTTCATAGACGAGCATCTTATTGCCCGCCAGGCGGAATTAAACATCCAGCAGGTATATTTTGCATTAAAGAACCTGGCAGCCCGCCACATCATCAAATTCATCCCCCGCCGCAAGATACCTTTCATCAGCTTTACACGCGACCGTGTGGATGGCAACAAGGTACAGATTCCGCAAGAGGTATGGGAAGGCCGAAGAGAGCAATATATGAAGCGTATTCAAAGCATGCTGCAATATGCCAAAAATGATGAGATATGCCGCTCACGCCAGTTGCTCGCCTATTTTGGTGAACATAATGAAACGAAATGCCAGCAGTGTGATGTTTGCCTGGCGAAGGAAACGGAAGAGAAAGAAAAGGAATTCCGCAGAAAGATTGCAGAAGAAGAAATCATCATAGAAGACCTCAAAGTCATAGAAAAACGAAAGGATGATTGAAAAGATAAAAGGATGATTGGGAGCCGAAAGGATGACTGGAAAAGCGACATCCTTTCGGCTTTATCATATACGTAAAAGGGAGCGACCCATCGCGGACCGCTCCCTTTATAACATTATGTACGAGAAAAAAATTAGTTATTCTCTGGACGAAGCTTACGTACAGTAACACCAGCCTGCCACATCTCCTTGTTGCGCATTGCCTCGAGTTCTGCGTTCAACTTCTCACGGTAATCAGCCTGAGAGTTCTTGTCGATAGAAATCTGAGCCTCATTACCAGTCTTAACAGAGTAATACAACCACTCCATAACAGGCTTGATAGCCTCACGGAAACGAGGAGCCCAATCAAGAGCACCACGCTGAGCAGTTGTAGAACAGTTAGCATACATCCAATCCATACCCTTAGCACCGAAGAGAGGGCCAAGGCTCTGAGTCAACTCCTCAACAGTCTCGTTGAATGCCTCAGATGGAGAGTGACCGTTCTCACGGAGCACATCGTACTGAGCCTCCAAGAGACCCTCGATAGCACCCATCAAAGAACCACGCTCACCAGTAAGGTCAGAAGTAGCCTCACGCTGGAATGTAGTCTTAAACAAATAACCTGCACCGATACCGATACCGAATGCGATGGTCTTATCCTCTGCCTTTCCAGATGCATCCTGGTAAACAGCGTAAGAGCAGTTCAAACCACGACCCTCGCAGAACATAGTGCGGAGAGAAGTACCAGAACCCTTAGGTGCAACCATGATAACATCAATATCCTTAGGTGGAACTACGCCTGTGCGATCGCTCCAATTGATAGCGAAACCATGTGAATAATACAAAGTCTTACCTGGTGTAAGGTATGGCTTGATTTTTGGCCAGCAAGCAATCTGACCGGCATCAGAAAGCAACATACAGATGATAGTACCCTTCTCAGCAGCCTCCTCGATAGAGAACAAAGTCTTGCCTGGTACCCAGCCATCCTTCAAACACTTCTCGTAGGTCTTACCCTGACGCTGTCCGACGATGACGTTGAAACCATTATCGCGAAGGTTGCAAGCCTGACCAGGACCCTGGATACCATAACCGATAACTGCGATAGTTTCGTTCTTCAATACTTCACGTGCTTTCTCCAATGAAAATTCATGACTAGTGACAACAGTTTCCATTACGCCACCGAAATTCATTTCTGCCATAATTTTAACTTATTTTTTGTGCGGCTTGCCTATTGTGGAGCCGCGGGTTATACTTGTCCATACGGATGCGAGCTGTATTCTTATCCAAAGAGAGCCTGTTTGATCCGTCCACTACCTACACGAGGAAGCGGCACTGGGTTTATTTTTTATTTCGAGTGCAAAGGTAATGAATTTCTATGAAACAACCAAATTTTTCTTTCATTTTTTAATAAATTTCACCTTACTTCTTACAACTTCTACCTCCATATCGCTATTTTGGCTTATTTTTGTTATTTTTATGCAAAATTCTTCCATTTTTTGAGGTTCGTTAACAGAAACATCTTTTTCTGTTTTTCCATTATTCTCCACCTTCTCAAGGTAGAAGTTCAGCAGATCGCCCTGATGACTCTCTGCTACATATGCAACTTCGAAGCGCTGTAAAAAATGAGTCTTGTAATAATCCAGATCAAAAAGATCGAGTATATGCTCGATATATTTCACAGAATTAATATGGCCATTTACATCCACATCATTATAATAGGTATGAATAGTACGTACCAATTCTGCATCCTTCCCCATCTTGACACGAGAGCTGGCAGCAATAGGACAAGGTTTCTCTGTTTCTATATATTCCCGGATAAGTCCATCATGGATACTGAAAATATCCACAGGCTGACGGGTCTCAGTATCAATCATCGCCCAGACACTTTTACCATAGCCATATACCTTCTCTGCTTCTGAACCATCAGAAGCAGACGCACAGATCTTAAAGTTTCGGCTAGTGAAATACTTCATCGCACTCTCTACCCAGGTCTCTACATTAAACTTATCATAAGACTTTGGCATTTCCTGCATCTCGATGGCGAGACGACTCAAGACCCAGGTTTTGTGTCGTGGCATCAGATAGTTCATTCCATAACCACGATCATTACTATGGAAATCGGCAGCATTCAGAAGATGATTTCCCAAATGCCCCATAAACAGACGACTTGCAAAATCGCAATGGAAAGGTTCTGCCAGAAACTCGTAGCATCCTACCTTATCTAATAATTCCTGTTTCATATTCTTCGGTTTTGATTTATTGTTTTATACCTTATTATATATATAACGATGCCACCTATATCTTTATTACATATAAGAAACTAAAAAATCCCTCTGCTCTTGGTCTTCCAACCAGGTAAGCAAAGGGATTTTCCTCATTAAAATTGTTCGTTCCTGAATCAATATGTTTTTTCAGAAATTCTGTCCGATACTATTCTTCTGAATTCTTTTTCAGATAATCAGAGATAGGCTCATCAAAGCTTCTTGTAACGGCAATTCTACCACTTCGACTGTACTGCAAAAGACAATCGAAACTGTTGAGCTGATGGAAAAGATCAGCAATATCCTCAGTAAGACCCGCCAAGAGCACAGTACTGTAGGTAGGATTCACCTCCATCATGCGGGCATCGTGCTTGCGGATAGTACGGGAAACCTCAGGATTCTCCAAGAGGATAGGAGTAGAAATCTTGTAGAGGGCTACCTCGTGGATGAAAATCTGATCATCTGAATAATAATCACTCTTCACCACATCAATTTTCTTCTCTATTGCCTTGTTGATTTTCTCAATCTGCTCAGCATCACTCCATACCGTGATGGTATATTTGTGGATGTTTTTGATACTGCTAGCCGACACATTCAAGCTCTCGATATTCACCTGTCTTCTTGTAAATACAGCGGTAATCTGATTCAGGATACCGGCAATATTCTCAGAATAGACAAGCAATGTATATAATTTCTTATCGTTGTTATTCTCCATTTTATTTCTATTGTTTAAAATGTATGGTTACACCTTATTATATATATAGCCGAAAGCCATTAATAGTGGAGCTCAAGCAGCATTTCGTCCACACTCTTTCCCGGCAGAGTCATAGGAACGATATCCTCATCTTCCTTGATGGCACATTCCAAAAGGAAAGGTCCCTTGGTGCTGATCATCTTCTCAACCTTCGCCTTCAGATCCTTGCGGTCGATTACCACATCATAAGGAATGCCATAAGCCTTGGCAATCTCCTCATAACGAGGGTTCAGCATATGGGTGAAAGAGCGACGTCCCTCAAACATCAAGTCCTGCCACTGGCGCACATTGCCCAGATAGTTGTTGTTCAAGAGGATCATCTTCACTGGTGCCTGCTGCTCCATGATGGTACCCAGCTCCTGGATATTCATCTGAAAACCTCCATCACCGAAGAAACAGCAGATGGTACGGTCTGGTGCGCCGAACGTTGCACCGATAGCAGCAGGAAGACCGAAGCCCATGGTTCCGAAACCACCACTGGTAACAATACTCAGTTTCTTTGTGAACTTGAAGTAGCGGCTACTGATCATCTGGTTCTGCCCTACGTCGTTCACGAGAACAGCCTCATTATTGGTAGCTTCAGTCACCACATTGGTCACCTCGCCCATCAGCAGAGGGCCTTCAGTAGGATGAATATCCTTCTCGATAACTTTCTCCTGTTCCTGCTTGCGATATTCCTCGAAGGAATCTCTCCACTCACGATGAACATTCTTGTTCAAGAGACGGGTGATGGCAGGCAGGGTCTGCTTGCAATCACCAATCACAGCCACATCAGTCTTGATAACCTTATCGATTTCCGCCTTGTCGATATCAAGATGGATTATCTTTGCCTGCTTAGCATATTTAGAAGGGACGCCCGTTATACGGTCGCTGAATCGCATACCGATGGCGATGAGCACATCACACTCCTGGGTCTTCATATTGGTAGCATAAGAACCATGCATACCGAGCATACCCATGTTAAGTGGGTGATTGCTAGGAAGGGCAGAGAGACCGAGCAGGGTACGACCAGCCGGAATATCAGCCTTCTCCAGGAATTCAACCAGTTCATTATGAGCACCACCCAGTTCTACGCCATGACCTACGAGAGCGAAAGGACGCTTTGCCTGATTGATGAGTTCAGCAGCTTCAGCTACAGCCTTTTCATCAATCTTCGGATATGGATTATAAGATGTAACCTTCTCACATTTCACCGGTTCCCACTCACAAGTAGCAATCTGGGCATTCTTGGTGAAGTCGAGTACTACAGGTCCCGGACGGCCGCTACGAGCGATGAAGAAGGCACGGCTTACAGCCCATGCCACATCCTCAGGACGGCGAATCTGATAAGACCACTTAGAGATAGGCTGAGTAACGCCCACCAGGTCAACCTCCTGAAAGGCATCAGTACCCAAAGCGCCCACACCCACCTGTCCGGCGATGACCACGATAGGTGTAGAATCCATCATGGCATCCGCAATACCGGTGAGCGTATTAGTTGCTCCAGGACCACTAGTAACGAGAGTAACACCCACTTCGCCACTGACTCGGGCGTAGCCTTGTGCAGCGTGAGCAGCAGCCTGCTCGTGACGAACCAAGATGTGATTGAACATCTTCTTCTCTCCTCTCGTGTAACCATACAGCGCATCAAACACTGGCATGATGCTACCACCTGGGTAACCGAAGATGGTCTTAACCCCTTCGTTATGCAGGGAGCGCATCAATGCTTCAGCTCCTGTTATTACTTCTTTTGCCATTTATCTATATCTTATTCTGAATAATTCAAAAACTTTATTTTCTTTGTTGTCAAAGACAAAGCCTTCTTGCCTGGGAAACCAGGAAAGGATTAGTCGATGATTCTTACACCACCCTTATCGGCAGAGCTTACGCTCTGTGCGTATGCACGCAAAGCCTTACTAACCTGGCGATTACGCTTCAGTGGCTGCTGTGGACGAGCAGCAAGTTCCTCGTCGGAAAGCTTCACATTGATAGAGCGGCTAGGAATATCGATAACGATGATATCGCCAGCCTTGATTTTGCCGATATTACCACCAGCAGCAGCCTCTGGGCTGATGTGACCGATACTCAAGCCAGATGTACCTCCTGAGAATCGACCATCTGTGATGAGGGCACACTCCTTACCAAGGTGACGGCTCTTGATGTATGAAGTTGGATACAGCATCTCCTGCATACCAGGACCACCCTTAGGCCCCTCGTGTGTGATGACAACACAATCACCAGAGTTCACCTTGCCACCGAGAATACCTTCGCAGGCATCTTCCTGAGAATCGAAGCATACAGCAGGACCCTCGAAATGCCAGAGTACAGGATCAACACCTGCGGTCTTCACTACGCAACCATTCTGCGCGATATTACCGAAGAGTACAGCAAGACCACCATCCTTGGTATATGCATGTTCGAGATCACGGATACAGCCAGTCTCTCTATCAGTATCAAGACTCTCCCACTGTGCATCCTGACTACCCATCTGGGTAGAGAATTTTCTGCCAGGAGCAGAATGATAGATGCGGTCAGCCTCAGGATCAATCTCGGCACCTGTGATATCGTATTTCTTCATCTGCTCATCGAGAGTCTTGCCATCCACACGCTTCACAGCACCATTAATCAGCCCGCCCTTGTTAAGCTCATTCAGGATACCCAGGATACCACCGGCACGATTGCACTCCTGAACGCTATACTTCTGAGTATTAGGGCTCAACTTGCAGAGGCAAGGAACCTTTCGACTCAGCTGATCGATATCTTCCATCTTGAAATCGGCACCTGCTTCCTGAGCCACAGCCAAGAGATGGAGCACAGTATTTGTACTACCACCCATTGCGATGTCGAGAGTCATGGCATTGAGGAAGGCATCACGGGTAGCGATGCTACGTGGCAATACGCTCTCATCGCCATCCTCATAATAAGCGTAGGCATTCTTTACAACCTGACGAGCCGCAGCCTTGAAGAGTTCGATGCGGTTCTTGTGGGTAGCGAGAATGGTTCCGTTTCCAGGAAGGCTCAAACCGATAGCCTCTGTAAGAGAATTCATAGAGTTAGCGGTAAACATACCAGAGCAGCTACCACATCCCGGGCAAGCACACTGTTCAATCTGCTTCATTTCCTCATCACTGACACTGGTATCAGCACCCTTAATCATAGCGGTAATCAAGTCAGCATTCTCGCCTTTCCAGCGACCAGCCTCCATCGGACCACCAGAACAGAATACAGTAGGAATATTCAGACGCATAGATGCCATCAGCATACCTGGGGTAACCTTATCACAGTTGGAAATGCAGATCATAGCATCAGCCTTGTGAGCATTCACCATATATTCCACAGAATCAGCAATAATATCGCGACTTGGGAGCGAATAGAGCATTCCGTCGTGACCCATAGCGATACCGTCGTCAACAGCGATGGTATTGAACTCAGCTGCATAGCAACCCATAGCTTCAATTTCCTTCTTGACAATCTGACCGATTTCGTGAAGATGAGTATGCCCCGGAACAAATTGTGTGAAGCTGTTCACGATGGCGATGATAGGTTTGCCAAACTGCTCATGTTTCATACCTGCAGCTACCCAGAGTGCTCTGGCACCTGCCATTCTTCTGCCTTCAGTACAGACGCTACTTCTTAATGGATGTTTCATATCGTTATTATCTCTTTATATTATCTTGTTCTTTATTACCAGAAGGTCTCTCTCAAGCCTTCTTCTTACAATTTTGACTGCAAAGATAGTGAGAATTTATGAAACAAACAACAAAAATCCGCAAAAACTTTCATTTTTTTGCGGATTTTTGTTAGAAAATAAGCTAAATTGCTTACAATTTATTAGAGCCACTACACAAAAGCTGCCCAATTGTGCAAAAATATAAAGGTCCATATATGTCTTATACAAACGGGTTAGAGTTCAAAGACCTCGGCAGAACGAGCCTTTACCTCAACCTGCTTGTTGCCAGCACCAGTTCCTTGTGCTTCCACCTGGAGTTTCAACGTACGAGGCAAGGCATTCACCACCTTGAGCCATGTTTTACCGGTCTTGGAATCCTTTACCACGCTGGTGCCCACGTACTTCTTGAGAGCCGCAGGAAGGTTCAGGCTAGATACAATATAAGTATCACCGGAATGCTGACCAAACATCTTCTGCATCTTGTAACTCTCAGTGAGTCGGATTTTCTCCGAATTATCGAAGTAGATCATATCCGGGTTCCAGTTATGATAGCCATCCTTGCAGAGCAGAGGAGCATAAGAAGTCATTTCCACGACATCTCCGTTACGCTCCACATTACAGAGATGAATACCCTCTGCCAAAGCGCGGTCTAACTCATTATTGCCATTTGCAGCATATTCGCCCAGATACACCTTCGGAGCCTTGCGGTCGTAATGATCGTAGTAATCCTGATGATTGATAAACCATCCTGGCTGCTCATAATAGTGCTCATCTACTGCATCAATCCATTTTTTATTCTCCTTTGCAATCTTCCAACCCTCAATATAGTCGGAAGACGGATAATGGAATGGACCTACTGTACCCACTACTTCAATTTCCGGATGCTTCTCCTTGAGAGCCTTGCAGATCATCAGATAGCGCTGTTCGAAATCGGTGGAGATCAGATCTTCGTTTCCGATACCTATCATCTTGAGATTGAAAGGAGCAGAATGTCCTGCATCCGCTCTCATCTTTGCCCACTTCGATGTGGCAGGATCACCATTCGCCCACTCTACCAGGTCGAGAACATCCTGCACATACTTTGGCATTTCTGCCATTGGGATTCCACCCTGCTGTCCGCAGATACCCTGGGCATTAGGCTGGGAATTCTGACAAGGTACACCAGCAGCCAATACAGGCAGAGGCTCAGCGCCCATATCCTCACACCACTGGAAATACTCGAAGAATCCCAGCTTACGGGTCTGGTGATAGTTCCAGATATTGAGAGCCGGTTTTCGGTCTTTCAGTTCACCGATACTCTCCTTCCAATGATAGATGTTGCCGAGTCCCTGTCCGTGGAGCATACATCCACCAGGGAAACGCACGAAACGGGGCTTCAGCTCAGCGATGGTCTCAGCAAGATCCTTTCTCAGCCCATGACCTTTGTAGGTGTCCTGCGGCATCAGGCTTACCATATCTACGGCAATCTTTTCCTCCCCCTTAGGCAAGAGGGCAAAACGGATATCCCTGCCCAGCTCATCTTTATATTTGTCTGTGATGACAAGCTGCGCCTTGTATTCTGCCCAATCAGGTCCCTGCACCTTCAGCTTTGCCTGGGCTATCGGAAGTCCTTCCTGATCTACGAGCGCTGCGGTAAGCTGCTTTTTCTTTCCGTCGATACAACGGGCATACAGACTCACTTCGTAAGCGGCACCACGCTTGATGACGATTCCCTCCCATCCTATATTATAAATAGGTGTAGATGAAAGGATGGCATAATGCGGATTATTCACGCTTACCCCATTTTCTGTAGAAATGATGGCAGAAGAGGAAGACGATGCAGAAGAAGATGATGATGAAACCTTAATTCCCATCCAGGCAGTTGCAGCATTCCAGCCTTTTCGCTCACCATTGTATTCAAAATCGCCATTCTGCAGGAGTTCTGCACAGAGTCCGCCATCTGCTGCCCTGCTGATATCCTCGAAGAAGATGCCGATGAGTTTGTCACTGATACGATGGCTCTGCTTCGGATTCACAGTAAGCTTTGCCGTGAAAGCATCTGCTGCATCCGCCTCCTTTACCATTTTAGCGTGCTGAAAGACAGCCTCCTCACCTTGCTCATTCTTGATTTTCTCCTCTACATCAGCGATATAAGCCTTCAGATCAGCCTCATTCTTAGGCAGCTTCCGGCTGTTTTCCTTTGCTTCCTCAGCCAGAGCCTTATGCCAGGCACGGATATAGTTCAGATGAATGGCCGGAATCTCGAAGTCATTACCCTCTATCAGTTTACCATTGATGGTAGCCGTATCGCGCTGCCAGAGGATTTCATCTGCAGCAGCTTCCATCGAATCTTCCTCGAAGATGCGGAAATCCTTGTCGGCATGAACGTATCTTTTTCCTTTCTCCGTCTTCAGATAGAGATCAAAGGTTCCATCTTCCATCTGATAGGCAGCCACATCACTGATATTCTTCTCCTTCATGATAGGATAATCCTGTGGTCGCCAGGTTACGAGGTCTTCAGAATAAGCCACGGCAAACTGTGGTGAGGTCTTGTTTACACTCCAGAGAGCCCGCCAGGTACCATCATTTGCCTTGAGAACGAATGGGCGATACATCTTTTTCTCACTGCCCCAAGGTCCGAAGTCTGAGGCACAGAGCTGTCCTACATCCACCCATCTTTCATCGTCTGTAAGATAAGCAAGATGCAGTCCCTGGTTGGGAGCTGGCGAATACACGAAGATCTGGCAGATAGAATCCTTGCCCACAATGGTATAGGCTGGCGCATCCTTATCTACAAAAGATACAGTCGCCTTATTAACTTGTTTCTTGGCAGCTGGCATTTGAGCCTGCTTTCTGGCGGGAGTCAGCGCCACAGCTTGGGTCATAGCCAACAGAGCAGCCGAGAAGAGTATATACTTTGGTTTCATCATATTACTTCTTATTTTTTGTTTGTTTTTAGATTCTCAATTGTATTACATTATATATATGCGATGATACGACTTTACAATTCGTATAAAGTTAATAAAAAAAAGGGGTAGAATGCTTCACAGCAGCCTGCCCCCTAACCTAACAACTAAACCTAATCTAAACTCTCAATGGTATAGAGAGCTAGCCATAAATTTCTTTTTTTCCTGCGGCAAGCGTATTCTTCATCAGTGAGCAGATGGTCATCGGACCCACTCCGCCCGGTACTGGAGTGATGAAAGAACACTTTTCAGCCACCTCATCGAACTTCACGTCACCATTCAGTCGGAATCCGCTTTTTCTGGTGGCGTCTGGTACACGAGTCGTACCCACGTCGATGACAACAGCTCCCGGTTTCACCATATCGGCTGTCACGAAATCAGGCTTACCGATAGCCGCAATGATAATATCCGCCTCCCGGCACTCCTCCTTCAGATTTTTGGAGTGCGAGTGGCACACGGTAACCGTGGCATCTCCATACTGCTTCTGCATCATCAGCTGGGCCATAGGTTTGCCCACGATGTTGCTTCGGCCCAGGATAACACACTTCTTACCACTGGTTTCTATCTGATAATGCTGCAGCAGGGTGAGGATTCCAAGCGGAGTAGCCGAGATGAAACTAGGCATACCCAGCGACATTCTACCCACATTCACGGGATGGAAGCCATCCACATCCTTGCGATAGTCTATCGCCATGGTAATCTTCTGCTCGTCGATGTGCTTCGGCAAAGGCAACTGCACGATGAAACCATCCACGTCAGCATCCTTATTGAGCTTATCTACGCACAGCAGAAGCTCCTCCTCAGTAACATCCTCCTCAAAACGGATCAGCGTAGATTTGAATCCGCACTTTTCGCATGCCAGCACCTTGTTCTTCACATAGGTTTCGCTGCCACCATCGTGGCCCACCAGCACAGCCACCAGATGTGGCTGCTTGCCTCCGGCGGCAACAATCTGAGCCACCACCTGGGCAATCTGTTCCTTAATGGCGGCTGCTGTCGCCTTTCCGTCTATTAGCTGCATCTTACTTTTTCTGTTTTTAGAATTTTACACTGATAAGCTTCGAGCCTTGGCTCCCAGCTTCTGAATTACATACCTGGCATCTTAGGCATACCTGGCATACCCTTCATACGACCCATCATCTGCGCCATCTTGTTGCCAGTCATCATCTGCATCATCTTGCGTGTCTGTTCAAACTGCTTGATGAGCTTGTTTACCTCCTGGATATTAGTACCAGAGCCCTTGGCAATACGCTGACGGCGAGATGTATTGAGAATAGATGGATTGGTACGCTCCTTAGGTGTCATACTCTGGATGATAGCCTCGATACCCTTGAAGGCATCCTCAGGGATATCAACATCGCGGATAGCCTTGCCTACACCTGGAATCATCGCAGCCAGATCCTTGATGTTACCCATCTTCTTAATCTGCTGGATCTGATTGTAGAAGTCGTTGAAATCGAACTGGTTCTTGCGAATCTTCTTCTCGAGTTTCTTGGCTTCCTCCAAGTCGAACTGCTCCTGTGCGCGCTCTACCAGCGAAACCACGTCACCCATTCCGAGGATGCGGTCTGCCATTCGAGCAGGATGGAACACATCGATGGCCTCCATCTTCTCGCCTGTACCGATAAACTTGATAGGCTTGGTAACCACGGTGCGGATACTGAGGGCAGCACCACCACGGGTATCACCATCGAGCTTGGTAAGAACTACACCATTGAAGTCGAGGCGGTCGTTGAACTCCTTGGCTGTATTTACAGCATCCTGACCCGTCATTGAGTCAACTACGAAGAGAGTTTCATCTGGGTTGAGATGATTCTTGAGGTTGCTGATTTCCTGCATCATCTGCTCATCAACAGCCAATCGACCGGCAGTATCGACGATGACCACATCGTTGCCGTTGGTCTTAGCCTGCTGCAAAGCGTGGTCAGCGATGCTGAGCACATCCTTGTTATCAGGCTCACTATATACAGGCACACCCACCTGTTCGCCTACTACATGGAGCTGCTGGATAGCAGCAGGACGATAAACGTCGCAAGCCACGAGCAAAGGCTTCTTTCCTTTCTTGTTCTTGAGCATATTGGCAAGCTTACCGCTGAAGGTTGTCTTACCAGAACCCTGCAAACCACTCATCAGGATTACAGCAGGGCGACTCTCCAAATGCAATGGAGCTTCCTCGCCTCCCATCAGCTCAGCGAGCTCGTCGTGAACCAACTTCACCATCAACTGGCCTGGCTTCACGGCTGTCAAAACATTCATGCCGAGTGCTTTTTCCTTCACCTTGTTGGTGAATTCCTTGGCAACTTTATAGTTAACGTCGGCATCGAGGAGTGCACGGCGCACATCCTTCATGGTCTCAGCCACGTTGATTTCGGTAATTTTACCCTCACCCTTCAGTATTTTGAAGGAACGCTCTAGTCTATCACTTAAATTTTCAAACATGTTCTTAATTGTACTTTTTATTTCGGGCACAAAGTTACGAACTTTTTCCGAGAAAGCCAACTCAATCTCGATTATTTTTCATTTTCTTGCTCTTTTGCTTCATTTTGAACATTTGGAAGCGTTTTCTCTGATGATTCCTGCTTGGTCTCATCCTGCTTTTCCAATGTTTCTTTCTTGCTAGCGCTCAGATTGAAAGGATTTTTCAGTTCATACTTTTTGCCCGTAGCCTGCTCATAGGCTGAGACGATAGGATCTTTGCGGTCCATCTTCTTGAATATTTCATTAGCTTCCTTCAGGTGCTTGCGGTCTCTCCTCCCCTGCTTATCCATCCAGCCAAAGGCATCAAAGCCTATGCCCGAAGGCGACGTAGGAGTCTCATTTACTTTCTGCTGGATGTTATCTTGCATCTCCTTGATGTGCTCCTGATTCTTTCCCCAAACGGTCACCTCGCCAATCTGCTTGGCTTCGGGAAGGAGAAAAACGGTATCAGGCAACTCCTGGTAGCGGATGGTTGCCTTGATATAGCCCGGTTTGGATACGGTAGCAGAATCAAACTGGTAGCGCATGTTCCAGTAGCCCCGATAGTCTGTACGCGCCCAATGGTTATTGTTCGTATGAATGAGGGCTTCCCGGATAGGCACATGATCCTCGGCAGATGCGATGACGCATGTTTTCTGCGCATAGACCATGGAGGCCATTGACAGCAGGGTTATCATCAAAAATATAATTTTCTTCATAATCTTTGCTTGTTTTTGCAGGCAAAAATAACAAGAATCCATCATTCCGCAAAATATTGCAATAGATATTAACCAGATTAAGCAGATATTAACCTCTACGAGCAGGTACCTTCTTTTTCGATACGCTTGGCTTCTTCCAGGAGCTTGATGGCATCCACATACTGTGCGATACCCTGAGCCACCTCCTTGGCAGCCTTCATCGCCAGCACTACGGTTTGAGGGCGATGCACCACATCACCACCAGCGAATACGCCACGGCGGGTAGTCATACCGAAAGGACGATCTACCACCTTTACATATCCCTTCTCATCCACCTCGATTCCGGCAGTAGTAGAAACGATACGGTTGGCAGGGCGCGAACCGATAGCGAGATAGATTCTATCAAATTTCTCTACCCTTTCGCCTTCAGGGGTATTCAGCACGCAGCTTCCCAGTCTGCCGTTCTTTCCCTTGAGGAAGGCTTCTACGGTAGTTTTCCATTCAAACTTCACACCTTCCTTTACTGCATCTTCGTATTCGCTCTGGATCGCAGGCATTTCCTCCTGAGTCTTTCTGTACAATACGGTAACGTCAGCACCCAGACGGATGGCAGTACGGGCAGCATCCATCGCTACATTTCCACCACCGATTACGCCTACCTTCTCGCCATCGCGCAAAGGAACCATATCGCGGGTCAAGGCACCTTCGTTATAGGCATTTACATTATGCAGGAAGTAGGTACTCTGGCTTACGCCATGGAGCTTGCTGCCCGGTGTAGAGTCCATATTCTGAGGCACACTGGTACCCGTACCCATAAAGATGGCATCATAACCGGCACGGAAGAGGCTGTCGATGGTGACATTGTTCTCGCCCACCATGCAGTTTGTGATAAACTGCACACCCAAGGCAGCAATCTTGCTCACTTCATCGCGCACCACAGTCTTTGGCAAGCGATACTCTGGAATACCGTACATCAGTACGCCACCCGGTTCAGCCTGTCCTTCAAAAATCGTCACATTGAATCCCTGTCTTGCCAAATCACCGGCTACGGTAAGTCCTGCAGGACCCGAACCGATTACAGCCACTCTACCACGGGTTTTCTGTGACAGGAGCTCACGGGAGAGATTCATCTTGGTATCGAAATCAGCGATAAACTGCTCCAATTTACCAATCTGTACAGGTTTTCCCTTCTTGCCGAGCACACAATGTCCCTGGCACTGCTTCTCGTGTGGACACACGCGTCCACAGATAGCCGGCAGATTACTCTTGGCATTGATGATGCTCATCGCAGCACCCATGTTACCCATCGACAGTTCGTGTACGAAATCCGGTATGTCGTTTTCAATAGGGCATCCCTTCTTACACTGCGGAATCTTGCAATGCAGACATCTCTTGGCTTCCTCAATCGCCTCGCGGGTAGTGAATCCCTCGTTTACCACCTGAAACATGCTAGGCTGTTCAGCTGTGTTATTCTGTTGATCAATCTGTTCGCTCATAATCTACTACTCTTCTTTGTCTTCTGTTTTTTCCTATTTCTGCTGCTTGATTTCGATGTCTTCCTTCACATGATTTCTGATTCTGGTGAGGAAGAGTTTCATGCGCTTGGCATCCTTGTGATCGATGATATCGATGAGTTCAGCCAGCTCTTCGCGAATCTGGGCCACCTGTCCAGATGTATATGGGTTAAAGAGGATTTCCTGCAAGAGATAGTCATCCTCGTTCAATACGCCCTTGGCTATCTGCATGTGGCGCTTGAAGGTGGTACCAGGAGCATCCTGATGCTTCATCACCGCAGCAAAGGCAAAAGTGCTGACAAACGGAATACTCAGCGAGTAAGCCACCGTCTGGTCGTGCTCATCAAAGGTGTACTCATGCAGGCTCAGTCCGAGCTTCTGATAGAGATCCTTGAAGAAGATCTTACCCATATAGTCGCCCTCCTTGATGATGACAGCATTCTCCTCGGAGAGCTGGTTCAGGTTGGCGAATGTAGGACCGAACATCGGGTGGGTGCTCACGTAGCGGAAGCCGCTCTTGTCGTAAAACTCCTGCAATCCTGTCTTCACCGACGCAATGTCGCTGATGATACAGTCTTTAGAGAGATGTGGCAGCAACTCCTCGAATGCCGGGATGGTGTATTTCACGGTTACGGCATTGATGACGAGTTCCGGGCGAAACATCTCCACCTCCTCCATCTTGGTGAAACGGTAGCAGTTATAGGTGAAGCGCAGTCGCTTGGCATCCTTTTCATACACAGCCACCTCGTGGTCGAAGCTGAGCAGGTCGATGAAAAAGCTTCCCATCTTTCCTGCTCCCATTATCAAAATTCTCATTTCTTTTTTATGTGAAGAATGAAGAGTGAAGGCCGAAGTCTTTCGTCCTCTACTCTTCACTTAATTTATTTCTGATTCAGGATTTCCAACTGCTGGCGAACACTCTCTTCGTGGATATGCTCAAAGATCTGGGCAGCAAACTCTGGGCTCATTCCGCAGAGTGAAGCCTGGGCACCACGCTTCTCGAGGATCTCGTTGTAGCGGTTGGTCTGTACGATAGTCATATTGTGCTCCTTCTTGTAGGTACCGATTTCGCGGCATACACGCATACGCTTGGCAAGAAGATCCATCAACTGGTTGTCGCACTCATCAATCTGGCCGCGCAGCTGATGCAGGCCCTCTGTAGAATAATGCTCATCACGAACAACGAGGAGGCTCAGGATGTAATCCAGGATATCTGGAGTAACCTGCTGCTTGGCATCGCTCCATGCCTCATCAGGAGAGCAGTGGCTCTCTACGATCAGACCGTCGAAGCCCAGGTCCATAGCCTGCTGGCAGAGAGGAGCGATGAGGTCGCGGCGACCGCCGATGTGGCTAGGGTCGCAGAGGATAGGCAACTGAGGAACGCGGCGGTGCAGCTCGATTGGAATCTGCCACATAGGGAGATTGCGGTAGATCTTCTTGTCGAAGCTGGAGAAACCGCGATGGATGGCACCGAGTCGCTTGATACCAGCCTGGTTGATACGCTGGAGCGCACCGATCCAGAGCTCAAGATCCGGATTCACCGGGTTCTTCACCAGCACAGGAACATCCACGCCCCGAAGGCTGTCTGCCAGCGCCTGCATGGCGAATGGATTGGCAGAAGTACGGGCTCCCACCCACAGAACATCGATTCCATATTTCAAGGCGAGCTCCACGTGCTCAGGAGTAGCCACCTCGGTAGCTGTGAGCATACCGGTCTCCTCCTTCACCTGCTTCATCCAAGGCAGGGCAGCCTCGCCATTTCCCTCGAAGCCTCCTGGTTTGGTACGTGGCTTCCATACACCAGCGCGGAACATGTGGCAGCCCTTGGCAGCCAGCTGCTTGGCGGTAGTCATAACTTGCTCTTCGGTCTCTGCAGAGCATGGACCTGCAATGACGATAGGGCGTTCCTGATCACTAGGGAGATTCAATGGTTCTAATTCTAATTCCATAGTCGTATATTTTATTTTTTTTATTTTTACCTTTTTTACTTTCCAAAGACTTTTCTGATTCTTTCCAGAGCCTCCTTCATTTTCTCATCCTTGGCACAGAGGCTGATGCGGATGTATCGCTTGCCGTTGCTTCCGAAGATGAATCCAGGGGTTATGAATATGCGCGCCTCGTGGAGAATCTTCTCTGTGAGGTCTTCAACATCGGCGTATTTCTCCGGAATCTTGCCCCAGAGGAACATGCCCACCTGGTTAGGATCAAACTTGCAGTCCAATACCTGCATGATCTGCTCGGCGATGTCGCGGCGGCGGCGATAGTTGGTGATGTTGTTCTCACGGTGCCACTCGTCGGTGTTGTTGAGCATGGCCTCGGCAGCAGCGAGCTGGATTCCGCGGAAGCATCCGTTGTCGATGTTGCTCTTCACCTTCAGGATCCAGGAGATAAACTGCTTGTTGCTCGAAATCATAGCCACACGCCATCCAGGCATGTTGTGGCTCTTGCTGAGCGAATTGAATTCGATGCAGCAATCCTTGGCGCCAGGCACCTGCAAGATGCTCAGCGGATGTTCGTTGAGGATGAGCGAATAAGGGTTGTCGTTCACCACCACGATATTGTGGTCCTTGGCAAACTTCACGAGTCGCTCGTAGGTCTCCATCTTAGCCACGCCTCCGGTCGGCATGTTCGGATAGTTGGTCCACATCAGCTTCACGTGGCTGAGGTCCATCTTCTCCAGCGCCTCGAAGTCTGGCTGCCATTCATTGTCCTCACGCAGGTCGTAATAGGTAATCTTGGTGCCGAGAATCTTGTTGATGGCAGTATAGGTAGGATAGCCCGGGTTTGGGATGAGCACCTCGTCGCCAGGGTTGCAGAAGGCGAGCGTAACGTGCAGGATTCCCTCCTTGCTACCAATGAGCGGCTGGATTTCCGTAGCCCAGTCAAGATCCACGTCATACCATCTCTTGTAATAACCAGCCATCGCCTTGCGCAACTCCGGGATGCCCACCGTAGGCTGATATCCGTGTGCAGCAGGGTTATGGGCTACCTCGCAGAGCGTATCGATGGTCTGCTTAGAAGGCGGCATGTCTGGACTTCCGATGGCGAGGCTGATGATGTCCTGTCCCTCGGCATTAAGCTTAGCCACTTCCTTCAGCTTGCGGCTGAAGTAGTATTCCTGTATTTCTGTTACTCTATTGGCTGGTTGTATCATAATTCTTATCTTTAACTCTTAACTATAAACTGTTAACCATAAATTATCAACTATTCTTTTTCCTCATATTCTCCCAGCACCGTGAGTTTCTTCACGAGTGGTGTGATGGCATCGATGCTCTGGCGATAGCGTGTCAGATTATCGAAGGTGAGATCCACGTAGAAGAGATATTCCCATTCATGACCGATGCTTGGCAGCGACTGGATCTTGGTGAGATTGATGTCGTAGAAGCTCAGGATGGTGAGAACCTTGGAGAGCGAACCCTTGTCGTGTGAAAGGCTGAAGACGATGCTCGCCTTGTTGGCCTTTTCGATAGGTCGGAGCAGGGATGCCTTCTGCGGATTGCAGACCACGAGGAACCGGGTGAAGTTGTGCGGATTATCGTGGATTCCCTCCTGCAGCACCTTCATACCATACATCCTGGCAGCATAGGCAGAACAGATGGCAGCCCATCCGTGAACCTGGTGCTGGGCGATGAATGCGGCAGAACCTGCGGTATCCTCAGCCTCCACCGCCTTGAGATCGGGATGGTTGGCGAGGAACTTGCCACACTGCATCAGCGCTACAGGATGAGAGTGAACCTCCTGCAGGGTGCTCCAGTCGTCAGTAGGCAGGCAGCAGATGCTGTGCTCGATGTGGAGCTTGTGCTCACCCACCACAGTGGTTCCGCTCTCCCGGAGCAGCTCGTAGTTGTGGAGCAGACTGCCTGCGATGGTGTTCTCGATGGCGCAGATGCCGATGATGGTAGGATCTCGCTTGATGTTCTCAAACACCTCCTCGAAGGTAGCGCAACAGATTAACTCTATCTGCTCGCCCTGGAAATACTCGTGGGCGGTAATGTCGTGGAAGGATCCCAACTCTCCTTGTATTGCAATTCTCTTCATTGTTTCACTCTCTTTTTTACATTATCTCCTGATTTTGGAAAACGGATTTTTGGAAAACGCTTCTTGGAAAACGGATTCGAGTTTTACGAAAAACGGTCCTGCTCACAATAGAGCGGGACCGTTTCGATGATTTCAAGAATCTTATATCCTAAGTTGAAATATATACGCAACTTCCCGCTTTACAATTGCTTGCAAAGTAAAAGTAATAGCTAAAAAAGTAAGCGTTCAACTTTTCCATTTTCTTGTTCTTTTATTTGTTATTCACTTATTGCTTCAAGCATCAACCGATGAAAGTCTCAACTCGTTTGCAAAAGTAACACTTTTCTTTGATACTGCCAAACAAATTGTCAGTTTTTTCTTTATTTTCCTTATATTTTCTGCTTTTCAGCATATTTTCAGCAGATTTTTATCAGAAGAAGCCCAAAACTGGCAGATTTTTATCGGCATTCATATTATTCCGGAAGAACATTTACCGGCATCTTCAGACGATTACCGGCATTTCAGACAATTATCGGCAATGTTCTCTTCCTTCAGCCTTAAACTCTCCAGTAAGCTCCTCTATCTTCTCAGGATTCAGCTGCAGATATCTCTGCATATCCTTTCCGGCTCCCTCCTTATCGCCCATCTGCAACAGCAGATTGCCTCGTCTCAGCAGGTTCTTGCTCAGCGCAGCCTTGTTCTCAGCATCCTCACTGCAGGCTTCCGCCCGCTTCTCCTGCTCCGCTATCTGCTGCGTAAGAGCTGCTACGAGCAGAACGGGATTCATATCATTCAAATCCATATATGCAGAAATTCAGTTATATATATATAATAATAATGTGTAATTTTATCTGTGGGTGACCAGCATTTACTTGATGGCACCGATAATTTCAGTCACCGACTTGCAGCCGTGAGCATCAAGCCACTCGTTCATACCATCCTTCACCTTCTTGGTTACGGCAGGATCGATGAAGTTGGCAGTACCGATTTCGATAGCTGTAGCACCGCACATCATAAATTCGATGGCATCCTTGGCATTCTGGATACCGCCCAATCCTACTACCGGAATCTTCACGGCATGAGCCACATCGTAAACCATGCGCAATGCCACCGGCTTCACGCAAGGACCGCTCAAGCCGCCAGTACGGATGCTCAGCAGCGGCTGGCGCTTCTCGATATCCACCGCCATACCCATCAGCGTATTGATGAGCGAAACAGAGTCGGCACCCTCAGCCTCTACCGCACGGGCGATGTCGGCAATGCTGGTTACGTTAGGCGAAAGCTTCACGATCAAGGTCTTGTCATACACCTTGCGCACCGCCTTCACCACGCTTGCAGCACCCTCGCAGGTAACGCCGAAAGCCATACCGCCATCCTTTACGTTAGGGCAGGAAATATTCAGCTCGATGGCAGGAATCTTATCCAGCTCATTCACGCGTGCCGCACACTCCGCATAACTTTCAGGCGAGTGTCCGCTCACGTTTACAATCATATTGGTATCGATGTCCTTGATCTGAGGATAGATGTGCTCGCAGAAGTACTCCACACCCTTGTTCTGAAGACCCACGCAGTTGAGCATTCCCTGTGGAGTTTCAGCCATGCGTGGATAGTCATTTCCCTCGCGTGGTTCCAGGGTAGTACCCTTTACGATAATACCTCCGATTTCCTCCAGCGGAACGAAATCAGCAAACTCCAATCCGTAGCCGAAAGTTCCCGATGCAGTCATCACCGGATTCTTCAGCTTTAAATCCTTTATATTTACACTTAAATCAGCCATAATCTTTCTTAATCAAATAATATTCTATTACATTTGGATTACAAATGCTTTTGCCCTTTCAGGGCGACTTGCCATTTGGTACATATCATACCCAGGGTGATGCCCTGGGCTAGGAGCTTCTGCCCTTTCAGGGCGAGTGGGAATGATTTTAGATATCCCAGGTGAGCTGTTTGATGTTGATAACCGGACCATCCTTGCAAACGCACTTATGACCCTCGGTGGTCTTCTCCACGCAGCAGAGGCAGGCACCTACGCCGCACGCCATCTTGTTCTCCAGGGAAACCTCGCACTCCACACCAGCCTTCTTGGCAAAGCGAGCCACGTTCACCATCATCGGCTTCGGACCGCAGGTAGAGATCATGTCAAACTGCTCGTTCTCCAGCACAGAATGATTGGTTACGAAACCCACCTCGCCGGCAGAGCCATCCTCGGTAGTAATGCATACCTTTCCTATCTTGGCAAACTCATCCAGCTCCAGCAGGTCGGAAGCCTTGCGGGCACCCAGCAGGAAGGTTACATCAGCACCAAACTCCTTGATGAGTTTTCCGAAGTAGAGCAGAGGAGCCACACCTACGCCACCACCCACGAGGAGATACTTCTGACTCTTCTCTGTAGGCATGGTGAAACCATTGCCCAGAGGCAGCATACAGTTGAGCGTATCGCCAGCCTGAAGCTTTCCGAGCTGGCGGGTTCCGTCACCCACCATGGCAACGAGCAGCCAGAGCTGGTTGGTTTCTCTATCCACGAAATTGATGGAGATAGGACGACGAAGCATGGTGGTAGCCGAATGATCTACCTTTACTTCTACGAACTGTCCAGGCAGGATTTCCGGCAGAGGTTTCTCATCAGTAAGCTTAATCAATACGTGCTTATCGCTGAGTGCTTCTACAGAAACCACCTTGAGGTCTAGAACATATTTTTTCATCTTATTGCTATTTTAATGCTTGTTGTTAATGCTTGTTGTTATACCTATTTATATATAGGCAGTGCAAAGGTACAACAAAATTCGAACTTCACAAAGAGAAAGAGTGATTTTTTCAGCTCCCCCTCTTACTTTATTCCTTCTTTATTCCTTCTTTATTCCTTCTTTATTCCTACTTTATTCCAGACAGCAGGGCACAGGTCTATTTCTTCGGAACGAAAGTCTCCCAGGTCTGATCATCGTAGAAGATGCGGATCTCGGTAATCTTGCGTTGTGGCTTGTCCACATATTTAACCGCCGCATTAGCGATATTTTTAGATGTCCTTTTTACACCGTGTGTTTGAGGCTGGTCAAAGAGCGATGGAGAAGTAGGGGAGTCGGATCCCTCGCTGCCCCCGAAATCCAGGGTAGGCTCCACCACGCCGCCAGCGCCACCTATACCCCCATGGCTTCCGCCCATGCCTGCTGCCGAAGCGCCTGTACCAGCCACACCTACAGCATCTCCATACATATCAAGCGAATCCTCGTCCGCTCCGTTTTCACCTCTGGCTGAAGCACCCGCCTGGGCACCTTCCACCTTATTAATATACATAGGAGGAGTACCATAAAGCAACCACTCAAGGTTCACCTGAGGCAACTTTTTCTTGATTGCATCCACGATGTCGAGCGATGGTTTTGTGCGATCATTGAAGATGCTGCTCAGGGTCGCTGTCGACTTTCCGATGAGCTGCGCGAAGTTCTGTTGGTTGAGGTGTTGGTCCTCCATGATCTGTCTGATTCTGTCTTTCATCACTATGTTTGAATTTGATTTTTTACGATGTTTTATTTCCGAACAGGGCCGTTTTTGCCCCATTTTTCTTAGATTTTACAAAGATAAAGCAAAAATTTGGTTTTACCAAACTTTTCGGGAAAAATTTTGTTTTTTAAACTTTAGGTTTGTATTTACAAATTTAAACTTCCAATCTTCGCTTTCTTAGTTTTATGGTTTAGATTTACAAATCTAACTTTAGTAATCTAATGCTTTTACAATGGTTTGCTTTATTTAAAACTATCAATTCACTGAGTTTCAAAGCCTTCATTCCCTACAAATAGGCATTTCAGCCGCATTTATGCATCTTTCTTGCACAAAATCCCAAATCATAATCTTACTCAAAACAACAGAAATCTATAAAACACTGGGTTTCAATATGTTTTCACTTCGATAACTCATTTGTATATTTATACATTCATATTCCAAAACCACCCGATTTACATTTACGTTTGTAAAATCACCCTCTTTTTTCTTCGATTTAGTTTTCTTTAGTTTAGATTCATAAATATAAAGAACGATTTACAAAATACACATTTACATTATTAAACTACAGAAACATAAACCTTAATAAATGCAAACACTAAAAAAGAAGGGTCTGAGGATGGCAATTTTTTCCATTTTGAGCGTTTTCAAGCCCGTTGGTCAGGTTTTGCTCAAAAATGCGAGTATTGAAGGGGGTTATTTTCGTTAACTAGCTGATATTCATTATAGTTAACTGCGATTTCAGCGAAAACTGAAAAATGACCATCTAGATGAGAAATCCATCCAAACGAGAGATTCCCCACGAGAAAAACAAAAAAAATAGCGCCCGTTTTCCCGATAACGAACGCTATTTTCACCACTTTCAGGAAGCTAAACGCCCTCCCCGATTCCAGATCATTTCATTTCTCCGACAAGACGAAGGAGGAGTAAAAATCAGCCTCTCTCCCACCCTCGCCCATCGACGGATTTTTGGAGCCGGAAAGCAGCCTAATGGAGGATGAAAAAGATGAGTTCTCTCATCAATTCGCCTGCCGAAGTAAACGGATTATCGATGCCCTTGCTCTTCGCATCCACCTCTTTCAGCTTCTCTATAATCTGCATCACTTTCACTCCGGAATAGTTTCTCATTCCCATCGTATAATCGCGCACCGCCCAGGTTCCGCGCAAATCCAGGAATTTTGCAAGCTCATTTTCGTTCTGCTTATTCGGAGCATAATAGGCTATCATCAGATTCTGGAAATAACTGAAGAGCAACGGGAGGAGCGCATAGAGCGACCCCGACTTCGGGTTGCTGTCAAAATAGTTTATTATCTGATTTGCCTTGAAAACATCACGCTGGATGATGGCGCTGCGAAGTTCGAAAGCATTGAAGTCCTTGCTCACTCCTATTTCACGTTCCACCACAGCCGGAGTCACCCTTCGGTCGGAGTCAGGAAGAGAGATGAGCAGCTTGTCGAGTTCGGAGGTGAGGCGATGAAGATCGGCTCCGATATGATCTGCCACCATCTGCACCGCCTTCGGTTCGATGGTTGCCTTGCGAGCCTTGAGATAGGTTTCGATGAAACCCGGAAGCTGACGGTCGTAGAGCTTTTTACTCTCGAACACCACTCCCACCTGTTCGGCTCTCGGAACAAACTTCTTTCTGCGGTCGATACTGCCGTTTTTGTTACAGATGACGAGAATGGTGGATTTCACCGGTTTCTCGAGATACTTCTCCAGGGCATCCAGGCTCTTCAGATTCTGTGCTTCTTTTACAATCACCACTCTGAATTCCGCCATCATCGGATATCCCTTACACTGATCCACCACCTGCACCGCTGTGGTATCCGCCCCGAAAAGCACGGTCTGGTTGAAGTCCCGCTCTTCCGGCTGGAGCACGTTTTCGGCGATATAATCGCAGATCTTGTCTATATAGAAAGGTTCGTCGCCCATCAGAACATACACGGGCGCAAACTTCCGAGCCTTGAGATCTTTCATAATCGACTCGTAACTTATTGCATTTTTCTTTTCTGCCATTGATTTATTTTTTGTATCTTTGCACTGTGATTCCAGCCTGCCATTCATCTGTCTGCACAGAGAATCCAGCCTGCAATCCATTTGCAAAGGTACAAAAATAAATCGAACTATATATATAATAAGGTATAAAAAATGATTCGTTTGAACTTACCAACCTTCGAAATGAAGGTTTCGGGCACGAAACAGCAGCCCAAGATACTGGATGTACTGCGCAGGAAATACGTAGCCATCACGCCCGAAGAATGGGTGCGCCAGCACTTCGTACACTATCTCATCGAGCACAAGGGCTACCCTGCCCCGCTGCTCGCCAACGAGATCCAGCTGAAATGCGGCGACAAGGTGCTGCGTGCCGACAGCGTGCTCTACAGCCGCGAGCTCCGCCCCAGGATGATTATCGAATACAAGGCGCCGCATATCCCCATCACGCAGAAGGTGTTCGATCAGATTTCGGTATATAACCTCCTGCTCCACGTAGATTACCTGGTGGTGAGCAACGGACTGGAGCACTATATCTGCCGGATGGATTACGACGACAAAAAATATTTATTCCTCGAAGAGATTCCCGACTATACTGATTTATTGACAATATAGGAAAATCAGACAGAAAGACAGCCAGTCGGATCCTCTCCCATTCTTCCATCATCACCCCCAAAACGCCCCATTTATCCCCCTCCAAAATTTGCGTATTTCCGGCCAATCGTACAGATGCTCAGAAATACGCAAATTTTGAAGGGCTTTTTCAGCCGCCATTTCAGTTATTTTTTAATAAAAATCGGCGCAACATTTTGCATTCTACCTATTTATTATTACCTTTGCAGCAATTTAAATATAAAAAAGGTAATGGCAAAAGAAAATATAAAGATAGCCGTAGCCGGAACAGGCTATGTAGGATTGAGCATCGCCACGCTGCTGAGCCAGCATCACGAGGTGGTGGCTGTGGACGTGGTTCCCGAAAAGGTGGAACTCATCAACCACCGCCGCTCACCTATCCAGGACGAATACATCGAGAAATACCTGGCAGAGAAAAAGCTCAACCTCAAGGCTACCACCGATGCTGCCGCAGCCTACAGGGACGCCGACTTCGTGGTAATCGCCACGCCAACCAACTACGACCCCGTGAAGAACTACTTCGACACATCGCATGTAGAAGAGGTCATCCAGCTGGTCAAGGATGTGAACCCAGATGCCATCATGGTCATCAAGAGCACCATTCCAGTGGGCTACACCGAGAACATACGCCGGAAGATGGGCAGCGAGAACATCATCTTCGCCCCGGAATTCCTGCGCGAGAGCAAGGCGCTCTACGACAATCTCTACCCTAGCCGCATCATCGTGGGCAGACCGGCAGGAGATGAGCGACTCGACAAGGCGGCGCATCTCTTCGCAGAACTCTTGCAGGATGGAGCCATCAAGAAGAACATCGACACCCTCTTCATGGGGCTCACAGAGGCAGAGGCGGTGAAACTCTTCGCCAACACCTACCTGGCGCTCCGAGTAAGCTACTTCAACGAGCTGGACACCTATGCCGAAATGAAGGGACTAGACACCCAGGCCATCATATCGGGTGTGGGACTGGACCCTCGCATCGGCACCTTCTACAACAATCCGTCGTTCGGATATGGCGGCTACTGTCTGCCGAAGGATACCAAGCAGCTGCTGGCAAACTATGCCGACGTGCCCGAGAATCTGATCCAGGCCATCGTAGAGAGCAACCGCACCCGCAAGGATTTCATCGCCGACCGAGTGCTTCACATGGCAGGCTACTACGATTACGCCAACCAGAACAACTACCGCGAGGAGGAAGAGAAGCCTTGCACCATCGGAGTGTATCGCCTCACGATGAAGAGCAACAGCGACAATTTCCGCCAGAGCAGCATCCAGGGCGTGATGAAGCGCATCAAGGCGAAGGGCGCCCAGGTTATCATCTACGAGCCTACGCTGAAGAGTGGAACCACCTTCTTCGGCAGCCGCGTGGTAAACGACCTGGAGGATTTCAAGAAGCAGAGTCAGGCTATCATCGCCAACAGATACGATAAATGCCTCGATGACGTGAAGGGAAAAGTCTATACCCGGGATATCTTCCGAAGAGACTAACGCCCTAAAAAGGGCAAAAGCTTTAAGAATATCGCAAATAACAATTAAAAAAAAAGATAAAAATGGCAAAGTTAGTAATCAATTCCTATGAGGATTTTGCATCTCACCTCGGTGAGAAGTTAGGTGAATCAGACTGGTTGCAGATCGACCAGGACCGTATCAACAAGTTTGCAGACGCAACCCTCGATCCACAGTGGATTCACGTAGATGTAGAGCGCGCCAAGGTAGAAAGCCCTTACCACAGCACCATCGCTCACGGCTACCTCACCCTCTCTGTACTGCCATATCTCTGGCAGCAGATCATCGAGGTAAACAACATCAAGATGCTCGTAAACTATGGTATGGATGAGATGCGTTTCGGTCAGCCGGTCATCACCGGTTCACGTGTTCGCCTCGTGGCAACACTCCATGATATTCAGAATCTCCGTGGTATCTGCAAGACCAGCATCAAGTTTACCATCGAGATAGAAGGCCAGCGCAAGCCAGCACTTTCAGGTATTGCCCAGTTCCTCTACTATTTCGAGAAATAAAAAAGATACCTCTTTATAATCAGCACTTGCCCCCTTCCGAAGTTGCATGCTTCTTTTCTTAGCATACGGCAGAAGTCGGGGGCTTTTCAACTTGATTATCATTCAGAAAAATCAGTATATATGGCAGCAGGAAAATGGATAGGAGGATTTCTGGGATTCATCACCGCAGGACCTCTTGGCGCCCTTGCAGGATTCGCCCTCGGCTCGCTCTTCGACCATGGGCTAGACGAGGTCAATAAGCCTGGCAGTGAGGGATATAACAACAGAGAATACTCCAACGCCTACGAAGCTTACAGCGGACATGGCAGCGGAGGATATGGAAACGGAAGTTACGGCGGCTACGGTCAGCAGCACGCCTACGAGGGAGAGCGAAATAGTTTTATGTTCTCGCTCCTGGTTCTCGCCTCTTACATCATCAATGTAGATGGCAGGATCATGCATTCAGAGATGGAGCTGGTGCGCCGGTTCCTACTCCAGAACTTCGGTATGGCGGCGAAGCAGCAGGGCGAGGAAATCCTCCTCAAGCTCTTCGAGCAGCAGAAGCGCATGGGCATGCAGCAGTATCGCACGGTGATACAGGACAGCTGTCATCAGATACGTGCCAACATGATGTACGAGCAGCGCCTGCAGTTGCTCAACTTCCTCGTGATGATAGCCCAGGCAGACAATGTGGTTTCTCCTGAGGAGATTCAGGCGCTGAAGGAAGTAGCCCTCCACATGGGGCTGGAAGCATCGGACGTAGATCAGATGCTGGGCATGCATGGCGGCGATTCATCAGCCACTTCGCTGGAAGATGCCTACCGCATCCTCGGCATCTCGCCTGACGCTTCCAATGACGAGGTGAAGGCGGCCTACCGCAAGATGGCGCTCAAGCATCACCCCGATAAGGTAGCTGCTCTGGGCGAGGATGTTCGCCGTGCCGCCGAGAAGAAATTCCAGGAAATCAACGATGCCAAGGATAAAATCTACAAGGCTAGAGGCATCTAGGAAAAGGATTTCAACAAGGAAATTCATATACAGCAAAAGAAACTCATATACAGCAAAAGTGCCGGTAGGATTCACCTATCGGCACTTTTTTTAATTCGATGTGTCAAGACATTCAGCTTTTTTAGCTTCGATGTGTCAAGCCACACAGCTCGTCACGCCCAGAGAGGCGGCGATGGCGGTTAAGATAGATAGCACTATCTGAAATACAGTTTTCCAAGTTTCTTTCTTCATAAGCAGTTTTTTTTAGTGATTTACATATTTACGTTGTCGCCGCCTTCATCGCCGCCACCGGTTCCGCCGCCAGTACCCTGGCTAGTTCCGCCACCCTGCGATGTTCCGCCGTTATCCTTGTTAGTCTCGCCGCCAGTACCCTGGCTGGTTCCGCCTCCGCCCGGAGTATTTTCAGTTCCGCCGCCATCGGCTCCCGATGTATAGTCATCGTATGCCACGATCTTGGTGAGCTTCTTCAGCTCGGCGTTGCTCCAGGTCTTTGTATTTCTCACAATCAGATGCACGCCCAACACACTTGCTGCCGTCACCTTCTCCTTGCTCACCTCGCCACGTGAGGTCATACCGATGGAGAACAATCCGAGGGCGGAGAAACGGACGCTCTTGCCGTCCAGAATCAGATGCTTCAAGCAATCGAGGGTATCCATCAGCACACCGTGGATAGTGCCTCGGCTGTATGGAGAGTTGTGCTCAGAGATATGAGTCACGAAGTCCTCGAAACTCATCTCACGGTCGCTCACGGCAGTAGCATACCAGAGCTTCTTACCTGCGTTCTCACCCGTCTGAGGGGTACGTGTAATCTTACGATACTTACTAGTTCCTTGTCCCATAATCAATCAGTTTTTAAAGGGTTAATAATTCAATTTTTAATGGTTACTAATTCTGTTTTTTGTCACTCATCCGATTGGCGCCTTATCTCTGAATGACAGTGCAAAGATACGGCTTTTTTTTGGAACCACCAAATTTCAAGGTGTGATAAGGGCCGATTTTCAGCAGCTTTCAATTTGAAACTACGTTAATAATCCTAACTCATAAGATAGAGAAGAAAGAAGCATTGAGTTGCGTTCCTCGAAATATAGTTTTTTGTCCTAAAGTTCTTCCAGTAAGATGGTTAAGCAGAAAATCCATCTGCATCAGAAAGTGACTCAGTGACTCAGTGACTCAGTGACTCAGTTTATTTCTGCCCGTATATTCTACCCTCTTTATAGTAGATATATTATATATATATAAATATTTATATATAATATATAATCTATATACTTACAATCTGTAAGCAGAAAACAACCCAATAGGGGGTCGGAAATAAACTGAGTCACTGAGTCACTGAGTCACTGAGTCACTTTTTGGGGTATATCCGCCAGGTATCATCATCCTCCCTTAATCTTTCAGATTGCCACCTCTTGTCAATAAATAAGAAATACCAGCAAATGGTATAGACGGAAGCAAAAGATTGCCCCACCAACTTTTTCCAAACTTTTTTGAGAAAACTCTTGTTGGTTTCAAAAGAAAATCGTAACTTTGCTCCAATAAAAGAAGCATTAACACGCTCTGAGGTTTCATTCGCGATACCCCACACGCCCTGTTTTACTCTAATTGAGCAAGCTTTGAGCGTATTTTTTAACGTTAATTATG
>USRA01000005.1 GCA_900557035.1 uncultured Prevotella sp. | reverse complement strand
CCACACCCTGATGTTGAATTTCTATGCAAAGATAATAAAAAAAAGTAATATACAATGATTACAGTAGATGGATTGACCGTAGAATTCGGCGGCACCACCCTATTCAAAGACATCTCCTTCCAGATTAACGAGAAGGACCGTATAGCCCTGATGGGCAAGAATGGAGCAGGAAAAAGTACCCTGCTCAAAATCATCGCTGGCGTGAGAAATGCCACACGCGGCTCGGTATCAGCACCGAAAGACTGCGTCATCGCCTACCTGCCTCAGCACCTGATGACCGAAGACGGACGCACCGTGTTCGAGGAAACCTGCCAGGCATTCGCACATCTGCACGAGATGCAGGCTGAAATAGACCGCATCAACAACGAGCTGACCACCCGCACCGATTACGATAGCGACGACTATATGCAGCTCATCGAAAAAGTGTCGTCTCTGTCAGAAAAGTTCTATGCCATCGACATGACCCACTTCGAGGAAGACGTAGAGAAAACGCTGCTCGGACTGGGGTTCGAACGCTCCGACTTCAACCGCCCTACCAGCGAATTCTCCGGAGGATGGCGCATGCGAATAGAGCTGGCAAAACTGCTGCTGAAATCGCCTGATGTATTGCTCCTTGATGAGCCTACCAACCACCTCGACATCGAATCCATCGGCTGGTTGGAAGAATTCATCATCAACAGCTCCAAGGCTGTGGTAGTAATCAGTCATGACAGGAAATTTGTTGACGATATTACCACCAGAACCATCGAGGTTACCATGGGCAGAATCTACGACTACAAGGCCACCTACAGCCAGTATCTGGAACTGCGCAAGGAGCGCCGCGAACAGCAGATGAAGAAATATGAGGAACAGCAGAAGATGATAGCCGAGACAAAGGATTTCATCGAGCGATTCAAGGGCACATACTCCAAGACCTTCCAGGTGCAGAGCCGTGTGAAGATGCTCGAAAAACTGGAACTCATCGAGGTGGATGAGGAGGATACCAGCCGACTGAGACTGAAGTTTCCGCCAAGTCCGAGAAGCGGTGCCTATCCGGTGCAGATGAGCGATGTGGCCATGTCGTTTGACGACAAGAAGATATTCAGCGGCGTGAACCTCACCGTGGAGCGTGGCGACAAGATTGCCTTCGTGGGAAGAAACGGCGAGGGTAAATCTACGCTGGTGAAATGCATCATGGGTCAGCTTCAGAACGGGGGCAAACAGGAATTAGGCCACAATGTTCAGATAGGCTATTTTGCTCAGAACCAGGCATCTCTGCTCGATGGCGAGCTTACGGTGTTCCAGACCATTGATGATGTAGCAAAGGGAGAAATCAGAAATAAGATTCGCGATTTGCTGGGAGCCTTTATGTTTGGCGGCGAGGATTCTACCAAGAAGGTGAAGGTATTGTCGGGAGGCGAGCGCACCCGTCTGGCCATTCTCAAGCTGCTGCTGGAGCCAGTGAATTTATTGATTCTTGATGAGCCTACCAACCACCTTGATTTGAAGACAAAGGATGTGTTGAAGCAGGCGCTGCTCGATTTCGACGGCACGCTGATAGTGGTGAGCCACGACCGTGACTTCCTGGATGGTTTGGTGAGCAAGGTATATGAATTCGGTCATGGCAGTGTTCGTGAGCATCTCTGCGGAATCTACGAGTTCCTGGAGACGAAGAAAATGGAAAGCCTTCAGGAATTGGAGAAGAAATAAAATCTCAAAAGGCTTTTTACGAAAGAGAGTGCTTCATTATTCATCGGATGAAGAAACGAAAAAGAGAAGGGTGTGTCATAAGTTCTTTATTTGGGGGATTAAAAATCCCCCCTTGGTTATAGGTCGAACCTTTTTTACGGCGGATTTCAAATCTGCCGGATGCCTGGCGGAGGACAAATCTGCCGGACGCATGGCGAGGTTACACTCTTGGAGACACTTAGGTACTTTGGGGGCTTTTAGCCCGACCTCGTCTGTCATTATCAGAACTTATGACACAACCTCTTGTATTTCAAATAATTTCTTTTAAATTATTTCTCTTTCAAGTTATTTCTTTTTCTTCAATTCCAACTTAGGAATCTTGACTTTCTGACCAGGCTTCAACTGGGAAGTACCATTCAGAGCTTCTACGTAACATTCCATTCCTGGACCTAGGTACTTTTGGCTGAGCGACTTGATGGTTTGTCCTTCTCTTGCCGTAACTACCTCGGAAACACCAATGATACGATAGGCTCCGGTTCGAACACGAGCATCCTGGTCGTATTTGCTGCTTGCCTGGGCAGCATGCTTTTCAGTCTGCTTTCTGGCTTCTTCTTTCTTCTTGGCTTCTGCAAGTTTTTTAGCCTCCTGCTGCTTCTTGGTTTCTGCAAGTTTCTTTGCATCTGCGTGTTTCTTTGCCTCAACCTGCCTTTTCGCATCAGCCAAATTCCTTGCATCAGCGAGTTTCTTGACTTCCAAATTCTTCTTAGCCTCAACCGATTTTACATCAATTGATTGCTTATCAACCACATCCATATTCTGCTCGGCATTTTCGGCTTTCTTGACGGCTTCGCTTGCCTGCGCCATTCTTACACTATCCTCGATAGCCTTCTTGCTAAGAATATCTTCCTGCGTTGGGGCAGACTTGGCTGGCACCTTCTTCTCTGTCGGAGTCTGCAGGTAATTATCCAACTGCAGAGCGAGATGATCACGCTGGGCAGCCATCTTACCATAATTAAAAGCAAACCAACCAAAACCTCCTATCATTGCCAGGAATACTACGCTCGCTGCAATAACTAGAGAACGAGGCAATACAATATGCCGCTTATCGGTTTCCACATCTGAAGAAGTTTTCTCTTCAATAAGAGCTTCCTCAGATAATGTCGATTTATTTTCTTCATCAGAAACAACAGGCTCAACTTCATCCTGAGCTGGAACTTCAGATTCCTTTGCTTCCGATTCAGAAGTTAAAGGTTCAGAAGTTACAAGTTCAGAAGTTACAGGTTCAGATACTTCAAGTTCAGATGCTGCAGGTTCTGTAGCTGCAGGTTCAGATACTTCCGTTTTTTTCTCTTCCGGTTCAGCAACATTTTCCTGCGGCAATTCCTCTCCTATTACTATCATTTCATCGCTAACAGGAGCATCGTTTTCTTCATCCAAAAAATCTATTACACCACTTGTTGCAGGAGAATCCTGCTCAACGAAAGATTCCACAGAAGAATTTTCAGAATCAGGAACACACTCTAACGTAGAATCGAATACAGGACCTTCCTCTTCAGCTTTTTCAAATTTTCTGTCGATTTCATCAAAATCCACACCATCATTCACCACGACGGTCTCAAACTGGGCGAAAGGCTTATTCACAATCTCCTTCAGGATATTATCGGGCGTGAAGGAAATCTTGTCACGGCCCTCGATGATGATACGCTCGCCCGTGTTCACATCCACGCTCTCACGATCCTTCACCGCCATCACCTTGAAAGTACCCAGCCACTTCATCTTCACGAGCTTATCAGACTGAAGACCCTCGTTGGCAACATCAAACATCTTTCTGATAAACAGTTCGGCATCCTGCAGACTGATTCCCGACTTCTCTGCCAGGCGCTGCGCCAAGTCGCTCAAACTAACTTTACTCATTGTCTTCACCTCCATTCTTCAGTTTTTCCTTGACACTGGGCACAGGACGAAAGCCGAGTACGAGCTTAGGCGGAACAAGCTGGCGCTTCTTGGTAGTAGGGTTTACAACCACACGCTCCAAACGCTTCTTTACCTCAAACGTACCAAAGTTGGTGATGGAGACAGCCTCCCCATCCTCAAATTCAGCAATCATGAAATCTATCACCTTGCGCACCATCTTCTGGGTGTCGTCCTGTGAATAGCCAGTCTGCTGAGCAAGTTCTGCAATATACTCCTTGTTATTCATTCTGATGTCTATTATTTCTCATATTACTTTACCACTTCTCCGTAGAGATCAAACTCCTCGCTTTGGGTAATCTTCACATTGTAGAAGCAACCCACGCGCAGGCGCTTCTCTCCTATCTTGATCAGCACCTCAGGATCCACCTCAGGCGAACAGAATTCGGTTCTACCAATATAGTAATCACCCTCCTTGCGGTCAATAATCACCTTCAAAACCTTGCCCACTTTCTCTGCCTCTACCTCAGCGCTGATTTCCTGCTGCAGAATCATCAGTTCGTCAAGACGGCGCTGCTTCACCTCGGCGGGAACATCATCCTCGTAGTTATTGGCACTATAGGTACCCTCCTCCTCAGAATAAGCGAAGGCACCCATACGCTCAAAGCGCTGAGTACGAACAAATTCGAGCAACTCATGAAAGTCTTCCTGGGTTTCGCCAGGGAATCCCACCATCAGAGTGGTGCGAATATGAATGCCCGGCACACGCTCACGGATGGTCTTGAGCAGTTCGATGGTTTCCTGCTTGCTCACGTGGCGATGCATTCTGTTGAGCATATTGTCGCTGATATGCTGCAGGGCGATGTCAAGATACTTGCATACGTTTGGCTTCTCGCGCATCACATCGAGCAGATCGAGCGGGAACTGGTTAGGATAAGCATAGTGCAGACGGATCCACTTCACACCTGGAATATCCGCCATGCGGCTGATGAGTTCGGTGATGTGATGTTTGCCGTCCAGGTCCACGCCGTAGTAGGTGAGCTCCTGGGCTATGATTTGGAATTCCTTCACACCATCGGCTACCAGCTGGTGCACCTCATCAAGGATTTCATCCATCGGACGGGAAACGTGCTTGCCGGTAATGATAGGAATGGCGCAATACGCACAGCGGCGGTTACAACCTTCAGAAATCTTGATATAGGCATAATGATGAGGAGTAGTAAGATGACGTGTGCCGCTGCATTCAGCGGCATCAGCCTTGCCCAGTTCCTTGAGCAACTCCTTATAATTAAACTTACCATAAAACTTATCCACCTCGGGCATCTCAGCCTCCAGCTCCTTCTGATAACGCTGCGAGAGGCAACCCATCACATAGAGCTTACGGAGTCGTCCCTCTTCCTTAGCCTGGATAAACTCCAGGATAGTATCGATGCTCTCCTGCTTGGCATCCTCGATAAAGCCGCAAGTATTGATAACGGCTATTTCACCCTGTGGGCGTTTCGGGTCGTGAACACAGTGGTAGCCATTTTCCTCGAAAAGCTTCATCAAGGTCTCGCTGTCCACCAAGTTTTTGGAGCAACCCATGGTTATTATATCTATCTGATTTTTCTTCATTCTTGTCCTACTTATCCTAATAATAATCTTAATCTAATTCTTTTCCTCGTTAGTTCTTCCCTCAAACTTCATTCAATTCTTTTTCTCAAATCCTCTAAGTACTTGTATTCTAGTGCTTAAAGAGAGAATCAACAAATTCGGACTTATTGAAAAGCTGGAGATCCTCCATGCCCTCGCCCAGTCCGATATACTTCACTGGCACCTTGAGCTGGTCGGAGATACCGATTACCACACCACCCTTAGCCGTACCATCGAGCTTGGTGATGGCTAGCGAAGAGATATTGGTAACGGCAGCAAACTGCTTAGCCTGCTCGAAAGCGTTCTGTCCGGTACTTCCATCCAAAACGAGCATCACCTCATCCGGAGCCTCAGGCATCACCTTCTTCATCACCTCCTTGATCTTCTTCAACTCATTCATCAGGTTCACCTTATTATGAAGGCGTCCGGCAGTATCAATCAGCACCACGTCGGCACCGTTCGCCTTGGCGCTCTGCAGGGTATCGAAGGCCACGCTGGCAGGGTCGGAACCCATCTGCTGCTTCACCACAGGCACCCCTACTCGCTCTCCCCAGATGCAGATCTGCTCCACGGCAGCGGCACGGAAGGTATCGGCAGCACCGAGATACACCTTCTTACCAGCCTTCTTAAACTGATAGGCGAGTTTTCCGATGGTTGTAGTCTTGCCCACACCATTCACTCCCACTACCAGAATCACGTATGGTTTATGGTCAGAAGGCAAATCCCAGTTTTCATTGTCATCGGTATGATTTTCCTCTAGGAGGCTTGCAATCTCTTCTCTCAGGATTCTGTTGAGTTCTGAGGTAGAAACATACTTATCTCTTGCCACGCGCTCTTCGATGCGTCGGATAATCTTCACGGTAGTCTCCACACCTACATCGGATGTGATGAGCACCTCCTCCAAATCATCGAGCACGTCATCATCTACGGTTGACTTACCAGCCACCGCACGCGCCAATTTTCCAAACACGCTCTCCTTGGTCTTTTCGAGGCCTTTATCGAGAGTTTCCTTTTTTTTGTTGCTAAATAATCCGAATAATCCCATAATTATAGCTATATTTTTTTGCAAAGATACGAAAATATTTGAAACTAGGAGCGTTTTTCCTAAAAAATATTGTTAACTTAGCAAAAGAATGTATAAATAATCGCTTCCTTATAGAAATATATCAAGTTATTTTTATACCTTTGTATGTTAGAAGCGCCTCCGAGTTCTTAATACTCGGACGAGGAGGACAAGACATTAAACATTTAAACAACAATCATGAAAAAGATATTTATCTCAATACTGATGCTGATTCCAGCTCTCACCATGCAGGCGCAGAATGTGCTTACCCCTGAGCAGCAGTTGGAAAAGGCGCAAAAAGAGTTGGAGGAAGCCAAGAAGGCCCTGGAAGCAGCCAAAGCTCAGGCAGAAGCAGCCAAGGTGAAGGCGGAAGCTGAAAAAGTAAAGGCGGAAGCCGAGAAAACGAAAGCGGAAGCTGAAAGATTGAAGGCTGAAGCTGAAAGAATGAAGCAGGAAGCAGAAAAGCTGAAGAAGAATACTGAGAATTCGGTGCCTGCTACAAAGCTGGTGCCTGCCACCAAGAAGGAGAATACTACCGAAACTTCAGAAGGTGCGGGATGGGTCGTGCCAACCATGACAGAGGAGGTAGAAGAGAAAAAGGTGGAAAAGACTGCCGAGGGCGTGGTGCTCAAGGAAGATCCGAAATACCTGGCGGGAGCCATCCAGCTCAATGCCGAGGGAAAAGTGGAATTTGTTCTCGACACCCAGGCAAGCGGAAAGAGTGCAGACGAAATCTACAACATCGTTTTCCAATATATGAGCAAGCTCATCAAGAATGAGCAGAACATCAACAGCCGCATCGCCCTGGTGAACAGAAACAACAAGAACGAGCAGATCATCGCCTGTATTATGGACGAATGGTTTGTCTTCAATCAGTCGTTCATCTCTCTCGACCGCTCTGAGACCAAGTACCAGCTGGTGGCAACCATCAGCGACAACCATCTCCACCTCTCCATGACCCGAATCGTATTCAACTACGAGGAAGGCAGAAGTACCGGTTTCAAGGAGCCTGCAGAGAATGTGATCACCGACAAATATGCCTTGACCAAGAAGAAAAACGACTTGGCTAAGATCTACGGTAAGTTCCGCCGCGGAACCATCGACCGCAAGGACCAGATCTTCAATGATCTGACCAAACTTGTTAGAAAATAAAAATCATCTTATAAAATATGGATCAGACAAAAGATAACAATATAACAAACACCCCACAGAGCGAGGAAACCGCAAAGGCACCGGCAATGAACGAGACCCAGTGCCAGGAGGCATCTCAGACACAGCCACAGACCAGCTATGCCGTGCGCCCAAATCGTCGCCACCACAGAAGATTGGAGTATGCAGACAAGAGCAACATGCTCGTAGCCAGGAACTGGCTCAACATCGGATTCATGCTCTTCGCCATCGTAGGCGTCATCCTCTGGACACAGATGGACGACCGCACGATTGCCAATGTACTGCTGATCATCGGCGTAGTCTTGAAAATTGCCGAGGTTTGCATCCGACTATTCAAAAAATAAGAAATGAAGAAAATATTATTCTCTACAATCCTAGCTTGTGCTGCAACCCTACCAGTTGCGGCACAACGTGATTTTACAGATTTCAACAATAACGAGGACTCACAGTTCCGCCCACAGACCGGCAACCGCGTAAACACCGACTCGCTGGGCACCGACAAGGAGATTCCGAAGGGAATCAGGGTATGGACTGTGGATGAGAGATTTGGAGATACCCGGGCTGCCGTGGTGGACACTATGCAGGCAATGTACCAGAACACAACCTTCACGGAAGGACTGCGCGGAGAGTACAACACCCTGGGTAACATGGGTACCGCCCGCATCAACCGCATCTTCATCGACCGACGCAATACGCAGGGCAACTTCATCTTCACCGAGCCATACGACAACATCGTTACCCCGGCGAGTGACTTCCACTTCACCAACACCTACTCGCCTATCACCAACATCACGCTGAATAGCTGCGGTGACAGAACCAACGGTGAGGATGACTTCAAGGCAATCTTTGCGGTGAATGCCAACAAGCAGCTGGGTGGCGGATTCCGATTCGACTACAAATACGGTCGCGGCTACTACGATGCACAGAGCACGGCGCACTTCAAATATACGATGTGGACTTCTTATCTGGGCGACCGCTATCAGGCGCACTTCCTTTTCAGCACCAACCACCAGAAGGTGACGGAGAACGGAGGTATTACCAATGATGACTACATCAAGCATCCGGAGCTTTTCACCGAGAGTTTCGCCACCAACGAAATACCGACCGTACTACAGCAGAACTGGAATCGCAACGACAATCAACACATCTTCTTCACCCACCGCTACAATGTGGGCTTCAGCCGCAAGGTGAAGATGACCGAGGAAGAAATCAAGGCCAAGAAATTCGCCATGGAGTCAGCAAAGGACAATGCAGCCGAGGAAGCCAAGGAGGAGGCAAGAAAGAAAGCAAGGGAACAAGGCAGGGAGTTTGACGAAAAGGCTTTCGACAAAAACCAGAAGAAGCAGTTCTCAGGTCGCCCTACAGATGCAAAGATTGCCGGCGATGAACCTGCCAAGGACAACAAGGCAATAGTTGCAAACAAGGCAGCCCAGGACTTCAAGAGCGACCGCACTCGAATTGCAGTAAACAGCAAGGCAATGGCAGACAGTCTGCTCTCCATAGAGAAGAAGAAAGCGCAGGACTCACTCTTCTACAAGACAGAATATGTTCCGGTAACCAGCTTCATCCACACCGTGCAATTTGATAACTACAAGCGTATCTACCAGGCTTACCAGACTCCACAGGACTACTATCTCAAGGAGTACTACAATGCCGGCAAGTTTACAGGCGATTCCATCTACGATCAGACCCGCCACTGGCGCATCAAGAACACCGTGGCAATGGGGACGCTCGAAGGATTCAGCAAGTGGGCAAAGGCTGGTCTGAAAGCTTTCGCTAGCTATGACCTCCGCCACTACGAACTGCCAAATACCGAAGGCGGATTCGAGAAGTTCAATGAGCATGCACTGAGCGTAGGCGGTCAGCTGAGCAAGACCCAGGGCAAGACCCTTCACTATAATGTAGTAGGCGAGGTAGGACTCACCGGAGTGGATGCCGGCACCTTTGCCATCGACGGAAGCGCAGACATCAACCTGCCATTTCTGGGTGACACCGTACAGGTAAGAGGCGATGCCTTCATCCATCACGAAACGCCATCGTTCTACTATCGCAAGTATCACGCCCGACATCTCTGGTGGGATGATGATCTGAGCAAGATTATACATACCCGCATTATGGGAACTCTGAGATTCGGCAAGACTAACACCACGCTGCGTGTGGCTGTGGATGAAATCAAGAACTATACTTATTTCTCACAGCAATATACGATTACAGAAAATGGTCTGCGCACAGGCGTAATGGTGACACCTATGCAGAGCGGCAATGCCATCAATCTGATTACAGCGCAGCTGCAGCAGGACTTCAAGTTCGGTATTTTCAACTGGCAGAATATGATTACCTACCAGCATACCAGCAGCAAGAGTACCCTGCCAGTGCCAGACCTCAACGTATATACCAACCTCTTCATCAAGTTCAAGGTGGTAAAAGTACTGAATATCGAGCTGGGTGCCGACGCCAGATACTTCACCAGCTACGAGGCTCCGGATTATTCTCCTTACATCGGTCAATATACCGTACAGGGCAACGGCGAGAAGAACGTGAAGGTGGGCAACTACCCTATCGTCAATGCCTACGCCAATGTTCACATCAAGCACACCCGCTTCTTCGTGATGATGAGCCATCTGAATGCAGGACAAGGCGACAAGAACTACTTCTTCACCCCTCACTATCCGATGAACCAGCGAGTTTTCAGAATGGGTGTAAGCTGGAACTTCTTCAACTAGGAAGCGAATCTTTTCCACAAGAGATTCTTCTAAAATAAAATAGAAGCGAATCTTTTCTTTATGAATGACAACAAGGAGCGAGGTCCCCCAAAAACCTCGCTCCTTATAATTTAAAAGCAACAATATGATGATAAAGACAAATTCTATCAAGGCATGGTTTCTCGCCACCCGCCCCGTCACCCTTTCGGCTGCGGCAGTACCAGTAATGCTAGGCACAGCCCTGGCATACAAGGACTCAAATGCCAACTGCCAATGGATTCCAGCCCTGCTCTGCCTGCTCTTTGCATGGATAATGCAGATAGACTCCAACCTGGTAAACGACTTCTTCGACTTCAAGCATGGCAACGACGACGAAACCCGCCTGGGACCGAAACGAGCCTGTGCTGAAGGCTGGATTACGATGAAAGCCATGAAATGGGGCATTATCATCACTACCCTTCTAGGCTGCATCATCGGTTTGCCCCTTGCCTTCTACGGAGGAAAGGAGATGATCATCGTGGGTATCTGCTGTGTCCTCTTCTGTTTCCTCTACACCACCAAGCTGAGTTATCTGGGATTGGGCGACCTGCTGGTACTTCTCTTTTTCGGCATCGTGCCGGTCTGCTGCACCTACTACCTGGTCATGCCTGAAGGAATACAGACTGTATCAGCAGAAGCCATACTGACTTCCATCGCCTGCGGACTGGTAGTAGATACGCTGCTCATTCTGAACAACTATCGCGACTACGACAACGACATCAAGGCGGGCAAGAAGACGCTGATCGTTCACATCGGCAAGAAAAACGGCGAGCGTCTCTACTGCGCACTGGGCAACATCGGTATCCTCATCATGATTGGAATCAACATCTATGGCGCACTTACCTACGATGCAGATACTAAGTTTTTGCCTTTCGCCGCCACATATCTCGTGGTGCACAACCGAACATTCGCCAAGATGAGGAAGATAGGAGAAGGCAGAATGCTGAACAAGGTACTGGGCTACACGGCTCTCAACATCTTTACCTTTGGCATGATCTCTACCTTCATCATCCTTGGAATGATGTAGTAATCCCAGAGATACCCGCCCCCTCTGGAATGGCATGAGAAGATTCTAGAATGAGAAGATAACATTCAGGAATAATAATTATATAATGTACGCGCGTACATTATATATATAAAAGAAGAAAAAGTATGAAGCAACAAGTAAATCTCGAAATCATGCAGTTTGTGGAAACACAGATTCTGCCCAGATATACAGAATTTGGCGAGAGCCACGGATTGCGCCACGTAACCCGTGTCATCAAAAACGCCCTGAAACTCGTACCTGTAACAGGTGCCGACATCGACATGGTTTATATCGTTGCCGCCTATCACGACCTGGGAATGAGCGGTCCGCGCGCCATCCACCACCTCACCAGTGGCAAAATCCTCCAGGCTGATGCCAGACTGAAGCGCTGGTTCACTCCCGAGCAGATTAAAATCATGAAAGAAGCCGTGGAGGATCACCGCGCCTCCTCCAGTCGCCAGCCCCGAAGCATCTATGGCAAGATTGTAGCCGAAGCCGACCGCGACATCGATGTTCACGAAATCTTTCTTCGTGCCATCGAATACGGAGAGGAGAACTATCCCGAAAAAGGAAAGGAAGAGCAATGGCAGCGGTTCGCCGACCACATGGACGAGAAATATTCCCGCAACGGCTACATCAAGCTCTGGATTCCTAACTCACCCAATGAGAAGGCTCTGAAAGAGCTGCGGAATATCATTGAAGACAAGACAGAACTCAGGAAATATTTCGAAGAAATATACGAAGAGCTCAGGAAAAAGAAGTCTTGACCCTTGAGAGAAACAAGGAAAAGGGAGTTCTGACTTTTGATAAAGAAGATTTTTCGAAAAAATCAGCAGAAAGATTTGGTAGTTTCAAAAGATTGCATTATCTTTGCAGTATAGAAAACCCAAAGACTTCTATCAATAGATGATAGCCTATGCTATGTCTATTCGACAAAGATATAAGGGTCGTGTCGGTTCGATCGGGATACTCATCAAATTACACTTATGAAACCGAGAAGACTTCTCTTGCCTATGGCGGGCCACATAAACTGACTTGTCAACTAAGCTGCAAAGCCGGTGGATTACAAAAGCGGAGAGCTCTCAAATGTTTATGACATTCGGAGTTTCATCACATCATCGAGCGACCCTTTCCTACAGGAGGCAGATTTCCAATAATTGGTAAATCTGCCTCCTTTTTTGTTGACAAAGTCAGCTTATCCCCTACAATTCCTCCCAAAAACAAGAAAAATCAAGAAAATATGCATATTTCTTGAAAAAAGTTACAGAAAAATTTGGTGGAACAAAAAAAATGTAGTATCTTTGCACCCGCATTTGAGAACGATGCTTGTTGATTTGGCAACAATATCCGATTGGAAGGTTGGGTGAGTGGCTGAAACCACCAGTTTGCTAAACTGACGTGCGGGATTACCGTACCGGGGGTTCGAATCCCCCACCTTCCGCAAGCGGAGTTCAAGATTGCATCGTTGGTCGATTCATCTAATGGTTAGGATACAAGATTCTCAATCTTGGCATAGGGGTTCGATTCCCCTATCGACTACTTGGTTAAATAAGTTAAATTTGTTGTTCAAGTCTGCACAAGTTGTGAAACCAATGCAGACTAATTAAAATGGTCGATTCATCTAATGGTTAGGATACAAGATTCTCAATCTTGGCATAGGGGTTCGATTCCCCTATCGACTACTTGGTTAAATAAGTTAAATTTGTTGTTCAAGTCTGCACAAGTTGTGAAACCAATGCAGACTAATTAAAATGGTCGATTCATCTAATGGTTAGGATACAAGATTCTCAATCTTGGCATAGGGGTTCGATTCCCCTATCGACTACTGAGTGTTTTTCATGTATTGGTTATTGTTAGTAAGCTTGCAATTAGTCGAAAAGACTACTGCAAGTTATTTTTTTATCCCTACGCAGGTAACGCTATCGCCGTTGTGGATAAATGACAATTACCCATCATAAAAGCAAAAAAAGTAAAGGAAAAATTTGGTGGAACAAAAAAAAAGTTGTACCTTTGCAATCGCATTTGAGAACGATGCTTGATGATTCAGAAATGAATCCAACAGGAAGGTTGGGTGAGTGGCTGAAACCACCAGTTTGCTAAACTGACGTGCGGGTTACCGTACCGGGGGTTCGAATCCCCCACCTTCCGCAAGCATTATTCAAAATTGCACCGTTGGTCGATTCATCTAATGGTTAGGATACAAGATTCTCAATCTTGGCATAGGGGTTCGATTCCCCTATCGACTACATTCCCCCTTTTTACCGTATCTTTGCAAGCATGAAAAAGATATTGACTCTCCATATACTTCTCGCCCTCGCTGCTCTGCCCTCACGGGCGCAGAGACACGAGATATACTGTCAGCGCATCGCTACCCTACAGGTGGTGGCGGGCACCGACTGGCAAGCCCTTCCCATCACTTTGCTGAACGGGCAACCCATCCACATCGACTTCGATGACATGACCCACGACTATCATCGATATACCTACAGGATAGAACATTGCGATGCCGACTGGAAGGTTTCTCAGGGACTCTTCGAGACCGACTATCTGAAGGGATGGAACCACGAGCAAGCCATCGACAACATCGAGCAATCGCTCAACACCAACCATCTCTATACCCACTATCGCCTCACAATCCCCAACGAGAACTGCCACATCACCATGAGCGGAAACTACAAGCTCACCATCTATGATGACAATGCGGAGACGAACAACCAAGAGGATGAAGCTACCGATAAGGACGGCAGAAAGATACTCACCGCCTGCTTTATGGTAGTAGAGCCACAGGTGCAGGTTGCCATCGGATATTCTTCGAATACTGACATCGATATCAACAAGCAGCATCAGCAGGTAAGTATGAATGTGAACTACGGCAACCTAAAGATAACCAACCCCTCACAGCAAATCAAAACCGTGGTGCTGCAGAACGGACGTTGGAATCAGGCAGTATGGAATGCCAAACCTGATTATATCAGCGCAGATGGACTGCAATGGCAACACAACCGCCATCTGATATTCGATGCAGGAAATGAATACCGAAAATTCGAACTGCTCGACATGGATCATCCTACGATGGGAATAGACGAGATAAAATGGGATGGAGAAGAATACCAGGTCTATGTAATGCCCGACATTCCTCGCCCCAACTACGTACACGATGAGAGCGCCAAAGGCTCCTTCTACGTGCGCAACAGCGATAACGAGGATAATAATTTCACCTGCGAGTATGCACCGGTACATTTCCGGCTACAGACCAATCGCCAGCCAGGCAACGTATATCTGAATGCAGACTGGACCTACGACCGCTTTTCGCCTACCTATCGGATGGAATACAACGAAGCCGACCACAGCTATCACGCCACCGTGCTGCTCAAACAAGGTTATTACAGCTACCAGTATCTGGTGCTCAAAAGCGACGGCAGTACGCAACCCGTGAGTACGGAGGGCAACTTCTTCCAGACGACCAACCGCTATGATGCCCTCATCTATTATCGAGGCACAGGAGATAGAACCGACAGACTGGTAGGCTGGAAAAGCAGCCAATAAAAAAAACGTCCTGAAAGTGCAAAAGCATCATCATACATAATGCTTTTGCCCTCTCAGGGCGTTTTAACTAACTAATACTATCTTTTTACTCCAATCCGAACAAAGCCTTCAAGCCTCCATCTACACCAGAGAAGCCCATGAAAGCAAGGCTGAGGAGAGCGGCTGTAACCATGACGATGGCTACGCCCTGCATACCCTTAGGAATGCGAACCAGAGCCTGCTGCTCACGAATGCCTGCAAAGACGATGAGAGCCAGAGCAAAGCCGAGGGCCGTAGAGAAGGCATAAACCACACTTTCCAAGAGATTGTAGTCCTTCTGGATAACCAGGATGGCTACACCCAGCACAGCACAGTTGGTAGTAATCAAAGGCAGGAAGATGCCGAGCGCCTGATAAAGCGCAGGAGAAACCTTCTTGAGGATAATCTCTACCATCTGAACCAAGGCAGCAATCACGAGGATGAACGCCAGGGTCTGGAGATATTGCAATCCGAATGGATCGAGTACATACTTCTGAACACACCAGGTAATGATGGTTGCCAAGGTCAAGACAAAGGCGATGGCACCACCCATACCGATGGCTGTATCAACTTTCTTCGATACGCCCAGGAACGGACAGATACCGAGGAACTGCGACAAGACGATATTGTTAACGAATATCGCAGAGATAAATATCAATAAATATTCCATAATTTCTATTCTATTTCATGGATTGAAGCGATGCCTACGCTTACTTCTTTACCTTATTAAATATCGCAATAATGTATCCCAATGTGAGGAATGCTCCAGGAGGCAGGATGAACATCAGAATATTGGTTGTCTCTGGCAACAGAGTGATACCGAATACGCTTCCTGCACCGAGAATCTCACGAGCTGCACCCAAGATGGTCAAGGCTAGGGTGAAACCCAAACCGCAACCAATGCCATCAAAGAGACTGGCAATCGGTGAGTTCTTGGCAGCAAAGCTCTCTGCTCTACCCAGGATGATACAGTTTACTACAATCAATGGGATATAGATACCCAGCGCCTGATTGATGCTGTCAGGAGCATAGGCGCTCATCAGCATCTGCAGGATGGTTACGAAGGCTGCTATCACGACGATGAAAACAGGGATGCGAACCATATCCGGGGTAATCTTCTTGATACATGAAATCACAAAGTTGGTACAAACCAATACTGCCATGGTTGCCAATCCCATGGAAAGACCGTTGATGGCACTGGTTGTTGTAGCCAAGGTAGGACACATACCGAGGAGCAACACGAAGGTAGGGTTCTCCTTGATGAGTCCGTTCATTAAAATTTTCATATTACTCATATCGGCTTATCCTTTCTTTTCGTTATGTTCAACTTTAGATGCACCGCTCTCGCCATCTACATTCTTACCTGCATAGGCAGCGTAAGCCTGATTGATAGCCTTGAGGAAGGCACGGCTGGTGATGGTTGATGCGGTGATGGCATCTACTGCATTGCCACCCTTATCGTCCTTGCTTACGTGGAGGTCGCCATCCTTAGGAGTCATACCAATGATGCTACCCTTTCCGTCTTTCTGGAACCAGGTGGTTGCCTTGGCACCCAGACCTGGGGTCTCTGAAGCCTGCAGGATGGTGTAACCCATAATCTTGCCCTCGGTATCGAAACCTACGAGCACCTTCAAGTCGCCACCGAAACCACCGGTAGTACTCTCTACGGCAGCACCCAACTCCTTGCCGCTCTTGTCAGAGCACTTGTGGAGGATGAAGGTAAACTCCTTGCCGCCAAACTCCTGCTTCACCTCTTCCGGCTCAGCCACCTGGAGGTCTTCAGTACCCATCACGCTCTTGATACCGGTAGCCAGACTCTGTGCTGCCTTCTCCGCAATAGGACCTGAAGTAAGGTTGTTGATACAAGCCAGCACAGCACCCACTACGAGCGCTACACCTACGAGCACCAAAACCATGTTCTTTAATGATGATTCTAATTTCTGCATGTCTCTGTCCTCCTTATTTCTTAGCAGGCTTCTCACCGAAGCGCTTTGGTTTAACGTATGTGTTAATAAGAGGTGTGAACGCATTCATGATAAGAATGGCGAACGACATACCTTCTGGATAGCTACCCCAGTTACGGATGATGACGGTGAGAAGACCGATGCAGACACCGTAGATGAGCATACCCTTGTGAGTCATTGGTGATGTTACATAATCAGTTGCCATAAAGATGGCACCGAGCATCAGACCACCACTGAAGATGACTGCCAGAGGATTGGCATAAACAGGATTAGCCAAATGCATCAAACCGCTGAAAACGAATACGGTAGCGATGATGCTGACTGGAATATGCCAGGTAATAACCTTCTTCCAGAGCATATAAGCCAAACCGAGCAACAGGGCAAATGCACAAACCTCACCGGTTGTACCGGCTCCTAAAGTATCGCCAGTAGCACCGAAGAGCAGACTCATGGAATCAGGCAACTGGTTCAGGAAAGAAGCATCACCTGTCTTGATGGCTGTCTTCATGATAGCCAGCGGTGTAGCACCAGTTGTTGCATCGGTATAGCTGAGCATCTGTCCAGCCACTGGCCATGAAGTCATCTGTGCAGGGAAGCTGACTAGCAGGAAGCAACGGCCTACCAAAGCAGGATTGAAAGGATTGTTACCCAGACCGCCGAAGCTCATCTTACCTACACCGATGGCAAACAGGGCACCGATGATGATGATCCAGAGAGGAAGGTTACTTGGCAAGTTCATGCCGAGCAAGAGACCGGTAATGATGGCAGAACCATCGAGCAAGCTGGTCTCCTCCTTCAGGAGATATTTTGTAATTGCCCACTCAAAGAAGACGCAGGCTGCCACAGAGGTGAGCAGAACGACTGCTGAACCCAAGCCGAAGAAATAGAAAGATGCGAGGATGGCAGGCACGAGAGCGATAATCACTCCGTACATGTTCTTCTCTACGCTCTCATTTCCATGAGCGTGTGGCGATAATGAAACGATTAATTTTCCCATTTTACTTAATCAAGTATTTGGTTTGTTTTTACTTTTATTCTTTATTTCTTGGCACTTCGTGCTCTGATGATGCCCATTACCGCTGCCTTACCATTGATGATGTTATCGAGGATAGGACGATGAGATGGACAGGTGAACTGGCATGAACCGCAGGCAATGCAGGAGGTTACCTCCTCTGCCTCCAGGCGCTCATAATCCTTCACTACGCTCAGCGTAGCAAGCAAGTATGGCTCCAAGCCCATTGGGCAGACATCCACACACTTGGCACAGCGGATACATGGCTGAGCCTTCTTGCGATGAGCATCGGCATCGGTCAGTACGGTGATGGAGTTGGTACCCTTAGTTACAGGAACATCGAGACTGATTACAGCCTTACCCATCATCGGACCACCAGCCAATACCTTGTTGTCGCCCTCAGGCAAACCGCCACAGTTCTCAATCATCTGAGAGAATGGGGTTCCCATACGCACGAGGAAGTTGCCTGGGTTCTTCACCTGCTTACCGGTAACGGTGGTATAGCGTTCGAAGAGAGGTTTGTTCTTCATAACTGCCTGATAAACAGCAAAAGCAGTACCTACATTCTGAACAATTGCTCCAACGTTGACTGGGATAGCTGGAGGAGCAGGAACCTGACGGCGGATAACGGCATCCACCAGCTGCTTCTCACCACCCTGAGGGTACTTTTTAGCCAGAGGTACAATCTCGATACGGGAGTCATTGGCTGTCTTTTCCTCGAAGAGTTTGATGGCAGCAGGCTTGTTGTCCTCGATACCGATGTAGCCCTTCTCTACCTTAGCCGCCTTCATCAGAAGGTTCAAGCCAACGAGAATCTCATCAGCATGCTCCATCATCAGGCGATAGTCGGCTGTGATATAAGGCTCACATTCTACACCGTTGATGATGACGCACTCAGCCTTGGCTCCTGGAGGAGGACAAAGCTTGATGAAGGTTGGGAAACCGGCACCACCCATACCAGTGACACCAGCCATCTTGATACGGTTGACTATCTCTTCTGGAGTCAACTCAGCATGAGCCTCCAGAGTCTCGAGCTTATCAGAGCGGTCGATGCTCTCCTCCCACTCGTCGCCCTCTACATTAATGATAATGCAAGGCTTGCGATAACCGGTAGCATCAATAGATGTATCTACCTTGAACACGGTTCCAGAAACGGAAGTGTAAATAGGAGCACTCACAAAACCACCCGCCTCAGCGATGAGTGTACCCACCTTCACCTTGTCGCCCTTGGCAACCACAGGCTTGGCAGGAGCACCGATGTGCTGACCAAGTGGGAAAATAGCCTGCTTAGGGAGAGGAGCTACCTGAGTAGCCATCTCGGCAGTAATCTTATTCTCTTCTGGGTGAACTCCACCAATTCTAAAAGTTCTCAAATTCATGATTATTCCTCCTTTTTCTTAACTGGGAAATTTACTTTTACGAGAGCACCTGTTGGGCATTCGTCAACACACTTGGTACACATGCGGCACTTGTTGAAATCGACATAAGCCACATTGTTTTCGATGGTGATAGCATCAAACTTGCAGACTTTCTGACACTTACCGCATCCAATGCAAGCAACACTACAAGCCTTCTTAGCCACAGCGCCCTTGTCGTGATTTACACACTGCACATAAACACGGCGACCCTTAGGCCCCTTCTTGCGAAGCTCGATGATGTGACGTGGACAAGCCTTGGCGCAAGCACCACACCCCGCACACTTCTCCTCATCTACCTCAGGAAGCCCCGTCTCTGGATTGATAGAGATGGCACCAAACTGGCAGGCAGCCACGCAATCACCACAACCCAGGCAGCCGAATCCGCAGCCGGTTTCACCTGCACCACAGGAGTTCATGGCAGCACAAGTGTGCAAACCATCATACTCAGCAATGCGAGGACGATGCTCGCAAGAGCCATTACAACGAACCACTGCCACCTTAGCCTCTGTGTTAGCCACAGCCAAACCAAGGAGATCAGCCACCTTGCCCATCACGTCGGCACCACCCACAGGACACATCAGTCCGTCGATGCTACCAACATCAGCACCCTTGACCAGCGCTGCAGCCATACCGGAACATCCGGCAAAACCGCAACCACCGCAGTTGGCACCAGGAAGGAGTTCTCCCACCTGTCCCAATCGAGGGTCTTCTTCAACGGCAAACTTCTTGGATACCCCGAAAAGTACCAGCGCTGCTATCAGCGCAATGGCACCGAGTACCAAGACAGCACTCAAAATTAAATCCATAATAGTTTGTATTTGTTTTGTTAATATTTCTAGTTATTTCTATATCAGCCAACATCTTGTATTCGAGCCTGAAAAGCAGGAAAATCATTCTAGCAGCAGGGTTCAAGACTAAAGCTTAATTTGTTTCGTAGTTTGTTTCTCAAGAGATAAAGCCCTATATAATAAGGTATCAATATCCCCAAGGCAGACACAGCGGCATATCCCTCTGATTGCGTAATCTTCAGTACGGCAACCAAAGCCACAACCATCAGGACCAGAGGAAGCAAATAGCCATACAAGCTGGCGCGGAAGCCAACAGCCGTATCTGCCACCACGACAACAGAGTCACCCAGCTGATACTTGACAGCATCAGCAACCTGCACCTCGATAATCTTTTCTTTCGTTTCAGAAGTATTGCAATGCGCAGCCACCTTACAGGCACTGCACGCAGATGACTGCAGGATGCGCACGCGCACACAGCCATCTTCTACTCCATCCACTACTCCATTATGCTTAATTTTATTACTCATTTCCAAATCTTGTTCATAAGGTTAGCCTTTCCTCTCCTACACAAGAGCACTTATTTTAAAGTGGCTTATTGCAAAGTCGAGTTAGCAATTCTAATTTGTTTGCAAAGATAATATATTATTTATAAATGACAAACAAAATCACCAGATTATTTAATTAAAAGAAACGTAAACGTTTTCTATGTTACATTTCAGGCTATAAAAACAAAGAAAAACGCTAAAATAAACGTATTAAAATAGGTTTTTAATAAATTTCTCGCCATCTTCTTTGTTTATATCATTTTTTTGTGTACCTTTGCAAAAAACAAGAAAGCCAACAACACCTAGCGTGTCGAGGCACGAAAACACTAAGATTATGGAAATAACAGAGCAGATGACAATTCAGCAAGTTGAGCGCTTTATTAAAAAGATAGCTCAAAAGTTTCCAGCACAACCTTCAAATGAAGAAAACACCGTGCTGACCGACATCCATGTAAGAGTTTCCCAAGACAGTGGTGAACTCCTAGCCTTTGACGATGACTACACAGAGATTACTCGCTGCGTAGTTGAGCAATGGATAGACAACAAGGATGAGAACTTCTATGATGAGGTGGCAAAGATTTTGCGTGACACCTTGCGCAAGAATTCTGAGATTGCAGATCATCTCGGAATCCTGAAGCCATATAGTTTCGTGCTGGAAGATGACGACAAGGAAAACCTCGGCGAACTCTATCTTGCCGACGATGATACCATCATTCTGGGTGGTGACCTGATGGAAAACCTGGATCACGACCTCGATGAATTCCTTGACGACTTGTTAAAAGAATAAACAGAAAATGTGCCCTCTGTGCCCACTAGCGGGTCCAAACATGCCCGTTACATGGGCATTCACAGAACAAGCGCTGGGCTACCTAAAACTGATGAGCCAGACACTTTAGCCTATTGCTATTTGCCCCCTCTCCTATACACACAAAAAAAAACTGCAAGCCAGACTTTTCGTCCGACCTGCAGTCCATTCATATCTCTCTCTTATAATTTCCTTTCAGAATTCAACCGAATTGAATTACTTCAAACCACGATTCATAAGTGTTGCATTCAGAAGCATCACATACTTGCGATACTGAGAATCATTGAGGATGCTGTGCATGTACTTAAGATCCTTAATGACAGCCTTGTCAATCATACCTGCACGCTCATCCTTTGCTGCAGTTGCTGCATTCATCATATCAGCTGTGAAGTTCTTGTGAACATCAGTTACAGCCTCTGCCTGATCAATATTGAGTGACAATGCATTAGCCAAGCTACCCATCTTTACATTCATGTTGAAAGCTGCTGTTGCGTTTGTTGCCTCGTCTGCTGCAAAAGTAGTTGTTGCCATTGCGAACATTGCTACTGCCAAAATCATAATCTTTTTCATAATCTTTTTACCTTTCTCTACTTTACGAGTCATCTTCCGAACTTAACCTACCTCTCTTATGACCTAGGAGGCTCTAGAAGGACTCTTGTTAAACATTATCCTGATGTCTTTTCTTTAAGACACTGCAAAGATACAAACTTTCCGTTGTGTACGCAAACATTTTAAGAAAAAAAATGCTCTAAAAGCCCTCTTTTTTGACATACATCAACACCAAAAGGCTTCTTTCTTCTACTTTTCGTTATCTAACGCCTATTTTTACATTCAAAAGGAAAGCTGTTTTGCAATATCAGTAACATTTGCGTTTCAAACGAGAACTACTATAAGAAAAAGCCTGGCAAGTTGCCATTTTCCAGGCATAGAAAATGAGCACTCTGAATCTTTTTTTCCGAAAACCCCAATATTTCTACTATTTCTTTTCCATATCCCAATTATTTATTGTATCTTTGCAGAAGATTTACAATAGAAACAATGGAAGAACAAAATCATATAGACAAGGCACTCGCCTTCCTCGAAAGCCTCGAAAAGTTGGGAAACCAGCTCAAAGCGGCTGAAGAGAATCAGAAACAGTTCCTCGCCAGAATGCTTGAACTCAAGAAATCAGGCGAAACTGACAGTGAGGAATACGCAGACCTTTCACGCAAGAGCAAAGGATTGCAGGACATCATCGACAAATGGCGCCCTATCTATTTGGAGCGAATGGAAATGGTGAAAAGCGTGCAGATGAAGAAGCGTAAGCGCACTGGAAAGAAGTAACTACAATAGTGGCTATCAGACTGGGACAAAGTACCTGCAAAGCAAGGTATAAAGAAACTATATATTAATGTACGCGCGTACATTATATATATCAAATCAAATAGCCCACAGATGGCACTATAAATAGAAAACAATAAAAAGAATAAATAAAATGGAATCAAACAACAAAAACAAGTTTATTAGAGTATCATACGCATTGTATGATGTAACAAAGGGTGATAACGGCGAAGAGATGCTGATTGAGCGGACTACAGATGAGCGTCCTTTCTTCTTCATCAGCGGTATGGGTGTAACCTTGCCAGCTTTCGAGGAAAAGGTAGTTGATTTGGCTGAGGGCGAAGAGTTCGACTTCGAGTTGGAGCCTGAGCAGGCTTATGGTTTGCACTATGACGAGCGCGTAATCGACCTCGACAAGCAGATCTTTACTATCAACGGACAGTTTGACGCTCAGCACGTACAGGTAGGTGCTATCATCCCATTGCAGAACGAGGATGGCAACCGCTTCAATGCTGTAGTCAAGAATATCACAGACGAGAAGGTAACTTGCGACCTCAACCACCCATTGGCTGGTTTGAAGCTTAACTTCTGCGGTCAGGTTCTTGAGAGCCGCGAGGCAACAGCAGAGGAAATTGCCAAGATGGCACAGATCATCAGCGGCGAGGCTGGTGGTTGCGGCGGCGGTTGCGACAACTGCGGCGGTGACTGCAAGGATGGCAACTGCGAGGGCGGCTGCGATTGCAACAAGTAATATTTGAGAATAAACGATAGCGGCTATCTCAATACCATTGGGATAGCCGTTCTTCATATCAACACAGAGGCTTACCGGTACATCTACTTCCAGCAACCAGCTCCTGTATCGGGATAACAAGCCTTAACATATCATATTTGGCAATGAGGAATACATTTGGCAATCTTTTCACTCTCACAACATTTGGCGAGAGTCATGGCATAGCTGTAGGAGGCGTCATCGACGGTTTTCCTGCAGGTATCGACATCGATATGGACTTTATCCAGAGCGAACTGAACCGTCGTCGCCCTGGACAAAGTCACATCACTACAGCACGAAAGGAAGCAGACCAGGTAGAATTTCTAAGTGGTGTTTTCGAGGGAAAATCTACGGGAACCCCTATCGGCTTTGAGGTACGCAACCAGAACCAGCATTCTCAGGATTATGAGAATATGCGCTGTCTGTTCCGTCCATCCCATGCCGACTTCACTTACAATGAGAAGTATGGCATCCGTGATCATCGCGGTGGCGGCCGTTCATCTGCACGCATCACCATCGCCCGCTGCGTAGGTGGTGGCTTAGCCAAGTTGGCACTCCGCCAGCTCGGCGTCAGCATTACGGCATATACATCTCAGGTTGGCAGCATCGCCCTGGAAAAAGATTACCATCTATATGATCTCAACACCATCGAAGACAACCCCGTTCGTTGCCCAGACCAGGCAAAGGCAAAGGAGATGGAAGACCTCATCGCACAGGTCAAGGCTGATGGTGATACCATCGGAGGCATCATCACCTGCGTCATCAAGGGATGTCCTGTAGGATTGGGAGAACCGGAATTCGACAAACTTCATGCCCAGCTTGGGGCAGCCATGCTTGGCATCAATGCCGTCAAAGGATTTGAATATGGAGAAGGATTCGCCGGAGTTTCTGCTCGCGGAAGCGAACAGAATGACGTCTTCGTTCCTAAAGCCAAGAATATGGGTGCTGCTGATGATGCAGCAAACAATCAGGACGTTGCAGCTCGCATCACGACCAAGAGCAATCATAGCGGTGGCATCCAGGGAGGATTGAGCAATGGTCAGGATATCTACTTCCGGGTAGCCTTTAAACCAGTAGCTACCCTCCTGATGGAACAGGATACAGTAGATTTGGAAGGAAATCCTACCAAACTCACAGCTCGCGGACGCCACGATCCATGTGTATTGCCAAGAGCCGTACCTGTAGTAGAGGCAATGGCTGCCATGGTAATCCTGGATAATTATCTTTTGAATAAAACTATAAAAATTTAATTAGTGAATAATTGGTAGTGATTAGTGATAAACAAACTAATCACTACCAATTAATCACTACCTAGAGTTTACTGTCCTTTAAGAGTTTTGGACAATATTCATTGAAGAAGCATTTATCACAAAGCGGCTTTGCACTTTTGCAAATATATCTGCCGTGCAACAGAATCCAGTGATGCGCATTCGGAATATCTTCTGCCGGAATGTGCTTCATCAGATAATCTTCTACCTTGCGAGGCGTATCAGCCGTACGAGGCACCAACCCCATACGATGACTTACACGATAAACATGCGTATCCACCGCCATCGTGGCATGACCGAACCAAACGGCACGGATTACATTCGCCGTCTTGCGCCCCACTCCAGCTAATTTCACCAGATCTTCAGCAGCCTCCGGCACCTCACCTCCAAAGAGTTCTACCAGTTGCCGTGACATCTGTGCCAGATGTTTCGCCTTGGCATTGGGATAACTTACCGAACTGATCAGCTCATAGATATCCTCCTCGCTCGCCTGCGCCATGTGCCGTGCATCTGGATAACGGGCAAAGAGGGCCGGCGTAACCATATTGATACGCTTGTCGGTACATTGAGCCGAAAGCAAGGTAGCAACCAGAAGCTGAAATGCGCTACCGAATTGCAACTCGGTAGTCACATTCGGCAGCGCATTTCTGAAGTGATTCAATATGAAATCGTATCTTTCGTTACGAAGCATATTTCTATACGTTTATATTTTCCGGAAATTACTTCTTCTTGGCTGGAGTCTCCTCTGTACCCTTCAACTTACCCTTGTAAGCCTTGTTCAAGCCAGAGATAACCTCACTGGTAATATCGTATGCCTTGTCTGCATAAAGCAGATTGTCACCACTCTTAGAGAAGATGATGCTATACTTCTTATCCTTGTTATACTGAGCCAGGTAGTTAGCAATGCTGTCGTGGAGAGCTTTGTTGTACTTATTCTGCTCAGCAGCAAACTCATTGCTCAAACGCTGCTGCAAACCCTGAAGATCATTGTTCTGCTTCTGCAAACCAGCCTGGATAGCCTCAGCTTGCTCACGGGTGTAAGCATTCTGCTGAATCTTCTGCTGGAAATTAGCAGCAGCTGCCTGCAACTGCTGACCCTTCTGAGCGATAGTAGCCTGAATATTCTGACCCTTCTTCTCCAACAAGGCAGCATACTCCTTAGCGAATGTGTATTGAGTCATGATAGAATCAACCTCTACGTATGCAATCTTCAACTCAGCTGGAGCCTTGCTCTCAGACTTAGCCTCGACCTGAGGCTGTGACTTATTGCATGATGCCAATGACAAGGCAGCTACAGCAGCAATAGCCACTGAACTCAAAATGTTCTTTTTCATTTCTTCTGTATTTTTATTATTATTTATTTCTAAAACCAAAATGATTTAATATGCCTTGTTTGCTTCGCGCGCTTCGCGGTCTTGGTCAACCACACAGTGGATGCCCATCTTGCGCAAACCAGGATTGTCGTGAACATGCTGAGAAGAGAACTTACCATTCTTCTTGAAAATCAGCTTCACACTAAATAATGCCATTGCGATAGCAATTATTAACAGACTTAATAACATTAATTTTATCATTTTTATTATCTTTGCAGTGCCTTAGTGCACTTCACGTTGCAAAGGTACGATTTTTCGGGCAAAAAGCAAAAGAAATCTCATAAATAAATGACTTTCTTGAAGCAAAAATAACAAAATAAGAGAATAATACATACAAAATAACATTATCAATGGAAAAAAATGAATTAAAACCTGCTCTTGTGTTCGAGCAGTTCGCTAAAATCAACGAGATACCTCGTCCTTCCAAGCACGAGGAGAACATGATTGAGTACTTGAAGGAATTTGGCAAAAGCCATCATCTGGAAACGGTAGTTGATGAGACTGGCAACGTATTGATTCGAAAGGCTGCTACCCCAGGATATGAGAATGTCGATACCATCATCCTTCAGAGTCACATGGATATGGTATGCGACAAACTGGTGGACGTAGAGTTCGACTTCCACAAGGATGCCATCCAGACCTACGTAGATGGTGAATGGTTGAAGGCAAAAGGTACTACCCTCGGTGCTGACGATGGTATCGGATGTGCCATCGAGCTTGCCATCCTCGCAGCCAACAACATCGAGCATGGTCCTATTGAGTGCGTCTTTACCCGTGACGAGGAGACCGGCTTGTCAGGTGCAGTAGGTATGAAGGCTGGTTTCATGACCGGCAAAATGCTCATCAACCTCGACTCAGAGGATGAGGGTCAGATTTTCGTATCCTGCGCAGGCGGTCAGACTACCAAGGCTACCTTCCACTTCACCCGCGAAGAGGCTCCAGCCGGCTACTTCTTCATGGAGGCATCCCTGAAGGGGCTCAACGGCGGTCACTCTGGTGATGACATCAACAAGAAGCGCGCCAATGCCATCAAGGTACTTGCCCGCTTCCTCTTCCTGGAGAACGAGAAACTCGATGGTGCCCTCCGTCTGGTAAGCTTCAACAGCGGCAAGATGCATAATGCCATCCCTCGCGACGGTAAGATTGTCTTTGCTGTCAAGAACGAGGCAAAGGAGCAGGTACGTGCAGACTGGAACATCTTCGCATCTGAGGTAGAAGATGAGTTCCACGTAACTGAGCAGTCTATGCTTTTCAACATGGGTTCTGCCGATGCAGCTCCAGTCATCGAGAAGGCAGTAGCCGATAAGTTCATTATGGCTTTGCAGGCTGTAGATAACGGTCCGCTCACCACCTGTCAGGACGAGGCACTTGCCGAGATGGTAGAGACATCCAGCAATGTTGCCAGCGTGATAACCGACGCGAACAGCATCAACATCGTGGCTTCCCAGCGCAGCAATGTGATGAGTAACCTGGACAACATGACCAACACCGTGAAGGCAGCCTTCCTTCTGGCAGGTGCCGAAGTAAACGTGGGAGGCAAGTATCCTGCATGGAAGATGCGTGCAAACAGCAAGCTGACCGACATTACCGTGAAGAGTTACGAGAAACTCTTCAGCAAGGAGCCATTGGTAAAGGGTATCCACGCCGGTCTGGAGTGCGGTCTCTTCTCTGAACGTTATCCAGACCTCGATATGGTAAGCTTCGGTCCTACCCTTCGAAATGTTCACACACCAGAGGAAGCTCTTCTGATTCCTACCGTTCAGATGGTATGGGATCACCTGCTGGATATCCTCCGCAGCGTGAAGTAAGAAGAACTGAGTGAATTCCTAACAAAGGATATGAAATCATGAAGAAAATACTATTCGTATTGACATTAGGCTTGGCGCTGGTCCTCACTTCCTGTGGCGACCAGCACAAGGCCCAATCACTCGTCAAGGATTTCCTCAATGAAAATCTGGAAAACGAAGATTGTAGCTTTAAACGCTTCAGCCAACTCACTCCTACTGCCATGATCGACTTTAACAGAGTAAAAACAATGCGTCAGGAGATGAACCAGTTGCCATATATGAAAAAGAACATCGACTACAACGATGGCACCTTCCCAGATACCTTAATGTATCTGAGAGCCACCTACCAGTTGACTACTCATCATGGCAAGAAAGAAGAACTCACTCAGACATTCTATCTTGACAAGGCTTTGACCCGAGTCATCGCTTTCAAAAAGAACTGATTCTATCTCAAAAAAACTAAAATCAAGAATTCAAGTTCAGATTGAAAATTAGAAAACAAAAACAAGGCTGCACTCCTATCAAAGGGAATGCAGCCTTATTTTCGTGATAAAACCTCTAGCCAAGGCATCATCCAGCCAAAGCCTTCTCAACAAAACCACGAACCTTCTTACGGGCAGTTCCCAGTTTCTTTTCTGCTTGTTTATATTTCAGATTAAGAGTTACCGCAATCTGACGAACCGGCATATCTTCGTAGAGATTCAGACGATATACCGAACGCTGACTCTCAGTAAGCTGAGCAATACCCCGCTCCAGAATCTCATTCACTTCACGAGCCGAGAATACAGATTCCACCCCTTCAGAAGAACGGTTTATCCAACTGCCCTTCCTAATAAAATGCTCATACTTCTCATATTGCTGTCTGCAACGCCAATAGTCGATGATTTTATTCCTTGCCATTGTATAGACCAGACAAGGCAGAGTTACCGGTGATATCATCTGATCCGACTGCAGAAGTCGGACAAAGATATCCTGCACAATATCCTCAGCCTCATCCACAACTTGCAGACGAGATATGACGAATATCTTGAGTTCGTCATAATGATTTGCGTAATAATCAGCAATGATACATTTTTTAGATGCAACATTCTGTTCTGATTCAACATTCTGTTTCATATCAGGAGGGTTTTATCTGTTTATAGTTTATTTGTTTCTTCGATTAAGTAGTGCAAAGGTACAAAATTCAGATAATATCACCAAAGAAAAGAAACAAAAAAATGTGCTAAATGTCTGTTTTTAAACATTTAGCACATATCTAGATACGTTTTGTAACCTGCGATGTTACACCACGTAAAGTAATATACTTTTTATAATGCAGCAATTACTTGATCATATCCACACTTCTCTTGAGGAAAGCATCGAGAGAAGCACCCTTCAGCATACCATTCTGCAACAAGGCGAGGTCGATGAGCTGATGAACGATGTTGTTGTTCTTGGCATAACCGGAGATGATGTCATTGCGCTTAGCCTTCTCATCGCTGATAGCCTTCTCTGTGTTGTGAACATCATCCTTCTCTTCCTGGGTAATCTCCTCTGGCTTCTTCTTGCCCTGCTCCTGATGAAGCACAGCAAGACGAGCTTCCTGACCCTTGATCTCTGCAAGGATTGGCTTCAGGCTCTCGGCTGTATTAGCCTCAGCATCCTCCAACACCTTCTTCACCAAAGCATGGTCTGAGTTCAATACGATGTTGTAGCTGTCTGGCATCTGACCATAGAAGTTCATTCCTGCCTGGAACTGACTCATTGCCTTCATACGGCGCATATACTCGTTCTGAGTGATGAGCACTGGCTGGTTCTGCTCACCCAAAGCCTGAATCTCCACAAAGAACTCAGCCTTGTCGAGCTTAGGCATCTGAGAACGGAACACCTCTGTCAAGTTGTCAGACTGATCCTTTGTCAAATCTGTCTTCTTGGCATCTTCCTTCACGATGAGTCGGTCGATGATATCTGCATCCACACGGGTAAAGCGGCTCTTCTCCAACTTCTGCTCCAACATATTTACCATAGGTGTATCGAGCTGACCTTCCATCAGGAGCACAGAGTAACCCTTCTGCTTGGCAGCCTCAATGTAAGAGTACTGCTCCTCCTTGTTATTGGCATAGAGATATACCAGATTGCCATCCTTATCAGTCTGGTTGTCCTTGATCAGCGTCTTGTACTCCTCGTAAGTGAAGTACTTGCCCTCAACATCCTTCAGGAGTGCAAAGTCCTTGGCACGATCGTAGAAGTCTTCCTGTGAAAGCATACCATAGTTGATGAAGAGCTTGAGGTCATCCCACTTCTCCTCGAATTCCTTGCGGTTCTCCTTGAAGATTGAGCTCAGACGGTCTGCCACCTTCTTGGTGATATAGGTAGAAATCTTCTTCACGTTGCTGTCGCTCTGCAAGTAGCTGCGGCTCACGTTCAATGGGATGTCTGGTGAGTCGATAACACCATGCAGCAAGGTCAGGAACTCAGGAACGATGCCTTCTACCTGATCGGTAACGAATACCTGGTTGCAGTACAGCTGAATCTTGTTACGCTGCATGTCAATGCTGTTCTTGATGCGTGGGAAGTAGAGAATACCCGTCAGATTGAATGGGAAATCTACGTTCAGGTGAATCCAGAACAATGGGTCATCCTGCATTGGGTAGAGCGTATGATAGAACTTCTTGTAGTCCTCATCCTTCAGAGTGCTAGGAGTCTTGGTCCAGAGAGGCTCCACATTATTAATAATGTTATCCTCATCTGTCTCCACGTTCTTACCATCCTTCCACTCTGTCTTTTTGCCGAATGCCACAGGCACTGCCATAAACTTGCAGTACTTGTTCAGGAGTTCCTCGATCTTGTTCTTCTGGAGGAATTCCTTGCAGTCGTCAGCGATATGGAGGATGATGTCAGAACCACGCTCTGCCTTGTCTGCGTCCTCGATTTCGAAAGCAGGAGAGCCATCGCAGCTCCACTTTACAGCCTTGCTACCCTCTTTGTAGCTCTTGGTGATGATTTCCACCTTGCTGGCAACCATGAAAGAAGAATAGAAACCAAGTCCGAAGTGACCGATGATGGCATTGGCATTCTCCTTATACTTATCGAGGAAGTCGGTTACACCTGAGAATGCAATCTGGTTGATATATTTATCGATTTCCTCCTCAGTCATACCGATACCACGGTCGCTGATGGTCAGGGTACCAGCCTTCTCGTCGAGAGAGATACGCACTGTTGTGTCACCAATCTCACCCTTGAAGTCGCCCTGAGCTGCGAGGGTCTTCAACTTCTGTGTAGCATCTACAGCGTTGGAAACCATCTCACGGAGGAAGATGTCATGATCTGAATATAAGAATTTCTTAATGACAGGGAAAATGTTCTCTGTCGTTACACCGATATTACCTTTTTGTGCCATAATTATAATGTTTTATTTATATGTTTTACTTTATTTGTTTTTGCTATAGGTTAAACAAATAGCGTGCCAAAATGGGCGAAAAGGTCAAAATGGCAGAATTAATCTGACAAAACCATCATAACAAGAAATAAGCCTTAAGGGAAAAAATAAAAAGCCTTAAGGAAAAAAATATTTTCCCTTAAGGAAAAAAATAACTATCCTTAAGGGAAAATACTAAATGTGCAAAATGCCCTATTTACTAGCTTTCCCGGCATTAGCATTCATATTCCGAAATTTTATAACACCCTACAAGCTCGGACACCAATCTGAGATGGATGCTTCTGCATATAGGTATAAAGTGTCATCGGTTCATCAATCACTTTTTTGTGGATGCTGCTGGCATTAAGCAGATGCAATCCATCCTTATGCCAGGAAGCAATGCCGATATGCGTGGTGTCCAATCCCTTCTTTCGGGTTATCATCAGAAGGATGTCACCATCCTTGATGGTATTTCTGAAAAGCTGGTTGTTACGAATCTCCCCTTTCGGGATATAGCGATAGTGCTTGCCGTTGATGCTCTGCTCCAAAGCACGGATACCCGACTTCCATTGCGGATGAGCCGAAAGCATCTTGTAACTGGAAGGATGGGTGGACATCCAGTTTACGTTAATGGTCTGGACTGCAGTGAAGGGAGGATTATTCTGAATATCCTTCACGATACCTTCCTTTACATTATCATCCACCCAGAGGGTGAAATAGTGCTGGCGTTTTACATACGCTACCTCTCCGCAGATATAGCGCACATGCTTCAGATGATTGCAGAAAGCTGTAAAACTGGTTTCCTGATGCTTGGCACACATTGTCAGTGCGGTCACGATTTCCACGTAGGTAGTACAATCCAGCTCCCTGGTATTCACCACGAGCAGCTCTTCCTGTGTTCTGTCCAGAGTGCCACCCACATAAGGGATTCCTACAAACTGCTTTCCAAACCACATCATCCAGTTGACAGGCTTCTTCTTCATCGCCTTTGCCTGCTGTAGCAAGGATACGATTCGCAGACTATCCTGGTGCTGATAAACCACGCCCGTCTTGGCAAAAGCAGGCATTACCATCAGGAATGCCGCTGCAAAAACTAAAAAACTGTGCTTTACTTTCATCATTTTATATTTTTATATTCTCGTTTCTTTCCAAAGTTCACACCCACATAAATGTTGAGCGATCCGAAAGAATTGTTGGTTGAGAAATGATCCTTGTGATAATTATACGAATGGATGACAGTACTGGCACCTGCATACCAGCGGTCGTTGTTCCATACCACTCCAAAACGGCCGACACCATCAAAGTTGAAATTCTTGAAGTTGAAGTTCTTCAGATCAAACTTATCCTTTTCGGGGTCTCCTGATTTAGAGTGATTGTAGGCAAGACCAACAGAGAGGGAGGCATTGAAGAGCCAGTTCTTGGCAAACACCCAGTTGTAGCCATATCCCACAGTGGCAGAATAATCGCTATACTTCACTTTCGAGAACATCAGACTGCTGTCAATTTTAGCCTTCAACTGCTGCTTGTTGTCCTGATTGAGCCGCTCATCCACTATGGCAGAAAGCTTATCCCAATCCACTTCCAGCTGATGCTGGGTATATCCCAGTCCTACCATCCATGAGCCAGCACTTTTCTTCTGTCTTGTACTTTGAGAGTAAGCTGCTGGATATGAGAACTTACGATGATTAAATATATAGTAAAGATTCAAGCCTTTAATACTACTCTTAAAACCATCGAAAGATACTCTTCTCAGAGCATCCGTATCAATATGATCACCCAGATCCATTCGCTGAATATGATAATCATTACCCGTCTGGCGCCAGAACAAATCTACGCCCAGCAAACTGCTATACAGACTCAGGTTGAACTCCTTCTTGCTGCTATGATTGCTCTTGGTATCGATATGCTTCAGGTCGATAGTATAACCCAGGAATACCCATCGCCATCCCAGATAAGGTCCCAGACGCCAGGAAGGATCAGGCGCAAAGGAGATTCGCTGCCCCTCCTTGCCATACAGGGTATATTCCTCGTAGGTATTGGTATTCTGCAGCATCACCGTATAATTGAAATGCTGCGGTTCTATATACCTTTCATCTATATTGGAGAATTCTCTAAAGAAGGTAGTGAAGGTCTTACCCAGCCGATGAAAGAAAGTGCGCTCATGACGGGCACGAATCAAGCTGTCCTGAGTATTACCCTTGAACATCGAAGAATTGAAAAGGGTCTTGATGAGAGAGGAGTCCTGTCTTACCGGGCATTCCAACGTATCTCGCTCCGCCGCCATCTGTGGCAGCAGAACGAGAAACAACAGTCCTAGTATTATTCCAATTTTTCTCATCACATTTAGGTTTTTCTTTCTAATTCTTCCAAAGCACGCGATCAAGCACCCAGTTTACCGGGGTAGCCGAAACGCTGGTGCAGGTACAGGTATTAATGCCCTGCAGATGCTCTATCACATTTCTGATGATAGGCAACTGAACATACGGTGGATTGGCAACGGTGATGCTCGATCTGCCCTCGCTCGTAATCAGCTCGATAGGCTGATAGGTAAAGACAGAGAAAGAGAGCGAACCCTTGTCACCAATCACCTCGATACAGTCTTCCTTGGCACTCTCATGTCCCACGAAGCACCAGCTGCCGCTCGCCGGAATACCACTTTCGAAGAAGAAACAGGCAGATACCGTATCCTCTGCATCATAAAGATGCGCACGGTTGGCAGGATAACCATGGGCACGGGTGATAACTCCAAAAAGATCCTGCAACAAGTCTATCTGATGAGGAGCCAGGTCGTAGAAATATCCTCCACCGGCAATATCCGGCTGCAATCTCCAAGGCATCTCCTTGCCACTCTTGGTGTCCAGATCACGTGGAGGCACAGAAAAGCGGACCTGTACATTGATGACATCACCAATAACACCACTTTTAATAATCTCCTTTACTTTTTGAAAATAAGGAAGATAACGACGGTAATATGCAACAAAACATGGCACCCCCGTCTGCTCGCTGATACGATTGATACGAATACAATCGCTATAGCTTGCCGCCAATGGTTTCTCGATATATACCGGTTTGCCGGCACGCATTGCCATAATGGCGAAGGTGGCATGCGATGATGGTGGCGTGGCGATATATATTGCATTCACATCTGGATCATCGATGAGTTCCTGTGCATCGGTGTACCATTTCCGTATATGATGACGCTCGGCATAACCACGAGCCTTTTTCTCGCTACGGCTCATCACCGCAACGACCTGCGACCCCTCTACCTCATTGAAGGCAGGTCCGCTCTTCTTCTCGGTTACTTCTCCGCAGCCGATAAATCCCCAATTTATCTGTTTCATCCTATTACTTTTATATTCTGATTTTACCTGAATATTGTTGATCCGGACACGATTATATACCAGAATCCGGCAGAGTGTATCTTGACCCAAGAGTGTATCTTGACCCAATAGATTCAGATGGCAGGCTTTTACTCTCCTGCCAGTGATTTATTGATTTCGTCGATATAGTCGAGTACTTCATCACGCCCCATCTTCTTCTCGCTACTAGTGATGAAGTAAGGAGGAAGTGCCTCCCAACGGTCCTCCAGAGCGTGCATCCACTTCTCGGCATTCATACGAGCCTTTACCGGACCCAACTTATCAGCCTTGGTAAAGACAATACAGAAAGGCACATTGCTTTCGCCCAACCAATCCACGAACTCACGGTCAATCTTCTGTTGCTCATGGCGCACATCAATCAGAACGAAGACATTCGCCAACTGTGGGCGCTGCAGGATATAACTGCTGATCATCTGCTCCAACTGCTTCTGCACAGTCTTCGAACGCTTGGCGAAGCCATAGCCAGGAAGGTCAACCAGATACCATTCATTATTGATGATAAAATGATTGATAAGCAATGTCTTACCCGGCGTAGCTGAAGTTTTAGCCAAACCCTTATGATTGCAAAGCATATTGATCAGGCTCGATTTGCCTACATTACTACGGCCGATAAAAGCATACTCAGCCTTATTATCTTTTGGACACATGCTCACGCGTGGAGCAGATATCGTAAATTCTGATTTCTTGATTTCCATTCTTTCTATTTTCTTTTATAATTATTATTATAGGCAGCCCACGAACTAATCATAAAGTTCAATACCCAACCGCTCAAAGCTCAATGCCTAGAGCATCTCTGACAGTTCCAGCCACCTCATTTCCTTCTCGTCAAGTTCATCCTTGATTTCCGGCAGACGCTTGCTCTTTTCGGTCAATTCCTCTACCGACAGGGTACCGCTACAAAGGGCTTCTTCCAACTTTTTCTGCTCGTCGGTAAGTTTCTCTATTTCCTGGGTCAGCTGTTCATATTCACGCTTCTCCTTATAGCTCATCTTACGCTTGTTTTCAAAGTTGGCATCACGCTTGGCAGTGCCGGCACCATCGTTGGCAACCGTATTGTTATTGCCTGCGTTTTTAGCCGTAACAGCAGCTTTTTCAGCTTCATCCTTCTCCTGCAACCAGCTCCAGTCTCTATACTGGGTATAGTTGCCAGGGAAATCCTGAATTTCGCCTTCGCCCTTGAATACCAGGAGATGATCTACCACCTTGTCCATAAAGTAACGGTCGTGACTCACTACGATCACGCAACCTGCGAAATCCTGCAAATACTCTTCCAACACCTGCAAGGTCTGGATATCGAGGTCATTGGTTGGCTCATCGAGTACCAGGAAGTTGGGATTTCTCATCAGCACCGTACAGAGATAGAGCTTGCGCTTCTCGCCACCACTCAACTTATACACATAGTTGTGCTGTTCCTCAGGAGTAAAGAGGAAGAACTGCAGGAACTGCGAAGCCGTCATGTGCTTGCCGTTGCCCAGATCGATATAGTCGGCAATCTCCGTGATGACATCTATCACCTTCTGGTCTTCCCTGAACTTGAGTCCCTCCTGCGAGAAATACCCGAAGCGCACAGTCTCTCCAATATCAAACTTACCGCTATCCGGCTGCACCTCGCCCAGGAGCATTTTGATGAAAGTAGATTTTCCCGTACCATTATTACCTACGATACCCATCTTCTCAAATCGGGCAAAGTTGTAGTAGAAGTTATCGAGAATCATCTTCTTCTTTCCTCTGTCATCGAAAGCCTTGCTCACATACTGGCATTCGAAGATTTTCGAACCAATATATACGGTAGAAGCCTTCAATCTTACCTGACGGTCTTCGATGCGCTGCTTGGCTACCTTCTCCAACTCATAGAAAGCATCCTCACGATATTTCGCCTTATGACCTCGAGCCTGAGGCTGACGACGCATCCAGTCCAGCTCTCTGCGATAGAGATTCTTGGAATGCTGGATTTCTGCACGCAGATTATCCATACGCTCCTGGCGCTTTTCCAGATAGTAAGCATAGTTTCCACGATAGGTGTAGATGGTCTTGTCATCGAGCTCCAGGATGGTATTACATACCTTATCAAGGAAGAAACGGTCGTGCGTAACCATGAAGATGGTTTTGTTACCTCGATTCAGATAACCCTCCAGCCACTCTATCATCTCCAGGTCGAGGTGATTGGTAGGCTCATCGAGCATCAGGAAGTCAGGCTCATCTATCAGCACATTGGCGAGTGCCACACGCTTCTGCTGTCCTCCACTCAGCTGTCCCATCGGCTGGTCCATATTGGTGATATGCAACTGTGTGAGGATCTGCTTTGCCTTGAGCACCTTTTCCGGATCATCCTCATGATTGAAGCAAGCTTCCAGCACGCTTTCCTCCGGATCAAACTTAGGAGATTGTTCCAGATAGCCCACTTTCAAGTCGCGTCGATAGATGATATCACCACTCTCATGCCCCTCCTTATCCATGAGCACCGACATCAATGTAGATTTACCCGTGCCATTGCGTGCCACGAGTCCCACTTTCTGTCCTTCTGCTATAGAGAAGGATATTTTATCAAAAAGAACCTCTGCTCCAAAGCGTTTGGTGAGGTTTTGAACGTCTAAATACGGTATTTGACTTGCCATTTTCGTTATTTTTGTGCAAAGTTACAGAAAAAATTTGGCAGAAACAAATTTTTTGCTTATCTTTGCACTCGAAAAGTTCAAATACATATAGTGTTTCCATTGTAGAAACGCTACATTTCATAGAAAAATCATATAATATACAATATATAATAATGTATAGCAAAGACGAATTATCAGCAAAAAGTGTCGTTCAACTGAAGGACCTTGCAAAAGAAATTGGCGTCAAGATTAAATCTGGCGACAATAAGGAAACGATTATCTATACGATTCTTGATGCTTTGGCAGAGGCATCAGCAGATGGTGCTGCGCAGAAGCGTAAACGCACACGCATCGCCAGCAAGAAAGAAGATCGAGTATATTCTGTTCATGGAATCGAGGGCGAAAACTTCGATGTTATGAAAAACCAGGTTAACGGCCCTGCCGCTACTGATACAACCACTGAAGGAGAGACTCCACAAGCTACCCCTGCATTCGTTGATCCACTGGCTGCTTTTCCTAAGCACAGAGGACGCAAGAGTAAGGCAGAACTGGAAGCCATTGCGGCTGCCAAGGCGGCTGCCATCAAAATGCAGCAGGAAGCAATGAAGAATGCAGAAAACACTGCTGAGCAACCTACTGAAGATGCAGATCTGGCAGAAAATCCAACAGAACAGGCTACTGTTTCTGAGGAAGAAGCTATGGCTACAGCTCTGGCAAACAAAGAGCAGCCAACAGAAGAAGCTCCCGTATCTGACAACCAGGAGGCAGAGATTCCAGAGGCGCAGTTTACTGCCAACGGTTCAGGCAATGACAACAGTGAGTTGATTGCCATACTTCAGGCTAAGATGAATGCTCACAACGAGAACAATACTCCTGCAGAACCAAAAGAAAGCAATACTCCAAAACATACTCCAGAGCCAGCTGTAGCCGAGACTACACCAGATGGTGTCTGGGCAGGCGACCCAGGCGATGGCACCGATTTCATCACCGTGGTAGATTTACCTATCGAGGATCAGGCTGCCATGCCTACATACGATATCTTCGACCGTCCGATGACTCCGGCAGCAACAGCAGCTCCAGCACAAGCCCCTAAGGAGGTAAGTCAGGAACCAGAATATGATTTTACTGACATCATCTCTGCCAATGGTGTACTCGAAGTACTCTCTGATGGATATGGTTTCCTTCGCAGCAGCGATTTCAACTATCTCTCATCTCCAGATGATATCTACGTAGCTACCAATTTCGTGAAGCGCTACGGATTGAAGACAGGTGATGTCATCCAGTGCCACGTTCGTCCACCACATGAAGGCGAAAAGTACTTCCCACTCACCAGCATTGACAAGATCAATGGTCGTGACCCATCGGATATAAGAGACCGTGTTCCATTCGAGCATCTCACCCCACTCTTCCCTAACGAAAAGTTCGAGCTCTGCGGCGACCGCCGTACCACCAACCTGAGTACCCGCGTAGTAGATCTCTTCTCACCTATCGGTAAGGGACAGCGTGCACTCATCGTGGCTCAGCCTAAGACCGGTAAGACCATCCTGATGAAGGATATCGCCAATGCCATCGCAGCCAACCATCCAGAGGCATACCTGATGATGCTGCTCATCGACGAGCGTCCTGAGGAGGTTACCGATATGGCTCGCACCGTGAATGCCGAGGTTATCGCATCTACCTTCGACGAGCCAGCCGAGCGCCACGTGAAGATTGCCGGCATCGTTCTGGAGAAGGCAAAGCGTATGGTTGAGTGCGGTCATGATGTTGTCATCTTCCTCGACTCTATCACACGTCTGGCACGTGCCTATAATACAGTAGCCCCTGCATCTGGTAAGGTGTTGACGGGTGGTGTGGATGCCAACGCATTGCAGAAGCCTAAGCGTTTCTTCGGTGCAGCCCGTAATATCGAGGGCGGCGGTTCGCTCACCATCATCGCTACTGCCCTCATTGATACAGGTAGTAAGATGGATGAGGTTATCTTCGAGGAGTTCAAGGGTACAGGTAACATGGAGTTGCAGCTCGACCGCTCACTCAGCAATAAGCGTATCTTCCCTGCAGTCAACCTTGTGGCTTCTTCTACCCGTCGCGACGATCTCTTACAGGATAAGACAACCCTCGACCGTATGTGGATTCTCCGCAAGTTCATTTCAGATATGAACCCTATCGAGGCGATGAACACCATCCACAAGAGTATGCAGCATACCCGCAACAACGAAGAGTTCCTCATTTCCATGAACTCATAACGATAAATATCACACAAAAAAGAGTCCAGTAAGTCCATTCATACTTACTGGACTTTTTCTTTCTATTTAATAGGTAAAACAGCACATCCCTGTACAAAAAAAGCTATATTGCTGATACGGCATACAAGCATGACAGCAATACGGGGAATATACTATAAAAATGTCATTTTCATCACATATTTGAAGTAGTTGATACAGGTCAAAAAACACTTATTGCATTTATATTTCTTAGCATAAAATGCCGTTATTTGATAAAAAAGTGTTAACTTTGCACTCGTATTTAAGGAATAACAGTAACAAAAATTAAAAAAGATTTAAAGATTATGATGACTATTTTTACAATGGCAGTAGCCGCAGTTATGTTTTCAGGTATGGTACTTTGCATGGGTATGTTCTTGAGAGACGTAATCAACTCAATCCCGGAAATGACTAATATGAGCCACTCTGTTAGTTTGAGCAAGTAAAAATAGAAATCTCTATTATATTTACAGTGAGAGAGATTTAAATATGAGAAAGGGCAAGATCCATTTTTGGAGCTTGCCCTTCTTGCTTTCTAGTTCTTCATTAATATTCCATAGAGAAGGTGATGCCTCTTCTCATCATATCCTTCACGGTTGGCTTCAATCGGGTCAGGAATCCCTCCCATGAACGGTTCTTCTGGAAACTCCAGCCTGCCTCAGCCAAAGCCAGCGAACGAGGATAAGCCTGATAGTAGATACGTTCAGGCGAATTGATACACTCGCTCCAAAGGGTTCCGGCTACACCGAAGAGATTGTTCTTCTCAAACTCCTCGCCCATACCCCAGGCAGGATCCAGGCTATAGGCTGCCTTCAGAGATGTAACAGGCATACCCCAGTTTACCTCAGGCATATCGCCCTTTGCCATCGGATAATCAAAATAGCAATGCTCTCCAGGACAAAGCAGGATACGGGCATTGTTCTCAACAGCCGCTACCAATGCTTCCTTTGTCAAACCGGCACGCCAGGCAAAGGTAACACAACCAGGCTGTATCTTCTTGAAATCGGTCTCATACCAGAACATTGGAGTCTTGTGATACTGGGTACGAAGCAGTTCTATCACCTTGTCAAAGAGATACCCCTGCAACTTCCAGTTCTCAGAACGGTCGGTTGTGGTAATACCCAGCTTCTTCTTCAAAGCCTGGCACTTAGGACAGTAGGTCCAGCAGTCGAGCGCAGGATTTCCTGCCTCATCACCACCCAGATGGATGTATTCAGAAGGAAAGATATCTGCCAACTCCTTGAATACATTACCCAGGAACTCGTAAGTGAAGTCATTACCTGGACAAAGCAACTCATCCGATACACCGCAGGTGGTACGGATAGGTTTCTGAACACCCTGACAGGTCAACTCCGGATAAACACTGATGGCAGCTACCTCGTGACCCGGCATCTCAATCTCAGGAACCACCTGGATATGATACTTGGCACAATATGCCACGAAGTCGCGCATCTGCTCCTGGGTATAATAGCCCTTGATAGGCATCAGCATATCGTCCATTCCCCATCGACTGCTCGCCTCGGCAGTGAGTCTAGGATATTTCTTGATTTCGATGGTCCAAGCCTGGTCATCTACGAGATGGAGATGAAGCATATTCAGCTTATAGCGGGCCATCTCCGGAACAAAAGCCTTCAGATCCTCGTATGGAACGAAGATACGGCAAGGATCCACCATCAACTCTCTCACATGGGTGCGAGGCTGGTCTTTCAATGTCAGCTGCGGGATGGCATCACAACCTACCTTAGCGGCATCGCCGCGGAGCAACTGGTCGAAAGTCATCAATCCATAGAAGACACCAGCAGCTGTCTTACCCTTGATTACTACTCCCTTCTGCTGCACATCCAGGGTATAAGCCTCATTGTCTGCCAGCGTCTCATCCAGGGCAAGCGTCATAGTGAGCTGTCCGCCCTTTTTCAAATCCTTATGCTGCAGCTCTACTCGCTCCTTCAGGATTCTCTCGGCATGTTCCTGCTCATTGGCAAGACCATCGGCAGCTACGATCTTCCAGTTTCCTGCCACCTGCAAAGGTGCCGCCTTGGCATTTACTTTCAGGTCCATCGGAGTAGGAATCAGACAAGCCTCAGGATTGCAGACTTCTCTCGCCTGCTTCACCTCACCGAAGAAGTGGTTCCATCCCGGTGCCTTGCGATAGAGTTTTTCGCTACCTCTTGGCATCACCAGTTTCACGTCTCGCATATTCATGCCCGAAAAAGCAGTAGAAGCTGCCTTTGGCGGAATCTTGGAATTCACCTTGATGACCTTTACGCCTTCCAGATTGGCAAAGGCAAACTCTCCTAACTCCGGCGTTCCGTCTATCGTGATGTTTTTCAATGCCTTACAACCAGAAAAGGCTGCAGCTCCCACTTTCGTCACGCTCTTAGGAATCACTACATCCTGCAGATTGTCGCAGGCAAAGAAAGCCTGACTACCAATCTCCTGCAACTGGTTTGGCAGGATGATGCTCTGCAGATGATGACGGGAATGGAAGGCATTCTTTGGAAGAACAGGACAGGTAGCTTCGCTCAAGTCCAGAGTTCTCAATTGCCAGCACAAGTCACGAAGCTGTCGGAAATCCGAATTTCTCGTGGTTGTTAATGTTCCTGTCAATTTCAGGTTAATAGCAGCCGATTTTTTCTCAGCATTGAGATCCTTCATATTGGCGACGGTTTGCGCCGACAACGAGGTTGCTAACAATGCAAAAACTGCAAAAGACATCATTTTTCTCATACACTAATGGTTTTTAAAGGTTTATATACTATTATTCAAATTAATATTAAACAAAATTGATATGCTTGCCCTTTTCTACTAACTCAGCATTCAGGACATCTATGTCTTTCCACTTTTCCCAGTCAGGGTTCTGCTCAGCAAGTCCCACAACATCAGCCCCATAGGTAAAGAGCCGCTCTATCATCGCTCCATAGGTAAGATGATCGATCTTCTCTATCGGATGCAGGATGATCGATTCCTCGAAACTAGCCTTCTTCTCGCTTCGGATTTCCACCAGCAGCTTTGCCTGAAGCAATTCCTTCACGGCGTGATTGATGATCTGCTGCGGAATCTTCGTCATCTCATGGATATCCTTCGGTGTATATGCCCGCTCACCATCATTGAAGCGATGACACACCTGATGCATCACCACGGCACAGACCTTGATACGCTGTTCCAACTTCACATGATCATACATCAAGTCTAAGTCATAATGATGCAGGTTCTGGTTGGTATAGCAGAGCAAGGCACCGAATACTACGATTGCCCACGAAATCTGGAGCCACAGAAGGAACAGCGGAATGGCAGCAAGCGAACCATAGATTACGTTATAGCTCGAAAGGAATACCTGCAGATAAATATATCCATACTGCAATGCCGTCATGCTGATGCCCGCCAGAAGCGAAGGCACCAAAGTACTGCGAAACCGTATATACGTATTAGGAATCACGCAATAGCAGAACACAAAGAAAAGAAACATCGGCACAAATGCAGCTACATGCAGGATGAAAGCCGGGATAGTCTCCCCCATATCAGCAATCCTATCCACATCATCTATCACATTCACCGTCCAAACATTAAAGAAAGAGGCGAAGAGAATCATCATACCCAGTCCGAAAAGAATGGTAGGATATTCTGTCACAATCTGCTTCCACGAACGCTCACCCGTATGCCAGATGTCATCAAAGGTGAGTTCAATCTTCTGCATCAGCGAGATGATGGTATAAAGAAACATCACGATACCCGTACCGATGATATAGTTGCTCTGAGTGTTCTCGATATAATTGTGAACGAAATTCACGATGGTCTGAGCCACAATGGGTTGCGCTTCGAAAGTGGTAGATAGCCACGACTCCAGCATAGCCGTATAACCGAAACCGCGGGCTATGACAAACATCATCGCCATGAATGGGATTAATGCCATAAACGAGGCAAAGGTCAAAGCCGCCACATCCCTGGCCCACATATCCTTGATATAGAAGATACGACCTGCGAGCATCCCCATCTTGAGCCAAGATTTCATCTTGCCTCGAAAATCCTGGATATTCGAAGAATTCAACTCCCTGATATCCTCGTAGAAACCTACTATTTTATCTATCAATCCCATACACTCCGGTTTTTGTTATCAAGCAACAAATCCCCTCACAACACCTCAAAGATGCCGTGAAGGGATTTGTCTTAGTATTTTGCTGATCAGATTCTACTACTCTTTAGTAGAACTTGAAGTAGTTGCGAGCATTGTTGTAAGAGATATCCTCTACCATGCGAGAGAGGCTCTCCATGTCGTTAGGAAGCAAGCCCTTCTCTACATCATTGCCGAGAAGGTTGCAGAGCAAACGACGGAAATACTCGTGACGTGGGTAGCTGAGGAACGAACGTGAGTCGGTCAACATACCTACGAAACGGCTCAAGAGACCCAATACTGAGAGTGCATTCATCTGACGGGTCATACCATCGAGCTGATCGTTGAACCACCAGCCTGAACCGAACTGGATCTTACCTGGGCAAGAACCGTCCTGGAAGTTACCAAGCATGGTAGCGATTACCTCGTTGGCACATGGGTTCAAGGTATAGAGGATGGTACGTGTCAACTTACCCTCCATATTCAACTCATTGAGGAAGTTGCTCATAGCCTTAGCGGTAGTAAACTCACCGATAGAGTCGAAACCGGTATCAGCACCGAGCTTGTTGTACATCAATGTATTGTTATCGCGGATAGCACCATAGTGGAACTGCTGAGTCCAGTCGGCTGCGTGATCCATCTCAGCGCAAACCTTCAGGAAGGCATGCTTATACTGGCGGATCTCGAGTGCAGAGAGCTGCTGACCGCGCATTGCCTTTGCAAAGATAGTCTCAATCTGAGAATCTGTATATGGCTCATCATAGAACTCCTCGATACCGTGGTCGCTCAACTTACAGCCATTCTCGGTAAAGAAGTCGTGACGCTTCTGCAAAGCATCAACCATATCCTGGAAAGTAGTGAGGGTAACACCAGCTACCTCGCCCAACTTGTTCATATACTCAGCGAAATCAGGCTTCTCGATGTTCATCGCCTTGTCAGGACGCCAAGCTGGAATCATCTTGATCTCGAAACCACTCTCACGTGTCTGCTTGTGGTAACGGAGATCATCGATAGGATCATCTGTTGTACAGACGCACTCTACATTATAGTGACGCATGAAGCCACGAGCAGTAAACTCAGGCTGCTGCAACTTCTCGTTACACTCGTCGTAGATTTCACGTGCAGTCTTAGGGCTCAACTGCTTGTTGATACCGAAAGCTGTCTTGAGCTCCAGGTGTGTCCAGTGATAAAGAGGGTTACGGAAAGTATATGGTACAGTCTCTGCCCATTTCTCGAACTTCTCCCAGTCGCTGGTGTCAGTACCTGTGCAGAAACGCTCATCTACACCATTGGTACGCATAGCACGCCACTTGTAGTGGTCACCACCGAGCCAGAGTTCTGTAATGCTCTTGAACTTGTGATCATTCGCAACCATCTCAGGGATGAGGTGGCAGTGATAATCGATGATTGGCATCTTAGCCGCATGATTGTGGAAAAGGTCCTGCGCTGTCTTGGTATCAAGCAGGAAGTTTTCATCCATAAATTGCTTCATAACTGTATAGTAGTTTTTAAATGTTTATTTATTTAATAATACTAATGATGACGCAAAGATACAATAAATATCCCAAAAAGAAATCGTTTAAGGGAAATATTTTTAATTATTTCACTTAAACGATTACGTTATGCGTATTTTATACGATAATTCTGGTCTTATGATAGTTCTCTCTGAACTCACTTGGCGAGCACCCCTTCTTCTTCTTGAAGATGCGATTGAAGTTACTGAGGTTATTGAAACCGCAGTCGAACCCGATTTCGCTGATGCTTTTTGCAGTATCCACCAGCATCCTGGCAGCATAGCCCAGACGGAGGTCGATGATATACTCTGAGATGTTTCTACCCGTATGGAGCTTGAAGAATCTGCTGAAGGCACTCGAGCTCATACCCGCCAGCGAAGCGAGATCCGGCAAACGGAGTTCATCCATATAGTTCTTCGAGATATAGTTCTTTACCTTCAGAATACGTCGGCTGTCATCCTCCACCGCTACCTTGGCATAGCTGCTCGATGCCAAAGTTCGCGCATTCTCACACTTCGACAGTTCATAAAGAATAGTGAGAAACTGCTGCACGGCATAAAAGCCATCCTTTACTGTACTCAGAGTATCCAGCAATTGATATACCTTCATAATCGCCTTCAGAGGAAAAGAAAGTCCCTTCTTTGCCTCCTGCATCATACGGGTAATGCTGGCATACGGATTTCTGCCGAAGAGAGTCTCCTCACCCATACTGAAATCAAACTGGATGGTAATCTCACGGATGTCTTCACTGCGACAGACGTTCTGTTCCCATACGTGTTCCAGATCAGGCGATGTGATGAGACAGAGGTCAAAGTCGCCAATTACCTCCTGAGAATCACCCACAATACGCTTTACCCCCGCCGCATTCTCCACAAAATTGAGTTCGAACACCGAATGATTGTGTATCGGATAGGTAAACTCCTTCTTGTGCCTGTCGGCAATGTAAAGCACATCCTTACCCATCAGCGGGGTAATCTCATGTATGATTCTTCTGTCTTCAGCCATAATGTATAGTGATTAATTATCAGTGATTAGTTATCAATGATTATTGTAGCTTGTAATAATCAATAATAACTAAATCACTAATCAATATATTAAATATTCAAAGTTCTGAGGATTTCACTCATTTTCTGCTTGGTAGCGATACGGGTAGGAACCAGCGGCAGGCGCAGCTCGTTCTCGATAAAGCCCATATCATTGAGCAATGCCTTCACACCGGCAGGATTACCATCTACGAAGAGAAGACTGTAAAGCTCAGTGAAGGAATGATGAATCTTGCGGGCTGGCTCGTACTCACCACGGAACTCCAGACGGATCATTCTGCTGAATGCCTTTGGCAGAGCATTACCGATGACAGAAATCACACCGGCAGCACCACTCGCAATCATAGAGAAGGTAAGGGCATCATCACCGCTGATGACTTCGAAATTGTCCGGCTTGTTCTTGATAATCTCATCTACCTGCTCCAGACTACCACTCGCCTCCTTCACGGCTACCACATTAGGGAAGTCGCGGGCAATGCGGCAGGTGGTTTCTGGCTTCATATTGATACCAGTTCTGCCAGGTACATTATAAAGTACGATAGGCAGCGGACTAACCTGTGCAATTGCCTTGAAGTGCTGATACAAACCTTCCTGTGATGGCTTGTTATAATAAGGACAGATGCTGAGGATGCCATCGATGCCGCTCCAGTTGGTATTCTTGATTTCCTCTACAACAGCTGCAGTATTGTTGCCGCCACAATATTTCAATATCTTGACGCGACCCTTGTTCACGTCTTTCACCAATTCTGTAATCTTGTCTTTCTCTTCCTGGGTCAGGCAAGGAGCCTCACCAGTTGTTGCAAGGATGCAAAGGAAGTCTGCACCATTGTCAATTTGGAACTCTACCAATCGCTTGAGCGACTGATAATCTACCGAACCATCGGCCTTAAAAGGAGTAATGAGGGCAACACCAAGGCCCCTAAATATATTCTGTGCCATAATCTAAATAAACAAAATCGTTGGCAAAAGTACACAATTATTAGCATATTGCAAAATAAAATCGCACTTTTCTTTCAAGATTGTATCATTTTTGAAAATATTCTGTATTATTATACCATATTTCACGTTTTTTTAGTAACTTTGCAGTCGTTTTAAGTGAAAAGCAATGAGATATTTTATATTCTTTGGTTACGACGGAACCAACTATCACGGCTGGCAGATTCAGCCCAATGCCAATTCGGTGCAGCAGGAGTTGCAGCGTGCCCTCTCCATCCTCCTCAGAAAAGAGATTGAAGTGGTAGGTGCAGGAAGAACAGACACCGGCGTGCATGCCCGAAACATGGCAGCGCATTTTGACTGGAATCCGGAAGAGAAAGTTTCGGAAGAGAAAGTTTCGAAAGAAAGAATCCCGATGGCCCTCGACCAGCTGGTGTATCGTCTGAACAGAATCCTGCCACGCGACATTGCCGTCTATGAAGTTCGGGAGGTAGATGCCGAGATGCACGCCCGCTTCTCAGCCACCTCGCGTACCTATCATTATTATATACATACCCGGAAGGATCCTTTCGAGCGCCATTATTCCCTGCAGATGAACTACCCCCTCGATTTCGAAAAGATGAACGAGGCGGCAAAGTATTTCCTGCAGCACGAAGACTACGCTGCCTTCTGCAAGGCAGGTGGTGACAACAAGACTACCATCTGCCATGTGTCGGCTGCCCGATGGGTTCAGACCTCCCCTACTACCTGGTATTTCGAGATTACCGCCAACCGTTTCCTCCGAAACATGGTGCGTGCCGTAGTGGGTACCCTCATTGATGTAGGCAGGGGCAAAATTACGATGGAACAGTTTCTCGACATCCTGCACAACGGAAGCCGCAGTGATGCGGGCGAAAGCATGCCAGGCAACGCATTGTTCCTGGAAGACGTGGGGTACAACGAACTTTGAACTTTGAACTTTATGATTGGCAATAATCCTATAAGTTGCAAGACAAGCCATATCATAAAGTTCAAAGTAATCTCAAAGTTCAAAGTAAAAGTAATCATAAAGTTCAATGGTCAAAGTTCAATGGTCAAAGTAAAAGTAATATGTGGTTAGTATTAGCATTTCTCTCAGCAGCGCTGCTGGGATTCTATGATGCCTTCAAGAAGAAGGCACTTTCAGGTAACGCAGTGATTCCCGTGCTCTTTCTGAACACGCTTTTCTCATCGCTCATCTTCCTGCCGTTCATCATCATGAGCTATACAGGAAATACGCTGGATGGAACGATGTTCCATGTTGCTGAAGGCGGATGGGAAGTTCACAAGTACATCGTGCTCAAGAGTTTCATTGTATTGAGCAGTTGGATTTTCGGTTATTTCGGCATGAAGCATCTGCCGCTCACCATCGTGGGACCTATCAATGCCACCCGTCCGGTGATGACGCTCGTGGGTGCCCTGCTGGTTTACGGTGAGGTACTCAACCTCTACCAGTGGATTGGTGTCATCCTTGCCATCATCTCCTTTGCCATGCTTTCGCGCAGCGGAAAGAAAGAGGGCATCGACTTCAAGCACAACAAATGGATCTACTTCATCGTACTGGCTGCCGTGCTCGGTGCCGTGAGTGGTCTCTACGATAAATACCTGATGGCTCCACCTGAGAATGGTGGTGTGGGATTGGATAGAATGATCGTACAGAGCTGGTACAATATCTACCAGTGCTTCCTCATGGGAGCTATGCTCCTGATGATCTGGTGGCCAACGAAGAAGAACTCCACCCCATTCCATTGGCACTGGAGCATCATCTTCATCAGCATCTTCCTCTCGGCTGCCGACTTCGTATATTTCTATGCGCTCAGCCTACCGGGTGCCATGATCAGTATCGTGAGCATGATCCGCCGTGGTTCGGTCATCGTCAGCTTCCTCTTCGGTGCAGCCATCTTCCATGAGAAGAACCTCAAGGCGAAGTTCGTGGATCTCCTCCTCGTCTTGCTCGGAATGCTCTTCCTCTATTTCGGAACAAAGTAATCAGCATAGCATACGAATCTTTCTGCAAAGAAAGCAACAAGCATAAAAAAAAGTCTTGCAAGCCAATGTGCCTGCAAGACTTTTTTATGTTTTTACCAGAT